>JBDHZW010000034.1:0-28075 GCA_039812105.1 Nakamurella sp.
AGGCAAGTGGGCGAGGGTGCTGGGCCGACCCGAGGTCAGTGGTGGCGGTGATCCACCCGCGGCGCCCGATGCCCGAACCGGGGCTTGCGCACACCGCTGCTCTCGATCAACCGCATCACCCGCTGACGGTGCCCGCGCCAGGGTTCGAGCAGCTCCAGCATGCCGTCGTCGTCCACCGGCCGGCCGATCAGCGCCCACCCGACGAGGGCCGGCAGGTGGTAGTCGCCGACGCTGACGGTGTCCGGGTCGCCGTGCGCCCGCTGCACGATCTCCGCGGCCGTCCACACCCCGATCCCCGGGACGGTGCGCAGGGCGGCGGTGACGTCCGGGCCGCCCCGGCCCCGGCCGACGGTGCGTTGCAGGCCGTCGGCGACCTTCGCTGCCCGGACGACGGTGGCCGCCCGGCCCGGGTCGACGTTGGCCCGGTGCCACTCCCAGGACGGGATGCGGCCCCACCCGGCCGCGTCCGGCGGCACCCGCATGCCGTCCGGTGCGGGTCCGGGGGCGGGAGATCCGAAGCGGTGCACCAGGTCCCGCCACGACCGGCGGGCATCGGCGCCGACCACCCGCTGCTCCAGCACGGCCGGCACCAGCACCTCGAAGACCAGGGTGGTGCGGGGGATCCGCAGCCCGGGATGGGCCCGCCGGCTGCGATGCAGCACCGGGTGGCTGCCGGTGTCCAACGCCGACCAGTCGTCGTCCCGGCCGAGCAGTTCGGGGACCTGGGCGATCGCCCATTCGGCGCCGGGACCCCAGGCCGCGCAGCGGATCTCCGGGCGACAGGTGGTGTCCAGATGCACGGTGACCGGGCCCTGCGGGGTGAGTGACGTCCGCCAGATGCCGGTGGCCTCGAACCGGAGCGTCGGGTCGTGGGTGCCGCGACGCAGGGGCCACAGCACCGTTGCCGGCTCGACGGGATGCGGCGGTGTCCAGGTGCTGCTCAGCGCCCGGCCGGCCGGCTGCGGGGGCGCCTCGGTCACCCCGCTACTGTGCCATCCCGCCGGCTCGGGTCGTCGCCGCCCGACCCGAAGACCGCGTCGAGTTCGGCGGCGAGCCGGGCGTGGGTGGCCGGCCAGTCCCGGGCCGGGTCGGACAGGACCAGCGTGCGCATGCCGCGGGAGGCGAGGGCCGGCAGCAGCCCGACCTGAAGGTCCCGCAGCTCCTGGTAGAAGCGTTGCATCCCGGCCCGGCCGGTCACGCCGCGGGCCCGTCCCCAGTCCTGGCCGGTGGTGTAGGTGATCACGAACTCCAGCCACTTCCGGGGGCGCTCCGCCGTCACGGCGTCAAGGCAGTCGGCGACGGACGGCGGATCGAGGTAGACCAGCAGCGGATCGAGATCCCGCAGCATGCCGGCGATGGCCAGGATGTGCGCGCTCGCCTGGGCGGCCGGTTGGTCGAACCGGGCGATCGGCGCGGTGAGCAGGTTCTGCAGGAAGCAGCACTCGAAGACGTCCACCTCGCCGGGCGAGCGATCGGCGCGCGCGAACTCCGCCCAGCGCGCCAGTGTGAGCCGCCGCCAGTCGGCCAGCGGCAGCCCGTACACATCCTGCCGGGCCAGCGCGGACAGCAGCTCGGCCGGCGGTTGGTGCAGCCGGCCGTACGGCACGAAGATCTCGTCGCCGCGTCGCCACGCCGTCTCGCGCAGGGCCGGTTGGCAGGCCGGGTGATCCTGCCCCACGGCATCCCACTGCGCCGGCGTCAGGCGGGCGACGCTCTCGTAGTCGGCGGGATGCTCCGGGTCACCTTCCAGGCGGAGCCGCGATCGCCACCCGTGCTCGCTCAGCCACTCCGCGATCCGGCGGGCCGTGCCGGACTTTCCCGAGCCCGGGATGCCCTCGACGAGCACCAGCGCGACCCCGCTCGTCATCGCCGGCACCTCCGCGGTGACTCATGGCTCCGTCACAGTTTGCACAGCTTCCGGACAGGCGGCGCGCCCACCCTCGGGTTCGCGGCCGGCCGGCCGTTCTTGGATGTGTGAAGGAGCACGACATGGACCGCCACGACGACGAGGGGAACGAACCGGCTGGCGGGCGCCAACCGGACGCGCAGCCCGGCCCGGCACGTCCCGGGCCGGATGACGCCACCGGGACCTGGGCCTACGTCTCGCCGTTCGCGACATCGCCCGAGTCGTACGACGCCACCCCGAATGGCCCGACCCAGCCGGCGTCGGCCTCGTCCGAACCCGCCGACCAGCAAGCCTGGGCGCCGACGCAGCCGGGTCCGGGCTGGGATCCTCAGTTCGGCCGGCCCCAGTGGGGCCCGCCGCCCCCGCAAGCCACGAACCAGCCACCGACCTGGGGACAGCAGCCACCGCCCCCGAACCAGCCACCGACCTGGGGTGGGCCGGCCGGACCCGGTCCGAACGGCAAGCCCCCGTCACGGTGGAAGACCTGGCAGAAGGTCGCCGCCGGCGGTGCGCTGGTGGCCGTTGTCGGGATCGGGGGCGTGGCCGCGGTTTCCGCCGCCAGCGCGTCCTCCGGCAGCAACTCGGCGACCCAGTCCGGTCCGGGGGGCCAGGGATTCGGCGGCGGTCAGGGCTTCGCCGGCGGTGACGCGTCCGGGGGTACCGGCACGCGCGGGGGCGCGATGGCCGGCGCCATGGAGTTGGCCAACGCGCTGCACGGCGACTTCGTCGTGTCCAGCGGCAGCGGCACCCAGACGATGCGGCTGCAGTCCGGCGAGATCACCGCGCTGTCCGGCAGTTCGCTGACCGTGCAGAGCACCGACGGCTACTCCTCCACCTGGACGGTCGGGTCGGGCGTCGACGCGTCCTCGCTGAGCCAGGGACAGACCGTCCGGGTGCTCGGCACGGTCAGCGGCGACACCGCCACCGCCACCTCGGTGACGTCGGGGAATGCCTCCACCGCGGGCGGTTTCGGGCCGGGTGGGACGCAGGGCCAGGGCGGCCGGCAGGCGCCCGAGGGGATGACCCCGCCGAACGGCAACGGTCAGGCGCCGCAGACCTCCTGATCCGGGCCGTTCACAGCACCTTCGAGCCGTACATCTCACCCAGCGGGTCGGCGATCAGCTCGATCCGGGCGCCGTCCGGGTCGCGGAAGTACAGCGAGACCTCGCTGTGCTCCACCAGGTCGACCCCGGCGGCGGTCAGCTTGTCCCGCAGCCGGGACCACCGCTCGGGCTCGATGCTGATCGCGATGTGGTGCAGGCCGCCCAGCACCTCCTGATAGGGCCCGACGTCCAGGCCGGGAAAGTCGAAGAACGCCAGCAGGTTCCCGTTGCCGATGTCGAAGAAGAAGTGTGACGAGCCGGCGTAGTCACGGTTCTCGATCAGCTCGGTCAACGGGAACTCGAGCAGGTCCTGGTAGAACCGGATGGTCGTCTCGACGTCGCTGGACAGCAGCGCGGTGTGGTGCAGGCCGCGGGCCGACGAGCCCGGCCGGTCGCCGGCCGGTGCCAGGTACTGCTCCCGCAGAATGGCCCGCCGATCCTCGAAAGCCTGCCGGTCCGTCATCGCTGCCGCCCTCCGCATCAGGCCCAGCGGGCCGGTTCGTCGCGCATCAGTATGGTCCGGCTCGCCCGCCCCCGGCTCGATTCGAACCACCCCGCGAGCGGGCCCCGGCCCACGCTGCGAGCGGGCCCCGGCCCCGGGAGCGGCGGGGTGGGTCAGTCGGTGGCCCCGGGCAGCCGGACGGTGAACACGGTCGACCCCGGCCGGCTCTGCACCGACACGGTGCCCCGGTGCGCGCCGACCACGGCGGACACGATGGCCAGGCCCAGGCCGGTCGAGCCGGCGGCCCGGGATCGGGACGAGTCGCCGCGGACGAACCGGCCGAAGATCTCCGGTTGCAGGGCCGCCGGGATGCCCGGCCCGTCGTCGGCGACCGTGACGACGGCCCACCGACCCTCGGCGCCGGACTCGGTGCGCAGCCCGCAGCGAACGGTGGTGCCACCCGGGGTGTGGGTGCGTGCGTTGGCCAGCAGGTTCGTCAGCACCTGGGTGAGCCGGGCGCCGTCCCCGGAGACGGTCACCGGTTCTTCCGGCAGGTCCAGCTGCCACCGGTGGGTCGGGCCGGCCACCCGGGCGTCCGACACCGCGTCGATGATCAGCATGCTCAGATCCACCGGATCGGACGACAGGGGGCGGCCGGAATCGAGCCGGGCCAGCAGCAGCAGGTCGTCCACCAGCGTGGACATCCGGGCGGATTCGGATTCCACCCGGCGCAGGGCGTGCGTCACGGTCGCCGAGTCGTTCTCGTCCCGGCGGGCCAGCTCGGCGTAGCCCCGGATCGACGCGAGCGGGGTGCGCAGCTCGTGCGAGGCGTCGGCGACGAACTGCCGGACCCGGGTCTCCGACTCCTGCCGGGACTTCAGGGCGCCGGAGACGTGGCCGAGCATCTGGTTCAGCGCCGCCCCGACCTGCCCGACCTCGGTGCGGGTGTCGGTGTCCTGATCGGGCACCCGCACGCCCAGGTCGACCTCGCCCCGGTCCAGCGGCAACGTGGACACCTTCCGGGCGGTGGCCGCCACCCGGTCGAGCGGGCGCAGCGAGCGGCCGACGATCCACACCACGGCAAAGGCGCCGACGAACAGCGCCACCCCGGTGACGATCAGCAGGATCATGGCCAGCTGATACTGCGAGCCCTGCACCGGCGCCATGGACAGGCCGGTGACGACGGTGACCCCGTCCGAACGGGTCTGCGCCATCACCCGGTAACTGCTGGCGAGGCCGGGAATGTCGACGGTCTGCTGGACCTTGTTCGACTGGGTGGATACCGGGACGGACAGCAGGATCGCGTCGGCCTCGGCGGACAGCGGGGTGCAACCGGTCTTGTAGTCGACGGTCCACGCGCTGAGCACCTGCCCGCCCTGGATGTAGGCGGTCAGGCTGTTGGTCGACTGCCCGAGGCCACCGGGACCGCGCAGGTCGGTGCTGCACGTGGTCGGCACGCCACCCTGGCGTCCGCCGGGCGGATTGAGGACGAACTGGCTCGCCTGTTCCAGTTGGCTGTCCAACTGCTTCATCAGGTAGCGGGACAGGAAGATCTCGGTGGTGACGCCGACGACGGCGCACACCACGACGATCAACGCCATGATGCTGACCACCAGCTTGTTGCGCAGCGTCACGGGGCGGAACCAGGATGGGCGCGGTCGTTCGTGGCCGGCCGGCAGGGCCCCGATGGGCTGGGTCTGGTGGTCCTCGGGTTGGGCGTCGTCGATCAGAACGGACCGGTGTGATCCGTCAGGTGGCGGGTTTGAGGACATAACCGAAACCCCTCATGGTGTGGATCATCGGTTCCCGTCCGGCGTCGATCTTCTTGCGCAGATAGGAGATGTACAGCTCCACGATATTGGCCTGGCCGCCGAAGTCGTAGTTCCAGACCCGGTCCAGGATCTGCGCCTTGGACATCACCCGCTTGGGGTTGCGCATCAGGAAGCGCAGCAGCTCGAACTCGGTCGCGGTCAGCGCGATCAGGTCGTCGCCGCGCCGGACCTCGCGGGAGTCCTCGTCCAGCACCAGGTCGCCGACCACGATGGTGGACGAGTCGGTGGTCAGGGCCAGGTGCGAGCGGCGCAGCAGGGCGCGCAACCGGAGCACCAGCTCCTCAATGGAGAACGGCTTGGTGACGTAGTCGTCGCCGCCGGCGGTGAGCCCGGCGATCCGGTCGCTGACGTCGTCCTTGGCGGTGAGGAACAGCACCGGCATCCGCTCGATGTCCGCGCGCAGCCGGCGCAGCACCTCCAGGCCGTCGATGTCCGGCAGCATCACGTCGAGCACCACGAGGTCGGGCCGGAAGTCCCGGGCCGCGGCGATCGCGGACATGCCGTCGGCCGCCGAGCGCACCTCCCAGCCCTCGTACCGCAGGGCCAGGCTGACCAGTTCGGACAGGGCCTGTTCGTCGTCGACGACCAGGACGCGGATCGGCCGGCCGTCCGGTCCGCGCAGGGCGGCGCGGTCGGCCGGGACGGCAGTGCTGGTCAGCGGGCTCGAAGCGGTCATGGTGACGATCCTGGGCGGTGGCTGTGTGACGGGTCTTGGCCCAGGCTGTGCGGTTGCTGTGCGACGCGGGGGGCGCCTCGGGCCACCACTCGGTCAGGCGGGATAGACCTGCCCGCCGCTGACGGTGACCTGCTCCTCGGCCAGCGGGCGCAACGCCGGACCGTTCTCGACCGCCCCGGTCGTCACGTTGAACTTCGATCCGTGGCACGGGCAGGAGCCGCTGGCCGCGATGGTGCACTGCTGGTGAGTGCAGATGGCGGTGTGGGCGACCACGGTGCCATCCGTGTAGGCCAGCAGCACCGGCCCGGATTCGGCCTGCACCACCACCGAGCCGGCCGACTGGACGTCCGCCACCGACGCCAGCGGGGTGCCGGTGGGCGCCTGTTCGGTCGCGACCGCAGTCGTTGTGGCCGGCTCGGCCGACGAGGCCGGCGCGCTGGTCGTGGACGGTGCCGCGGACGTGGTCACCCGGCTCGAACTCGGCGGGGCGCTCGAGGCCTTCGATGAAGCTGGGGCCGATGACGCGGCGGACGACGTGGTGCCGGAGGCGGTGGTGCCGGACGAGCAGGCCGCGGCGGCGGCGAGCACGGCGGTCCCGGATGCGGCGAGCACCAGGCGGCGGGGCAGCGGGTGGGCGGGTGAGGTCACGGGGGCTGGTCCTCCAGGTCGGCGGCGGGCGAGGCTGGGGCAGTCGGTGGTACGGGTCAGATACTCACCTGCCAAGCACGTCCCCGGACCTGTGAAGGTTCAATGAAGTAGCAACCCCGCTTCCTGGGGGACGGTCAACACGGCCGGGCAAACCCCAGGTCACAATTCGGCAACGGCGCGATGGACGCGCCAAGGACGTCGGTCCGAGCCTGCTAGACCGGTTCAGCACGAAAGATGTTATTAGACAATATACTTCGCTGGGTTGTTGGGCACGGAATCGGGCTACGTGGGGCAAATTCGGCGGGTAGGTCGAGTTGCGGGATGTTCCTCAGCGGTCTGTGATCGCAAGCACATCGTCCACACATGTCGGGTTCCACCGGATGTGAGACCCGGCCTCGGCCCAACACCTCAGTGAAGAGGGGCACCCAATGCGTCGAATGCTCAAGGTCGGCCTCACGCTGGCCGCCGTCCCGCTCGTGATCAGCGCCTGTAGCAGCGGCAGCGGTTCGTCGAGCACCACCAGCGCGGCCACCTCGGCGGCGACCGGATCCGCCGCCGCCACCGGATCGGCCGCGGCCACCGGCGGAGGCGGCGCCACCGACAGCGCGTCCACCCTCACCGTGTGGGCGGACAACTCGGCCAACACGTCCAAGGCGATCACCCCGCTGTGCCAGAAGTGGGCCGCCGAGAACGGCGTCACCTGCGTCGTGCGCAACTTCAACGGCGGCACCGACCTGCAGAACGCGCTGATCCAGGGCAACAGCACCGGGGACGTGCCGGACGTCTTCGAGGGTCCGCACGACCAGATCGGTCAGTTCCAGCAGAACGGCATCCTGGCCCCGGTCGACCTGGGCGCCAACACCGACAAGTTCACCAAGGTGGCCGTCCAGGGCGTCACCTACAACGGTTCGGTGATGGGCGTCCCGTGGGCGACCGAGAACGTGGCCCTGCTGACCAACAAGTCGCTGTCGCCGACCTGCCCGGCCACCATGGACGACGCCGTGGCCACGGCCAAGCAGCTGCAGGCCGCCGGCACCTCCCAGGCCGGCCTGGGCTTCGGCCTGCAGATCGGCGCGACCGGAGACGGTTACCACTGGCAGCCGCTGTTCAGCGCGGACGGCGGGTACGCGTTCAAGCAGAACGCTGACGGCACCTTCGATTCCAAGGACATGGGGATCGGTGGCCCGGGCGCCATCGCGGCCGCGACCCGCCTGCAAGGGCTGGTGAATGAGGGCGTGATGGGTGCCAACGTGAGCTTCGACATCGCCCAGCAGGCCTTCAACGGGGGCAAGATGGCGTACTGGATCACCGGCCCGTGGGCGATCCCGGACGCCAAGACGGCGCTCGGCGACAACCTGATGGTCTGCCCGATCCCGGGCTGGGCCGGCAGCCAGTACACCTCCCAGCCGTTCATCGGCGTCCGCGCCTTCTTCCAGCCGAACAAGGCCAAGAACCCGGTGCTCGCCTCCACTTTCCTGTCCGACGAGGTGCAGACCACCGAGTTCATGGACGGTATGTATGCCGTCGACCCGCGCACCCCGGCCTGGATCCCCACCCTGGAGACCGCGGCCGCGGCCGACGCGTACACCAAGGCGTTCGGTGACTACGGGCAGAGCGGCATCCCGATGCCGTCCATCCCGCAGATGGCCAACGTGTTCACCGACTGGGGCCTGGCCGAGTTCAACGTGGCCAACGGGGCCGACCCGACGACGACCATGCAGAACGCCGCAACCTCCATCAACCAGCGCAACGCCAGCCTGAACTAGCACCGAGCCGAATTCGGAGAGGAACGGCGGCAACATGACCGACACCGCTCCGGCGGTTCAGGACGAGCGGGGGGCTCCGGCCCCCCGCTCCCCGGGCGCCGGCAATCTGCTCATCAAGATCATTCTGGTGGGGTTGATCGACGCCCTGCTGATCTACTGCCTCGCCCAGGCCTGGAGCGCGAAGTGGTGGCCGGCCGTCGTCTTCTTCGCGATCGTGTTGATCGTGGTCAACGCGGTCTACTTCAGGAAGGGCGGCCTGCCCCTGAAGTACCTGGTTCCCGGCCTGATCTTCCTCATCCTGTACCAGCTGTTCGTCATGGTGTTCACCGGCTACCTGTCCTTCACCAACTACGGCACCGGGCACCTGGGGGGCAAGGACGCGGCCATCACGGCCATCCAGGCCAGCAATGTGGTGCCGGTCGAGGGCGGCACCGAGTACGCGGTCGTGCCGATCGAGCAGGACGGCACGGTGTCCATGCTGGTCACCGATCCGACCACCGGGAACGTGCGGATCGGCACCAACGAGGGCCTGACCGACGTGCCGAGCGGCGACGTCCAGCGCACCGGCGAACAGGTCACCGGCGTCACCGGCTACACCAGCCTGAACCTGGCCACCCTGTCCGGCAATCCGGATCTGAAGGCGCAATGGGACGCGCTGGCCCCGCCGATCGACGCGGCGAACGGCACCTTCCTCCGAGCCATCTCGATCACCCGGGCGCGGGAGGCCAAGTCGGGCTACACGTATGACCAGGCGCAGGACGCCATGATCAACACCCAGACGAACGAGGTGTATCCGGCCAACAACACCGACGGCGCGTTCGTCAACGAGACCAGTGGGCAACGCCTCAATCCGGGCTGGACGGTCGGTGTCGGCTTCGACAACTACGTCAAGTTGTTCACCGACTCGACGATCCGCTCGTCGTTCATTCCGATCCTGCTCTGGACCTTCGCCTTCGCAATACTCACCACGCTGTTGAACTTCGCGCTCGGTTTGATCATGGCGCTGGTCTTTCAGGAGCGCCGGATGCGCGGTAAGGGCATCTACCGCGTCATTCTGATCATCCCGTACGGCCTGCCGGTCATCCTGACCGCGTTGATCTGGCAGGGCATGCTGAACTCCGACTTCGGCATCGTCAATCAGATCCTGGGTGCCAACATCCAGTGGCTCACCGACCCGTGGCTGGCCCGGTTCTCGGTGTTGTTCGTCAATCTGTGGTTGGGCTTCCCGTACTTCTTCCTGGTCTGCATGGGGGCGCTCACCTCGGTGCCGGCCGATCTGAAGGAGGCGGCGTTCGTCGACGGTGCGTCCAGTCGGTACGCCTTCCGCACCGTGGTGCTGCCCCTGCTGCTGGTGGCCACCGCGCCGCTGCTCATCACCACCTTCGCCTTCAACTTCAACAACTACACCCTGATCAACCTGTTGACCGGCGGCGGACCGTTCCAGACCTCGGCCATCAACGGCGGTTCCACCGACCTGCTGATCAACTACACGCTGCGGATCGCGTTTACTCAGGCCAACCAGCAATTCGGGCTGGCGTCGGCCATCGCGATGCTGATCTTCGTGATCGTCGGATCGGTGTCGGCGTACGGCTTCCGCCTCACCCGCAAGCTCGAGGAGATCGGACGATGACCGCTGACACCTCCACCCCGGCCGCGGCCGAGGAACAGAAGCTCAAGGCCGACAAGATGCCGTTCGGGCGCTGGGTGCGCATCGTCGGCTGGCGCCACCTGGTCGCGGTCATCATGTGCATCTGGGCGCTCTTCCCGGTGTTGTACGTCATCAACCTGGCGTTCTCCGGCGGCAACACGCTGACCGCGGCCTGCCCGCCGGATCGGACCGGCCTGGCCGCGCTGACCTGCCTGGTGCCGAACAACCTGTCGCTGGACAACTTCACGGCTGTCCTGACCAGCACCCAGTGGCCGTTTGCCATCTGGTTCCGGAACACGGTCATCCTGGCCACTTTGAACTCCGGCCTGGCCCTGCTGATGGGTGCGTGCGCCGCGTTCGCGTTCAGCCGGTTGCGGTTCAAGGGCCGCCGGATGGGCCTGCTCACCCTGATGCTCGTGCAGATGTTCCCGGCCGTGCTCGGTCTGACCGCGATCTTCATCCTGCTGCAGTCCATCGGGGACGTCTTCCCGGCGTTCGGCCTGCGCAGCATCTGGGGGCTGC
The DNA here is from genome assembly GCA_039812105.1 of Nakamurella sp. GTDB lineage: Bacteria > Actinomycetota > Actinomycetes > Mycobacteriales > Nakamurellaceae > Nakamurella. Next base: position 10,544 of record JBDHZW010000034.1, read on the forward strand.
TGCTGGTCTACCTGGGCGGCGCACTGGGGGTGAACACCTTCCTGATGAAGGGCTACTTCGACACCATCCCGGTGGACATCGACGAGTCGGCCCGGATCGACGGGGCCGGGCACGTGAAGATCTTCTTTGGGCTGATCATGCGGCTGGCCCTGCCGATCCTGGTCGTCGTGTTCTTCGTCAGCTTCACCGCGACGTTCAACGAGCTGCCGATGGCCCAGCAAATCCTGCCGGACCCGGACAACACCACCCTGGCCGTCGGCTTGAACAGCCTCGTGGCCAATCCATTGCTGCAGCAGTGGGGGCTGATGGCCGCCGGTGGGTTGATGGCGGCGATCCCGATGCTGCTGGTCTTCGCCGTCACCCAGCGTTCGCTGACCACCGGCCTGACCGCCGGCGCGGTCAAGGGCTGACCGGCCTTTCCCGCACCAACCGATTCGTCGATTCGAGGTAGGAGCGCCCGATGGCCCCCGTCGTCCTGGACAAGATCAACAAGCTGTACGAGAACGGTTTTCACGCGGTCACGGACCTGAGCATCGATATCGCCGACGGCGAGTTCCTGGTGCTGGTCGGCCCGTCCGGCTGCGGCAAGTCCACCGCCCTGCGGATGGTCGCCGGGCTGGAGGACATCTCCACCGGCAACCTGCTGATCGGTGGCCGGCGGGTCAACGACGTCGATCCGCAGGGCCGGGACATCGCCATGGTGTTCCAGTCCTACGCGCTGTACCCGCACATGAGCGTGCGGGACAACATCGCCTACGGGCTCAAGCTGCGCAAGATGCCCAAGGACATCATCGAGCAGCGGATCGCCAAGGCCGCCGACATGCTCGAACTCACCCCGCTGCTGGACCGCAAGCCCAAGCAGCTCTCCGGCGGTCAGCGGCAGCGGGTGGCGATGGGCCGGTCCATCGTCCGCGAACCCCAGGTGTTCCTGATGGACGAACCGCTGTCCAACCTGGACGCCAAGCTCCGGGTCCAGATGCGGGCCGAGATCTCCGCGGTGGTGCGCTCGCTCAACACCACCACGCTGTACGTCACCCACGACCAGACCGAGGCCATGACCATGGGCGACCGGATGGCGGTCATGAAGGCGGGCATCCTGCAGCAGCTCGGCACGCCGAGCGAGTGCTACGACACGCCGGTCAACGTCTTCGTCGCCCAGTTCGTCGGATCCCCGCCGATGAACCTGGTGATGGGTGAGATCGTCGACGGCCCGGACGGTCTGGCCGTGCGGAAGGGCGAGGCCCTGATGAAGATCCCGGACTCGACGGTATCCGCCCGGCCCGCGCTGAAGTCCTACGCCGGCAAGAAGGTGATCGTCGGGGTGCGCAGCGAGGACATGGAGGACGCCAACCTGGCCCGCGATCCCGACCCGACCCGCCGGCTCAAGGGCAAGGTGGCCCTGACCGAAGCGCTCGGCTCGGAGATCGTCGTGCACTTCACCTTCCCCGGGGAGAAAGTGAGCACGGCCGACACCAAGCTGATCGAGAAGGAGGCCGGCGGCGGGGACGTGCATGTCGGCCCCGAACTCGGGGTCACCTGGGTGGCCTCGTTCGCGCCGCGGTCCCGGGTGCGGATGGGCGACGACATCGAGATCGCGGTGGACGTCGAACGGGCGCACTTCTTCGATCCGGATACCTCGCAGGCTATCTGGACCTGAGCCGACCGAGAACCGATGCGCACCAGGCAGGGTGGGGACCCGGGTGGCGAGCCCGGCCCCCACCACGATGGCTCGTCCCTGTATGTCGGCGCGCAGACGCCGTCCTTCGGCGACCGGGTGCCGATCCGGGTGCGGGTGCCGCGGTCGGCCGGGGTGGATTCGGTCTGGCTGCGGGTGATCGAGGATGCCGAACCGCGCTACCTGCGCGCTGCCCTCGACGGACACGTCGACGGGGAGGATTGGTACGCGGCCGACGTCGTCGTGCACAATCCGGTCACCCACTACCGGGTGCTGCTCGACCGCGGCCCGGCCGGGTACAGCTGGCTGAACGGCACCGGTGAGCACTCCCGCGAGGTCGCCGACCGGCACGACTTCCGGCTCACCACCTACGATCCCGGCCCCGAGTGGGGTTCGGAGGCGGTGGTCTACCAGATCTTCCCGGACCGGTTTGGCCGGTCCCGGGAGCGGGACCGACCGGACTGGGCGGTGCCGGCCGGCTGGGACGACCCGGTGGTCAACGTCGGGCCGGACACGCCGCGGCAGTTCTACGGCGGCGACCTGGACGGCATCGTCGAGCACCTCGACCACATCACCGATCTCGGCGCCACCGCGATCTACCTGACGCCGATCTTCCCGGCCCGCTCCAATCACCGGTACAACGCCACCAGCTTCGACTGCGTCGACCCGCTGCTGGGCGGCGACGAGGCGCTGGCCCGGTTGTCGGCCGCCGCGCACGCCCGGGGCCTGCGGGTGATCGGGGACTTCACCACCAATCATTCCGGTGACGACCACGCCTGGTTCAGGGCCGCTCAGGCCGGGGGTCCGGAACGGGGTTACTACTACTTCACCGGCTCCGGTCCGCACGACTACGTCTCCTGGATGGGCCACCCGACCCTGCCGAAGTTCAATCTCGAGTCGCGCGAACTCCGCGACCGGCTGTTCGGCCGGGGCGACTCGGTGGTCGCCCGCTGGCTGCGGCCGCCGTACGACCTGGACGGCTGGCGCATCGACGTGGCCAACATGACCGGCCGGTACGGGCCGTTCGACCACGGCCACGACGTGGCCCGGGAGCTGCGGGCCACCCTGGACTCGGTGCGGCCCGGGTCGGCCCTGCTGGCCGAGCACTGCCACGACTTCTCGGCCGACCTGGTCGGCGACGGCTGGCAGGGGGCGATGAACTACGCCGGCTTCACCCGGCCGGTGTGGAGCTTCCTGACCGCGACGAACAACGGCTTGGGCTTCCTGGGCATGCCGCAGCGGATCCCCCGGCGCTCCGGCGCCGACACCATCGCCACCATGCGCGATTTCCTGGCCAGCACGGCGTGGAAGGTGGCCGGCCGGCACTGGAACCTGCTGGCCTCGCACGACACACCGCGGTTCCGGACGGTGACCGGAGACGCCACGCTGGTCGGGCTCGGGGTCGCGCTGCAGATGACCTATCCGGGCGCGCCGATGATCTTCGCGGGGGAGGAGCTGGGCCTGCAGGCCGTCGACGGCGAGCACGCCCGCACCCCGATGCCGTGGTCGCGGCCCGAATCGTGGGATCACACGACGCTGACCGCGTTCCGGGAGCTGATCGCGCTGCGAGCCGCCCACCCGGCCCTGCGGACCGGCGGGCTGCGTTGGGTGATCGCCGCCGACGACGCCGTCGGGTACCTCCGGGAGACCGCCGACGAGCGACTGCTGGTGGTCGTCGCGCGCGGTCCTTGGTCGGGCGCCGCGCTGCCCGGGCGGCTGGCCGCCGGGGCGCCGCAGACGCTGTACGGCGGGGAGGACCTGGTCGCGTCGGACCGGGCGATCCTGGTGCCCGGCAACGGTCCATGCGCCGGCATCTGGCGGCTGGCCTGACGGTCACCGCCTCCGGCGCCCACCCCCCGCCCCCCGGCGCCCACCCCCTCAGCCCCGCCCCCGCGCACCCCCTCGACTTGCCTCATTTGCAGGTTCCGGGCCCCCCGGAACCTGCAAATGAGGCAAGTCGGCGGACGTCCTGGTGGCCGGTGCGGGATCCATGCGGTGGAATCGGTACCACCACCGGGTGACGGCGTGGCGCCCATCACATGGCGCAGGTTAATCTTGGTTGAGAACTGTTTCTGACGGTCCTGCCAATTGTCTGTACCGCGGATGGGAGGCGTGTCGTGCGATCCGATGTCCGGGTTCAGACGCGGATCGTGCACGGGCACCGGCGCGCCTATGTGCTCACCGGGCGAGGACCGGCCCTGCTGCTGCTGCACGGCCTGGGCTGTGACCACCGCACCTGGGACCCGGTCATCGCCCAACTCAGCCGCCGCTACACGGTGATCGCGCCCGACCTGCTCGGACACGGCGCGTCCGGCAAGCCGCGGGCCGACTACAGCCTCGGCGGATTCGCCAACGGGATGCGGGATCTGCTGGCGATCCTGGGCATCGACCGGGTGACGGTGGTCGGGCACAGCTTCGGCGGCGGGGTCGCGATGCAGTTCGCCTACCAGTTCCCGCACCTGACCGAACGGCTCATGCTGGTCGCCCCCGGCGGGCTGGGCCGCGAGGTCAATTCGCTGCTGCGCGGGCTGACCCTGCCCGGCGCCTCCGCCGCCCTGGCGGTCGCGGCGACCCCGCCGGTGTTCGCCGCGATGCGGGTGATCGGCCACGGCGCGCACGCGATCGGCCTGCCCGGGACCGCGGACGTGCCGAACGCGCTGGGCGCGTTGCAGGGCAAGTCCGACGCCGCCGAGCGGGACGCCTTCCTGCACGTGCTCCGGGGCGTGATCGACTGGCGTGGGCAGGTGGTCAGCATGACCGACCGTGCCTATCTGACCCGGGACATGCCCACCTGTGTGGTCTGGGGCTCGGAGGACACGGTGCTCCCGGTGCAGCACGCCGAGAACGCGCGGGAGCTGATGCCCGGAGCCCGCATCGAGATCTTCCGGGGGGCCGGACACTTCCCGCACGAGCAGTTCCCGGAACGGTTCGTCTCGGTCGTCACCGACTTCGTCGGCGTCACCGCGCCGTCCGTGCACGACCCCAAGCGCTGGCGCTCCCTGCTGCGCCGCGGCCGGGACGCCACCCGCCCCCGCACGACCGGGCTGCGGGTCCCCACCGTCCCGGAGCCGGCCCTGCGGCAGCACGCGGCCGAGACCGCATAGCGCGGCCCCGCCCGGCGGGTGCGGAACATTGGGTCGCGGTGGGCGGCCGGATCTTCCGCAACACCGCCTGGCCCGCGGTCAGCCGGCCGGCGGGGCGACCGACTCCCGCTGGTGCAGCCGCATCGGCACCCGGTGCACCTGCGCGGTCTCCGGCGGGTCGAGCAGCAGCTCCACCGACAGCCGGCCCATCTCGAAGTAGGGGATGGCCGCGCTGGTCAGCGCGGGCCGGAGCCAATCGGCGAGGTCGGAATCGTCGAACGAGATCACCGACACCTCCTGCGGCACATGCCATCCCAGCTCCTGGACGGCCTGGTACACGCCCAAGGACACCCGGTCGTTCAGGCAGATGAACGCCGACGGTCGATTGCCCTTCGCGAGGTAGTCGGCGACCGCCCGATAGGCGTGTTGCGGCCACCACAGGCAATCGATCAAGGCCGTCAGCGACGTGCCCTCCTCGGCGAGTTCCTGCCGGATCCCGTCCAGGCGTTCCTGCCCGGCAATCGCCTGGGAGGTGCGCTCGCCGACCAGGACGATCCCGTCGCGGTGCCCGTGCCGCAGCAGTTCCCGGGCGACCATCCGGCCGGCCTCGACCTCGTCCGGAATCACGGTGGTCAGCCGCCGACCCTTGGCGTGGGCGTTCAGCAGCACCACCGGGAGCTTGCGCAGGGCACTGGGGATGCGCACGACCTGCGTGTACATCGAGGCGTGGACGAAACCGCCGACCCCCCGGTCGATCATGCCCTGGATGATGTTTCGTTCCACCTCCGGATCGCCGCCGGTCTCGCCCACGAACAGCAGGTGCTCGTGCCGCAGGGACGTGGTGAGCGCGGCCCGGATCACCTCGCCGGCGAACATCTCGCTGGCGATCTGGTCGGACAGCAGGCCGATCGTCTGCGACATGTTCGTGCGCAGGCTCTGGGCGAGCAGGCTGGGCCGGTAGTTCAGCTCGCGGGCCGCCTGCCGGACCCGGCCCTCGGCGTCCGCGGAGATGCGCATGTCCCGGCGTCCGCTGAGGACGAAGGACGCGGTCGTTCGGGAAACCCCGGCGCGCGCGGCGACCTCCCGCAGGGTCACCCGGGCCGGGGTGCCCTGCGGTGGCGTCGTCCGCTCCGCCACCAACCCGCTCCCGTCCGCCGGCGCCGACCCGGCGATCGTCGATGTGTGGTTCTCAGGATGGTCCTTTCGGCCGGTTCACCGCCACTCGACGCGGACGTCACCGTGGCCCCGCCCGGTCCCGAGCCCCTTCCCAAATGATCATGGCAATCTCTGCTGCGCCGTCGGCGTGTCCCCGGCGTGTCGAGCAGAGAACGTCATGATCAACTGCGGCTGGGTGCCTCGGGCGGCGGCACGCAGAGCACCGGCCGGGTCGACCAGTGCAGCAGCTTGTGCGGCGTCGAGCCGAGGATGGCGCTGCGCAAGGGGCTCTCGCCGTAGGTGCCGACGACGATGAGCCGGGCGTCGGACCGGTCGGCGACGTCGAGCAGAGCCTGCGCCGGCTTCCCCTGGACCAGCGCGACCTCGACGGTGACTCCGACCGCCGACGCGACCGCGGTCGCCTCGGCCAGCGCCTGCCGGCCCTTCTCGGCCAGGGCGTCCGCGTGGGCGCCGTACTCCTCGCCCATCCGGCTCGGCGGCTCGTCGGCGTAGACCACGACCAGGGTCTCGTTCATCCGGCCGGCGATGTCCACCGCCTGGTCCAGGGCCCGTCGGGCGCCGGGGGATTCGTCGTAGCCGAGCACGATCGTCATCGGGACTCGTCTCCCTCCGCGGGCGGATGAGTGCCGCCGGCCGCCAGCACCGGGTCGGCCACCCCGGGCCGTTCCTGCCAGTACCGCCCGTCGTGGATCCGCCAGAAGATCATGAACACGACGCCCACGACGAAGATGAAGACCCCGATGACCAGCGGCGGGCCCACGCCCAGCCAGGCCACACCCGAGTAGGAGTTCTCCGGGTCGGACATGTCGATGATCGACTCGACGAGCAGCCAGAACAGCAGGATCGCGCCGATCACCGGGCCGACCCCGATCAGCAGGAAGTTCTTGGCGCTCTTGGTCAGTTCGCGGCGGTAGTAGATGGCGCAGGCCAGGCCGGTCAGCGCGTAGTAGAACGCGATCAGCAGGGACAGGGCGGTCAGCGAGTCGAACAACGCGTTCTCGGACAGGGCGTTGACCACCAGGTACCAGACGGTGGCGATGACGGCGACCAGCCAGGTGGACACGTCCGGGGTGCGGAACCGCGGGTGGATGTGCGCCAACGCCTTGGGCATCGCGTGCCGGCGGGCCATGGACAGGCCGGTCCGGGACGCCGGGATGATCGTCGTCTGGGTGGAGGCGATCGCCGACGTGGCCACCGCCAGCAGCACGATCCACGACCAGCCGCCCATCGCGTTGTCGGCCAGCGTGCTGAAGATGGCCTCCTCCTCGCTGGCGTTCTCGGCCAGGAAGTCGACGCCGGCGTAGGCGACGACGGCGATGGCCACCGACACGTAGGTGACCAGCAGCACCAGGGTGGACACGATCGCCGCCCGGCCGGGGGTGGACGAGGCGCCCTCGGTCTCCTCGTTCAGGTTGACCGCGGACTCCCAGCCCCAGTAGGCGAACACGCCCAGCAGCAGGCCGCTGGTCAACGCGGCGCCGCCGGCGCCGAACGGGTTGAGCCAGGACACCTCCGGGATGATCGAGTCGTACTCGCTGCTGCCGTTGAACGCCGCCGTGAGCGCGACGACCGCGAAGATCAGCAGCGCGCCGACCTGGGCGAGGATGAGCACGTCCTGCAGCCGGGCGGACAGTTCGGTGCCGATGACGCAGATCGCGGTCATCAGGAAGATCAGTGCGACGGTGAGGATCTGCACCACCCAGGGGTTCTCGACCAGGTCGTCGAGGCCGACGGTGAGCATCAGGTAGGTGACGCCGACGTTGGCCAGCGACCCGACGATCAGCACGCCCGTCATGCCGATCGCCCAGCCGCCGAGCCAGCCGAACCACGGCCCCATCGCCCGGGTCACCCAGGAGAAGGTGGTGCCGCAGTCGGAGTCGACCCGGTTGAGGTAGTAGAACGCCGACGCGATCAGCAGCATCGGCACGAACGAGGCGATCATGACGCCCGGCGCGTACACGCCGACCAGGGCGACGACCGGGCCGATGATCGCGGCCAGCGAGTAGGCCGGTGACGTGGCCGCCAGGCCGATGGACATGGAACTGACGAAGCCGATGGCGCCGGCCTTCAGGGTCGCCTCCGAGGACTCGGCGGTCTGGTCGGATTCGGCCGGCTCGTTGCTTCCCACCGGGGCCTCCTGGATCTCGGCCCTTCCGGGCGCCGCGGGAGTCAAAGCCTGATAATGACACCTGGCTGACCCATTTGCGCGGTCAAGCCTGCCTATCCGTGAGTTTTGCGGTGCGAAGGGTGCGTCCATGCGAGTCTTGCTGGTGGGCGCGGGGGGCGTCGGCGGGTCCATCGCGCTGATCGCCGCCCGTCGGACGTTCTTCGACGCCATGGTCGTGGCCGACTACGACGGCGAGCGCGCGGTCGCCGTCGCCGCGTCGACAGTTGATCCGCGCTTCGTCCCGGCCCGGGTGGATGCGTCCGACGAGGCGGGTGTCGCCGCGCTGATCGCCGAGCACCGCTGTGACGTGCTGGTCAACGCCACCGATCCGCGGTTCGTCATGCCCTTGTTCCGGGCGGCCCTCGCGGCCGGCATCGACTACCTGGACATGGCGATGTCGCTGTCCAGACCACACCCGACCGAGCCGTACGCGCGGACCGGGGTCAAACTGGGCGACGAGCAGTTCGCGCTGGCGCCGGAGTGGGCGGCGGCCGGTCGGCTGGCCCTGGTCGGCATGGGCATCGAGCCCGGCATGGCCGACGTCTTTGCCCGCTACGCCGCGGACGAGCTGTTCTCCTCGATCGACGAGCTGGGCGTCCGCGACGGCTCCAACCTCGTGGTGTCGGGCTACGACTTCGCACCCAGCTTCTCCATCTGGACCACCATCGAGGAGTGCCTGAACCCGCCGGTGATCTGGGAGTCCGGCCGGGGCTGGTTCACCACGCCGCCGTTCAGCGAGCCGGAGGTGTTCGACTTCCCGGACGGGATCGGGCCGGTCGAGTGCGTGAACGTCGAGCACGAGGAGGTGCTGCTGATGCCCCGCTGGATCGACGCGGGGCGGGTCACCTTCAAGTACGGGTTGGGCGAGGAGTTCATCGGCGTGCTCCGGGTGCTGCACAAGCTGGGCCTGGACCGCACCGACCCGGTGCCGGTCGGCCCGGTGAGGGTGTCGCCCCGGGACGTGGTGGCCGCGGTGCTGCCCGACCCGGCGCGGCTGGGGGACCGGATGTCCGGCAAGACATGCGCCGGGCTGTGGGTGACGGGCACCGGCAAGGACGGCGCACCGCGCGAGGTGTACCTGTACCACGTGGTGGACAACGAGTGGTCGATGGGCGAGTACGGCGCCCAGGCGGTGGTCTGGCAGACCGCGCTGAACCCGGTCGTGGCGCTGGAGCTGATCGCCGCCGGGACCTGGTCGGGGGCCGGCGTGCTGGGCCCGGAGGCGTTGCCGCCCAAGCCCTTCCTGGACCTGGTCACCGAGTACGGCGCCCCCTGGGCGATGCGCGAACACTGACCCGCACCCCTCCCGCGCGGATCATCTACGCCGGCGCGGCCGAACTCGTCGACTCGCTGCCCACCCGTCCCAAACGGTGCGGGTTGATCCGCGCGGCGAACCGGCGCGGACGCCCGGGGCCGCGACGCATAGGGTGGTCGTCGCAATTCACCCGAGGGGAGCGCAAACGATGTCGACCGAGACGATCGAATTCCAGGCGGAGGCCCGCCAACTCCTGCAGTTGATGATCCACGCGATCTACTCGTCCAAGGACGTGTTCCTGCGCGAGCTGATCTCGAACTCCTCCGACGCCCTGGACAAACTGCGGCTGGCCGCCTTCCGGGACAAGGAGCTGGACGTCGACACCGACGACCTGCACATCACGGTGACGACGGATCCGGCCGCGCGGACGGTCACCGTCACCGACAACGGCATCGGGATGAGCCGGGACGAGGTCGTCGACCTGATCGGCACCATCGCCAAGTCCGGCACCAGCGAGATGCTGGCCAAGTTGAAGGAGGCCCGCGAGTCGGGCAACTCCGAGGAGGCGTCGGCCGAGCTGATCGGGCAGTTCGGCGTCGGCTTCTACTCCAGCTTCATGGTCGCCGACCGGGTCACCCTGGTCACCCGCAAGGCGGGCGCGCATCAGGGTGTGCGGTGGGAGTCGACCGGGGAGGGCAACTACACGATCTCCGACGAGCCCGACGCGCCGCAGGGCACCTCGGTCACCCTGCACCTCAAGCCCGAGGACACCGAGGACGAGCTGCACGACTACTCGAACCCGATGACCGTCCGGTCCATCATCAAGCGGTACTCGGACTTCATCACCTGGCCGATCCGGATGGTTCCGCTGGCCCCGCCCGCGCCCGCGCCGGCGCAGGACACCGAAGACAGCGCAGACACCGCCGACACCGTCGATGCCGCGCCCGAGCCGGAGACGGTCAACTCCCGCAAGGCGCTGTGGGCCCGCTCGCAGAGCGAGGTGTCGGACGAGGAGTACACCGAGTTCTACCGCCACGTCAGCCACGACTGGCAGGAACCGCTGCAGACCATCCGGCTGTCCGCCGAGGGCACCTTCGAGTACCAGGCGCTGCTGTTCATTCCCGGCCACGCCCCGATGGACCTGTACTGGCGGGACGCCAAACGCGGCGTCCAGCTGTACGTCAAGCGGGTCTTCATCATGGACGACTGCGAGGCGCTGGTCCCCGAGTACCTGCGCTTCGTCAAGGGGGTCGTCGACGCGAACGACCTGTCCCTGAACATCTCCCGGGAGATCCTGCAGCAGGACCGGCAGATCCGGCTGATCCGCAACCGGCTGGTCCGCAAGGTGCTGTCGACCGTCAAGACCATGCGCGACGACGAGCCGGAGAAGTTCGCGACGTTCAACACCGAGTTCGGCCGGGCGGTCAAGGAGGGTCTGCTGGCCGACCCGGACAACCGGACGGCGATCCTGGAGATCCTCTCCTTCGCGTCCACCCAGGACGCCGAAAAGCCCACCACGCTGGCCGATTACGTCTCCCGGATGCCCGAGGGCCAGAGCGACATCTACTACATCACCGGCGAGTCGCGCACCGCGCTGGAGTCCTCGCCGCACATGGAGGCGTTCCGGGCCAAAGGTTACGAGGTGCTGCTGCTCACCGATCCGGTCGACGAGATCTGGGTGGACGCCGTCCCCGACTTCGACGGCAAGAAGTTCGCCTCCATCGCCAAGGGCGAGATCGACCTCGGCGGCGAGGATGTGGACGAGGACACCGCCAAGGACTTCGGTGACCTGCTCGGTTGGTTGACCGCCACGCTGATCGACGACGTCAAGGCGGTGCGGCTGTCGCACCGGCTGACCACCTCGGCCGCCGTGCTGGTCGGCGAGCCGGGCGACCTGACGCCCACCCTGGAGAAGATGTACCGGGCGATGGGCCAGGAGCCGCCGGTGGTCAAGCGGACGCTGGAACTCAACGCCCAGCACCCGTTGGTGACCGGGCTGCGGGACGCCCAGCGGGCCCGTCCGGACGATCAGGGGCTGGCCGAGACCGCCCGCGTCCTCTACGGTCTGGCGCTGCTCGCGGAGGGTGGGGAGCTGGCCGACCCGGCGTCGTTCGTCACCGCGGTGGCCGGCCGGCTGGAGGCATCCCTGGGCTGATCCGGCGGGCTGAGCGGCCGGTACGGACGTGCGGCGCCGGTCGCGGTTGCGCCGGCCGCCGCGGATTCGCACCTTCGGGTGAAATCGGTGTGTGGAGTGCCTGAGAATCGGGCATGCGCGTCTTGAGGCGCATGACCTTCGCGTTCCTGGTGCATCCGCGCACCGACATCCGGCAGGACATGGCCCGCATCTGGTCCCCGTTGGGATGGATCCCGAACCCGTGGTACGACCGCGCGCTGCGCCGGCTGCCGGTGCCGCCGATCGCGTTGGCCGACGTCAGCCTGGCCGGCCGCCCGGTGGGCCGGCTCATCGTGGTGCCGTTCGGCGCCCGTCACCTGCTGACCGACCGGCGGGCCGGCGCCCGGAAGATCGCCGCCGCGGTGGACGAGGCGGTGGCCGGCGGGGCGTCCATCGTCGGGCTCGGCGGGCTCACCTCGCCGGTCACCAACGGTGGTCGACAGTTGGCTCGGCGCAACGACATCGGCGTGACGAACGGCAACGCGTTCACCGCGGCGGTGGTCCACCGGCAGGTCCGCGACCTGCTCGACGCGGGGTCCGCCGGACCGGTCGGTATCGTCGGCGCCACCGGCAGTGTCGGATCGGCGGTCACCCGGCTGCTGGCCCGCGACGGCCTCGGCGACGACCTGCTGCTCGTCGCCCGAGACCGGAACCGGCTGACCACCCTGGCGGCCGAGACCGGCGGCCAGCCCGCCACCGACCTGGCCGCGATCCGGTCCTGCTCGACGGTCGTGCTGCTGACCTCCGCCGCCGACGCCCTGGTCGGCCCCGAGCAGCTGGCCGCCGGTGCGGTGGTGTTGGACGCGACCCAGCCGCGCAACACGGGTCCGGACCTGCCGCGCCGGCGTCCGGACGTGCGGGTGCTGGACGGGGGCGTCGTCGACGTGCCCGATCTGCGGCTGCACGGCGGTTCGATCGGCCTGCCGCCGGGACGCGCGTTTGCCTGCCTGGCCGAGACCATGCTGCTGTCGCTGGCCGGCCATCGCGGGCATTTCAGTCTCGGGCGGCCGACCCTGGACCAGGTGGATGCGCTGGTCGCCCTGGCGGACCGCTTCGCCGACTTCGGGTTTCGGCCGGAATCGGTCACGTCGGGCCGCTCGCTGGTCGCGGCATGACGGCGCCGATGCGCGTCGTGCTGATCGGCGGTGGGTACGTGTCGCTGTTCGCCTACCGATCGCTCCGGCGGGCCATCCGGGCCGGACGGGTGCGGGTGACGGTCGTGTCGGCCGACGACCACCACAACTTCCACGGCTTCACCGGCGAGGTGGTCGCCGGACATCTGCCGTACCGGCTCACCCGCTCGTCGCTGCCATCGCTGCTGCCTTCGGCCGAGTTCGTGCATGGGACAGTGCTGCGGGTGGATTCGGGCCGTCGAGCGGTGGTGGTCCGTCCGGCCGGTGGCGCCCCCGACCTGATCGTCGGCTACGACCAGCTGGTGGTCGGGGCCGGCGGCCGCGAGCCGCTCGACGAGATCCCCGGGCTGCGCCGGCACGGGTTCTCGCTGCGGGCGCCGGGCGAGTTCGGGCGTTTCCTGAACCGGCTCGACGAGGCCGCCGGTGGCTCCGAACCGGTGGTGATCGTCGGCGGCGGCCTGGCCGGTGTCGAACTGGCCGCCGCGGTGGCCGGCCGGTTGCGGTTCCAGCGGCGCGAGAACGGTGTGGTGCTGGTGCATCCCGGTGCGGATGTGCTCCCCGACCTGGCCGGCGGCCAACCGAGGCTGGTCGCGACCGCCCGGCGCGAGCTGCGCCGGCTGGGCGTGCGCGTCGTGCCGAACACCCGGGTCCGCGCCGTCGACGGAGGCGGGGTCCGGCTCGACGACGGCTCGGCCATCCCCGCCGCGCTGGTGCTGGCCACCCACGGGCAACGGCCGATCCGGATACCCGGCCTGGGCTCGCTGCCCCGGGACGACCGGGCCCGGCTGATCACCGATCCGCAGCTGCGGGTGACCGAGAACATCTGGGCCGCTGGAGATGTCGCTCGGGTCGTGCATCCGGTGACGGGTGAGCCGGTCACCGCCAACGCGCTGTGGGCGATCAAGGCGGGCGCCCACCTGGGCCGGACCCTGTCGCGGCTGGCGGCCGGTCGTCGACCCCGCCGGTTCCGCTACCGCGGCCTCGGCCGGGCGATGTCCTTCGGCATCGGCCGGTCGGCGGCGGAGCTGTACGGCGTGCCGATCTGCGGAGTGGTCGGCTGGGTGCTGCGCCTGGCCTTCTTCCTGCGCTTCATGCCGCGGCGGCGGCAGGCGCTGGGTGTCGTCGCCGCCCTTGCCTCACTACCGTTCCGGGGACGCTTCGTCGACCGGCCGGACGCAGGCGCCCATGCCGCAGCGGGTGAACCGTCATTGCGCGATGAGCCGGATCGCAGCGCAATCCCGGTTCAGCGGGCCGGCTGATCGGGCGTCAGAGCCGCCGGCCGGCCCGGAAGGCGGTCACCAGATTCCGGCCGGCCGGCCAGTCGCCCAGCCCGCTGGCCGAGTTCAGGTGCCCGCCCCGCGCGACGGTCACCACGGGGACGTCCCAGGCCGCGGCCAGTCGTCGCGTGGCCTCCGGCGCGGCGTAGGGGTCGTCGTCGCCGGCGATCACCAGGCCGGGCACCGGGAGGGGCCGCACCCGCCGCCCGACGAACGACCCGGCGGCCGCCGGGAACCGCGGACCGGACGAATCCGGTGGCGCCACCAGCACGGCGCCCCGCACCGGGCCCGGCGTCCGCGTTGTCAGCCAATGACCGACCGCCAGGCACCCGAGGCTGTGCGCGATCAGCAACGTGGGCCGGTCCGGCAGTGCCCGGTCGATCGCGGCCAGCCAGTCGTCCAGTTCCGGCGCGGTCCACGACGACGGCGCGATCCGTCCGGCGCCGTCACCGAGGTCGTCCTGCCAGCGGCTCTGCCAGTGCGCCTCGTCGGACCCGTCGATCCCGGGCACCATCAGCACGAACGCGTCCGGCCTGCGCATGGGAATCAAGGGTAGGTCACAGGAAATTCTTGGCCGTCCGCAATGGCTTGTGGATGCGGCCCATAGCCGTTCCGCAGCGGTCCGCGGTGTTCTGGTGTCCGACCAGCGTGACCCCAGGAGGACCAGTGAACGCGCCCGTGGAACAGCCCCCCACCAAATCCCACCGTAAGCCCCTGTTGGTGGTGGGGGCGTTGGGAGCGGCCGCCGTCATCGGCGCCGCGGCCGCCTTCGGCGGCACCACCCTGGTGGCCGGCACCCCGACCGCCGTCGCCGGGGTTGCCGCGGCGGCCTCGCTGCCCAGCCCCTACGGGTCGTCCGGCAGCGGGTCGTCGGGAGGATCGGGCAGCCAGGGCTACGGCGGCTACGGCACGAACCCCTACGGCAGCCAGGGGTACGGCGGCTACGGCACCAACCCGTACGGCAGCCAGGGTGACTCGTCGGCGAGCACCACCTCGGCGACGGACGAGCAGGAGACCGGCCTGGTCTACATCGACACGGTGCTGTCGTACGCCGGCGCCGAGGCGGCCGGCACCGGCCTGGTGCTCAGCTCCGACGGCCTGATCCTGACCAACAACCACGTGATCGAGGGATCGACGTCGATCACGGTGACGATCGTCAGCGGCGGCCAGACCTACCGGGCGACCGTCGTCGGCAGCGACACCAAGGACGACATCGCGGTGCTGAAGCTCACCGACGCCTCCGGGCTGACCACCGCGAACTTCGGGACCTCGGCCAACGTGCAGGTCGGCGATGCCGTCACCGGCGTGGGCAACGCCGGCGGCGACGGTGGAACCCCGTCCGCCGCATCCGGTGTCGTGTCGTCCCTGAACCAGACGATCACCACCCAGGCCGAGGGCGTGTCGGACGGCGAGACCCTGACCGGGCTGATCGAGACCACCGCCGACATCGAGTCCGGCGATTCCGGCGGCCCCCTGTTCAACTCCGACGACGAGGTGATCGGCATCGACACCGCCGCCTCCGAGGTCTCCGGGCAGAGCGTCAACGGCTACGCGATCCCGATCGACACCGCGATCGGCATCGCCAAGCAGATCGTCGCCGGTGAGGCGTCGGACAACATCGTCATCGGCTACCCGGCCTTCCTGGGTGTGCAGGTGCAGTCGGCCACCACCGGCACCGGCACCGGGAGCGGCTCGAGCCGCGGTCGGTACGGGTCCGGATCCTCGACCGGAACGGCCACCAGCGGCGCGGCCATCGCCGGCGTGGTCGACGGTTCGCCGGCCGACGACGCGGGCCTGACCGCCGGTGACACCATCACCGGGATCGACTCCACCACGATCAGCAGCGCCGACGGCCTCAGCGCCGCGCTGGCCGACCACAAGCCCGGCGACAGCGTCTCCGTGACCTGGGTCGACTCGACCGGCTCCCAGCACTCGGCGACGGTGACCCTGGCCGAGGGTCCGGCCGCCTGACACCGGGTCGGGGGCGAAGGGCGGGTGCTGCGGCACCCGCCCTTCGTGCTTGTGCCGGCATTGCGCTGGTTGAGGACAGAAGCTGACCGGTACCAGTCCTACGGTCGAACCATGGACATCAGGATCGAACTCGTCAGCGTCCCCGTCACCGACATCGACCGCGCGATCGCGTTCTACACCGATCAGGTCGGCTTCACCCTGGATCACGACCACCGGGTGAGCGACGAGATCCGATTCGTGCAGATCACCCCGCCGGGCTCGGCCTGCTCGATCCTGGTCGGCCACCTGTCCGGGATGGAACCGGGCGCGCAGCGGGGACTGCAGTGCGTCATTCCCGACGCCGACGCGGCGCTCGCCCAGCTGCGGGCGGCGGGCGTCGACGCCCAGGGGGTGGACGAGCAGCCGTGGGGCCGCTTCGTCTACTTCAGCGATCCGGACGGCAACACCTGGGCCTACCAGCAGATCGTCCGGGCCTGAGGGTCCGACGACGTCCCGGTGAGAGCCCGGACAGGTCACCGGGACTACCAAGGGTCAATGTCCGCTTTGTCAGAAGTCGCTCGTCCGGCGTCTTGAACCGTTCATCACCCGCCGCCAAGATGATCCACATCGAACAGTGCTGATCTCTACATGCCCGATGACGGACAGATCATCCCCAGAACGGAAGGCCGGCTGACAATGACTGCGACGATCGCGACCGGACGACAGCTCGAGCACCACGGCCGGCCGCTCCCGAGTTGGGAGCGGCCCCAATCCCTCGACGACTGGTTCGACGCCTGCATGGCCATGCAGCGCAGCTACCTCCAGTGGGTGGAATCGACCGTTCGCCTCTGGGCCCCGCAGCTGCCGGTGCACCACCACAACTGAAGGAGCTGAACCGATTTCGATCGCTTCCCGAGTGGGTCGAGAGCGGCCGAAGATTCCCAACCGCGGCACGAGAGGCGCGTTCTCGGATCCGGCGCCCACGCCTCGCGCAGTCATCGCGCCGCGTCACCCGATGCCGCATGCCGTTCACACGGAGGTGGGCCAGATACCCAACTCGGCGTAACCTCAGATGACGGGAGTGGCCATGACGACAGGCGCTGGGGGTCTCGATGCACACATCGGGACACGAACGGGACCGGAAGCGCCGAAGCAGCACGCATCGCCTGTCGGACCGACGGGTCAGTGATCCAGGGGCACCTCAGCAGACCGGCCCGCCGGGAATTCCGACGCCGACCGGCCGCCGGGGCGGCGATGGATTCCGGGTGGGCCGGGTCCAGATCGCCAGTGACGACCGGATGGGCCCGACCTGGTTGCGGGATCCTGGCGCAGGGCCGTCCCGGACGGGTCCACCGGTTCCGAGCGGCCGCCGGACGCAACACCCGCTGACCCGGGGCACCGGCCGGGTTCCGAGTCGGCGGTCCAAGCTGTCCCTGCCTGGTGGGCGGAGCCGCCGTCGTTCAATCCCGGACACTTAAACCCGGACACTTAAACACTGTGCCCCCAGCAGGATTCGAACCTGCGACACACGGTTTAGGAAACCGATGCTCTATCCCCTGAGCTATGAGGGCGCTTGCCCTGCGGGTGCCGGGCGGGCCGGTCCCGCAGCGCCGGTTCAGACTACCGTCCGCGCCGGGCCGCCC
>JBDHZW010000035.1:0-27279 GCA_039812105.1 Nakamurella sp.
CGGCGGTGACGTCGCCGGGGCCCTGCTTGCGCAGGTACATGGTGACCGGCTCGTCGTCCTCGGAGGAGACGACCAGCTCCTTGAGGTTGAGGATGAGCTCGGTGATGTCCTCCTTGACGCCGGGCACGGTGGTGAACTCGTGCAGCACGCCGTCGACGCGGATGCTGGTGACGCTCGCGCCGGGGATGGAGGACAGCAGGGTGCGCCGCAGCGAGTTGCCCAGGGTGTAGCCGAAGCCGGGCTCGAGCGGCTCGATGACGAACCGGGACCGGTTGTCGGCGACCGGCTCCTCGGTGAGGGTGGGGCGCTGAGAGATCAGCATGGAATGAACCTCCGGGTGGATCAGGTGCCGACCGCTATATGACGGCACACGCGTGGGGCTGAACGACTTTGCGTTCGGCCGACCCTGCGGGACCGAAGGCGAAGTCCTTCGGTCCCGCGGGCGAGCGAAGCGAGCCACCGGAAGGGCTTCTGCACGCCGAAGGCGTCCCGTTGGCCCCGTCGCGGCAGCGACTGTTTACTTCGAGTAGAACTCGACGATCAGCTGCTCGGCGACCTGCGAGTCGATCTGGGCGCGGGTCGGCAGCGAGTGGATGATCACCTGCAGCGTCTCCGGCACGACCTTCATCCAGGCCGGGGGCTGGCGCTCGCCGAAGGTGGCGCGGGCCAGTTCGAACGGGTACGACTCGGCCGACTGCTTGCGCACGGTGATCAGGTCGTACTGCTCGACGCGGTAGGACGGGACGTCCACCCGCACGCCGTTGACCTCGAAGTGCCCGTGCGAGACCAGCTGCCGGGCGTGCCGCCGGGTGCGGGCCAGGCCGGCCCGGTAGATGACGTTGTCCAGCCGCGACTCGAGGATCTGCAGCAGGGTGTCGCCGGTCTTGCCGGTCCGCGAGGCGGCCTCGGCGTAGTAGCGGCGGAACTGCTTCTCCAGCACGCCGTAGGTGTACCGGGCCTTCTGCTTCTCCTGCAGCTGGGTCAGGTACTCCTTCTCCTTGGTCCGCGCGCGACCGTGCTGGCCGGGCGGGAAGGGGCGGCGCTCGAAGGCCATGTCGCCGCCGACGAGGTCGGTCTTGAGGCGGCGGGACTTCTTGGTGATGGGACCGGTGTATCTAGCCATGTCGTGTCTCCTCTCGAATCCCGCGTCAGACCCGGCGCCGCTTGGGCGGCCGGGTGCCGTTGTGGGCCTGCGGGGTGACGTCGGAGATCGCGCCGACCTCCAGGCCGGCGGCCTGCAGCGAGCGGATGGCGGTCTCCCGGCCCGAGCCGGGGCCCTTGACGAACACGTCGACCTTGCGCATGCCGTGCTCGATCGCCTGCCGGGCGGCGTTCTCGGCCGCCATCTGGGCGGCGAACGGGGTCGACTTGCGGGAGCCCTTGAAGCCGACGTGGCCGGCGGAGGCCCAGCTGATCACCGCGCCGGTGGGGTCGGTGATGGAGACGATGGTGTTGTTGAACGTGCTCTTGATGTGCGCGTGGCCGTGGGAGACGTTCTTCTTCTCCTTGCGGCGGACCTTCTTGACCGCCGCGGAGCCCTGACGGGACTTGGGGGGCATGGGTTACCTGGCCTTCTTCTTGCCGGCGATGGTCTTCTTGGGTCCCTTGCGGGTGCGCGCGTTGGTCTTCGTGCGCTGACCGCGGACCGGCAGGTGGCGGCGGTGCCGCAGGCCCTGGTAGGAGCCGATCTCCATCTTCCGGCGGATGTCCGCCTGGACCTCGCGTCGCAGATCGCCCTCGACCTTGAGGTCGGCGGCGTCGATGGCGTCGCGCAGGGCCAGCACGTCCTCGTCCGTCAGGTCCTTGGACCGCAGGTCGGGGCTGATGCCGGTGGCCTTGAGCAGTTCCAGGGAACGGGTGCGCCCGATCCCGTAGATGTAGGTGAGCGCGATCTCCATCCGCTTGTCGCGGGGCAGATCGACGCCGACGAGTCTCGCCATTCGGCGGTTCTCCCTCGTGTCGCCCACGGGTGTCGGTCGCGTCCCGTCCCCGACGTCCGGTCGGGGCCCCGGCCCGTGGTCCGGGGGCATCCCGCCGCCCCGGTCGGAACCGGTGCGGCGGTGGTGACGCGATGATGTGGTGGCCGGGCATCGTCGGCCGGCCGGTCGGACCCTGGGGTCCGCGTCAGGAACTCAGCCCTGACGCTGCTTGTGCCGAACGTTGTCGCAGATGACCATGACGCGCCCGTGCCGGCGGATCACCTTGCACTTGTCGCAGATCTTCTTGACGCTCGGGTTGACCTTCATTGCTGTTCCTGTCTCTAGTGCCGACCCGGGTGGGCCGGACCGCGCGGACCGCTGCCGGTCCGCTCCCTACCGGTCCGCCTGGTGGCGGCCGGTCGCCCGGGACTCGATGTCCCGGTCCGCTCCCCGAGAAAGGGAGTGGCTTTGTCCACGGCATGGTCGGAGCCACCGGCGATCCGGAAGCAGCGATGCCGGTGGTGGCCTACTTGTAGCGGTAGACGATCCGTCCGCGGGTCAGGTCGTACGGCGAGAGCTCGACGACGACCCTGTCCTCGGGCAGGATCCTGATGTAGTGCTGACGCATCTTGCCGCTGATGTGCGCGAGCACGCGGTGCCCGTTCTCCAACTCGACCCGGAACATCGCGTTGGGCAACGGCTCGACCACGCGACCCTCGACCTCGATGGCCCCGTCCTTCTTGCCCATATCCTCCGCACTTCTGCATTACTGCTGACCGGGTCGTCGTCGGGTGACGATCGCCCGCAGGCTTCCGCGGCCGGCTGGCAGCCGGCGGAGCGTGGCCCGGGGGCTCGGCGCGCCGGATGGAGTTCATCCGACCTCGGCCCGGCAGAGCCTCGGCGGTGATCGATCGAACGATCGTGTCGAGAGCAGCACCAAACCGACGCGACCCGCGCGCCGACGCTCCACTGTACGCTTCCCGGCTGCGGTGATCCAACTCGCCGGACCGAGCCGGCGACTCGGTGCCCGGGCGGTCGCGTCGGCCCAGGTCACGGGCATGCGCGGAGGCCGGACGGAACTCGGGCCCGTCCCCGGCGCGTTGGACCGGACATGATCTGCCCCAAGTGCCACGGCCCGATGCGCAGCTACGAACGCAACGGCGTCACGGTCGATCAGTGCACCGAGTGCCGCGGAATCTTCCTGGACCGCGGGGAACTGGAGCATCTGATCGACGCCGAATCCCGGTTCAACGCGGTGCCGGCGCCCGCCCCGGCGACGCCCGCCGCCCCACCCGACCGGCCGGCGGTCGCCCCGTCGCCGAGCCGCTCCCCCATGGCGGATCTGTCGACCATCGCCTCGATGGCCACCGACTATCTGGGCAAGGGAAAGAACAGGGGCAAGAAGAAGGGCAAGAATTCGTTCATCGACGGCCTGTTCGGGTGAGGCTGCCGACCTTGGGCCGGCCCCTCGGGATAGCGTGGGCCGCATCATGAGTCTCACCTGCCCGAAGTGCCAAGGCAAGATGCGCAGCAGCGAGCGCGGCGGCGTGACCGTCGACGAATGCAAGCAGTGCCGGGGGGTGTTCCTGGACCGCGGCGAACTGGAGCGGCTGATCACCGCGGAGGCCGAGTTCTTCGGACTCACCCCACCCGCGATCGAACCGGCGCCGATCGTCGACTACGACCGGCCGCAGCGGCCGGCCAAGGAGCCGCGGCGGGACTACGACAAGGTCCGGGCGGACAAGCTGCGCCCGAAGAAGAAGCGGAAGAAGACCTTCCTGGAGGAGTTCTTCGACTGACGGCTGCCTCGATGCTGACCCGGATCCGGTCCGACGACGACACGTTCTTCGAGTACGGCTATATCTGGCTGCCGTACGCGGTGGCCGCGGTCATCCTGCTGGGCCTCGGTCTGGTGGCGGCCATCCGCTGGCGGCGGACCCGACCCGGGGTCGCCGAACTGCTGATCACCGCCGGCGCGCTGCTGGCCGTGCTCGGCGCGGCCATCCTGGGCCTGGCCGACGGCGCCGTCGAGGGTAATGGCCTGGCCTCGGTCGACCCGACGGTGTGGCAGTGGGCGGTCACCCACCGAACCCCCGGGCTGACCGTCGTCGCCAAGGTGGTCACCGAGGTCGGCAGCACGGTGTCGATGGGGATCCTGGCGACCGTCACCGCGCTGATCCTGTGGTTCAGGGGTCGGCGCGGGGACGCGGTCCTGGTCGCGGTCGTGTCGGCGGGCGCCGGCCTCATCGTCACCGTGGGCAAGGCCACGGTCGGTCGGGAACGGCCGCCGGTCGAGTACCGCCTGGTCACCGAGACCAACGAGTCGTTCCCGTCCGGCCACGCCCTGGCGTCGGCGGCGATCATCGGGGTGATCCTGGTGGTGGTCGTGCCGCTGATCCGCAGCACCGCGTGGCGGGTCGTCATGATCACGGCGGGGGTGCTGTTCGTGCTGGCCATCGGCTGGTCGCGGATCTACCTGGGGGTGCACTGGTTCACCGACGTGGTCGGCGGCTGGCTCACCGGTCTGGCCTGGTTGCTGTTGTGCCTGACGGTCCGGGAGGTGTGGCGGCTGACCGTCGGCGCGGTGCGCCTGCCGCCGGACTCGTCGGTCCGGACGGCCGGGGCCGACCCGACCACCGACCCGTCCTGACCCTCAGTCGGACCGGCGCAGCGCGTACCTGGTCTCCGGGCGTCCCACCTGCCCGTACTTGAGGGTGCGCTCGGCCACGTTGGTGTCGGCCAGGTGCTCCAGGTAGCGCCGGGCGGTGATCCGGGACACGCCGAGGACCTCGCCGATCTGGGTCGCGGACGCGTCGCCCAGTTCGCGCAGCGCGCCGATGACGATCGCCAGCGTTTCCTTGGTCATGCCCTTGGGCAGCGAGCCGGAGCTGGGCGCCCGCAGCAGGCCGAGCGCCCGGTCGACGGCGGCCTGGTCGACGTCGTCGCCGCCGCCGACCTGCTCGGCGAAGTCCTTGTAGGACAGCAGCCGGTCGCGCAGCGCGTTGAAGGCGAACGGCTTGATCACGTACTGCACCGCGCCCTGGGCGACCGCGGACCGGACCACCTCGGCGTCCCGGGCCGAGGACACCACCATCACGTCGACCGTCGACCCGGCCGCCCGGATCCGTCGGAACAGGTCCAGCCCGTGCCCGTCGGGCAGGTGCAGGTCCAGCAGCACCAGGTCGATCCCGCCCTTGGCCAGGGCCCGCTCCGCCTCCATCCGGGAGTGCGCGACGGCGGCCACCTCGAACCCGCCGACCCGCTCCACGTAGGCCTTGTGCGCGCGGGCGGCGATCGGTTCGTCCTCGACGACCAGCACCCTGATCACCGGGTCACCTCCTCTCCCGCCCGGGCCGCCGCCCGGCTGCCGGCGCCGCGGTAGGGCAGGGCCACGACGAACCGGGCGCCGCGGCCCGGATCGGCCCGGACGGTGCCGCCGCACCGGGCGACCGCCTGGGCGACCAGGGCCAGCCCGAGCCCGCGGTCGCCGGCCGGGCCCTTGGCCGACTTGGTCGACCATCCGCGGGTGAACACCGACCGGGCCTGTTCGGCGGTCAGCCCGGGTCCGCTGTCGGTGACGGCGATCCGCACGTAGGGCTCCGGCACGTCGACGCCGTCGGCGGCCGGGTCGGGGTGCGGCGGGCCGCCGCCGACCCCCTCCGCCCCGGGGACCGTCACCCCGATCAGGTCGACCGCGACCAGCACCGCCCGCTCGTCCGCCGGCGGCAGAGCGGCCAGCACGTCGAACGCGTTGTCCAGCAGGTTGCCGACGATGGTGACGAGCTCGGCGTCCGGGGCGGCGTCCGGCGGCAGGAACGACCCGGGGCGGACGGTCACCTCGATGCCTCGTTCGGTGCCCTGGGCGGACTTGGCCAGCAGCAGCGCGGCCATCGCCGGGTTGCCGACACCCTCCAGCACCCGGTCCGCCAGCCGCTGCGCGGTCTGCATCTCGGACACGGCGAACGACAGCGCGTGCTCGGTCTCGCCCAGTTCGATCAGCGAGATGACCGTGTGCATCCGATTGGCCGATTCGTGCGCCTGCGCCCGCAACGCCTCGGAGAACGTCTGCGCCCGGTCGAGTTCGCCGGTGAGCGCGTCCAGCTCGGTGTGGTCGCGCACCGTCACCACGGCGCCGACCACCGACCCGCGCACCGCCACCGGCCGGCGGGTGATCAGCAGCACCCGGTCCGCGGACAGCACCAACTCGTCGGTGAGGTCCTCCGGTTCGCTGATCAGCGCGGCCAGGTGGCTGGGCAGGCCGGCGTCGGTCGGGGTCCGGCCGATGGCCTCGTCGCCCAGCGCCAGCAGCCGGCGGGCCTCGGCGTTGATGCTGGTGATCGCGCCCTTGCCGTCCAGCAGCAGCATGCCCTCGTGCACCGAGGCCAGGACGGCGTCGTAGTAGGTGAAGAGCCGGGCGAGTTCCTTGGGGCCCATGCCCAGGGTCTGCCGGCGGACCCAGCGGGCGATCATCAGCGACCCGGCGACGCCGACCGCGAGCGCACCGAGCGCGACAAGGCCGATCACCAGCAGCCGCGACTTGGTCAGTTCGTTGACATGGTCGACGGTGACGCCGACGCTGACCAGCGCGACGACCCGGCCGTCCTGCTCGACCGGGACGATCGCCCGGACCGACGGCCCGAGGGTGCCGGTGTAGGTCTCGACGCCGGTTCCGCCGGCCAGCGCGACGTCGCGATTGCCGAGGTAGGTGCCGCCGATCTGGGTGGGGTCGGTGTGCGTGTAGCGGGTGCCGTCGGGGGTCATGATCACGATGAAGTCGGTCGCGGTGGAGGTGCGGACGGCCTCGGTGAACGGCTGCAGGACGGCCGACGGGGCGGTGATCTCCTGGCCGGGCGGGTACTGCGCGGTGACCGCGGCGATGACGGTGGGCGCGTCGGCGACGGCGGAGGCGATGGACGCCACCCGTTCGCCGGTCGCCCGTTCGGTCTCGTTGTTGGTGTCCACCAGGACGGCGGCGAGCAGCCCGCCGAGCACCACGACCAGCACGATCGCCTGCAGCGCGAGGATGCGACGGGCGAGCGACCAGCTCGATCCGGAGCGCATCCTCGCCATCTCCCGGCCACCTCCGCGCCACCTCGTGTGGTCGACCGCGACGCCGCGGCCCGTCCCCCGAACCTATCGACCGGGATCGGTTCGGGGGGTGGTTGCGTGCCTTGTGTTCACTCCGAACGTTCCCGGTCAGCCGGCGGTGACGCCGGTCAGCTCGGTGCACGCGGTCAGCAGGGGGCCGGCCAGCTCGCGCATCCGGCCGTCGGACAGGCGCACGCTCGGGCCGGCGATGCTGAGCACGCCGACGGTGTCGCCGCCGGCCCGGCGCACCACCGGCGCGGCGATGGCCGACGCGCCGGCCTCGAACGTGTCGACGGTGGTCGCGAACCCGTCGGCCCGGGCCCGGCGCAGCCGCCCCAGGTAGTCCTCGACGGTGATCGGCGCGTTCGGCCCGTAGTCGGCCGGGTCGGCCAACCCCTGGCGCAGCATCAGCTCCAGCGCCCGCTCGTCGCTGAACCCGGCCAGCCAGGCCAGCCCGTTCGCGGTGCACGACAGCCGGGCCTCGGCGCCGCTGTCCGGGTCGTACTTCAGCCCGGCGGTGGCGCCCTGCGCCTTGGCCACCCAGACCAGCCGATCGCTGTCGACCAGGCTCAGCCGGACCAGCTCGCCGGAGGCCGCCGCCAGCCGGTCCAGCACGGGGCGGGCCAGGTCGACCAGGGTGTTGCCGGCCAGGTGCCGGAGGGCGAGCGAGACCATTCGCAGGGTCAGCCGGTAGTCGCCGGTGGCCGGGTCCTGCCGGGCCCACCCGTCCTGCACCAGGTTGGCCAGGATCCGGTGTGCGGCGCTCTTGGGCAGCTCGAGCGCCTGCGCGACCTCCTGGACCGAGCAGCCGTCGCGGGCGCCGGCCAGTTGCTCCAGGACCGCGAGCCCGCGGGACAGGGCTCCGCTGATCGTCATTCCCACGCTCCTCGTTTTTTCGGACCACTGTACCAATTCCTCAGAATATGGAATACTGTTCCAGTCCTGCCCGCCGTTCATCCCGAGGAGCCGTTGCATGTCGCCGCCCGTCCTGTCCCTCTCGCCGCTGACGATCCTGGACGCGTCGCCGCCGGACCAGGTCACCGCCGCGTCGACCACCGGCTTCGACGCGCTCGGCATCCGGGTCGCTGCCGCGGCCGACGAGCGAGTCTGGCCGATGCTGGGCGACACCCCGGTGCTGCGGGAGACTCTCGCCCGGTTGGACGATTCCGGGATCGGCGTGCTGGACGTCGAGCTGGTCATGCTCCGGCCGGAGCTGGACCGGCGCGCGGTCCTGGACGTGCTGGATGCCGGGCAGCGCCTGGGCGCCCGGTTCGTGTTGACCCTCGGCTACGACACGGACGAGGCGCGGCTCACCGACCACTTCGCCTGGGTCTGCTCCGAGGCGGATCAGCGGGGCCTGCGGCCGGGCCTGGAATTCATGAAGTACAGCCCCGTGCAGACGTTGTCGGCCGCGGTGCGGGTCGTCCGGGCCGCCGGCCACCCGGCCGGTTGCGTGCTGGTCGACGCGCTGCACCTGCAGCGGTCCGGCGGCACCCCGGCCGATCTGGCCGGAATCGACCCGGACCTGCTGCCGTACGGGCAACTGTGCGACGGCCCGCTACAGCCGGTCTGGCCCGCCGACGACGACGCCCGGATCGAGTCCCGGACCGGGCGGCTGCTGCCGGGCGACGGTGAGTTCCCGCTGGTGGAGCTGTTGGCGGCGCTGCCGGCCGGCGGGTCGGTGTCGGTGGAGGCACCGGTGGCCGCCCTGGCCGGGCTGCCGCCGGTCGAACGGGCCCGCCGGGCCCGGGCCGCCGCCGACCGGGTGCTCTCGGCCGCACCCCCGCCCCCACCCGTGACCCCACCCCCACCTCCGGCCGCAGTTGATCATGGGGTTGTGGCCCTTTCGAAGCGGTCATAAGGGCCACAATCCCATGATCAACACGAAGAACGCGACCGGCATCGGGGTCATCGGGGCCGGCGTGATCGGCCGCACCCATCTGTCCACCCTCGCCCGGGAGAACGACTGCCGCATCATCGGTGTGGCCGATCCGACGCCGGCCGCGGCCGAGCTGGCCGACCAGCTCGGGCTGACCTGCTACGCCGACCACCGGGACCTGCTCGCGGCGCCCGGGCTGGACGGCGTCGTCATCGCCACACCGACCGCGCTGCACGTGCCGATCGGGCTGGACGCCGTCGCGGCCGGGATCCCGGCGCTGGTGGAGAAGCCGATCGGGCCGACGGTCGACGAGGCCCGACGGCTGGCCGACGCCGCCGGCTCGGCCGGTGTGCCGCTGCTGGTCGGGCATCACCGGCGGCACAACCCGATCGTCGTGGCCGCCCGCGACGCGGTGCGGTCCGGCCGGTTGGGCCGGCTGACCACGGTCACCGCGCTGTGGACGTTGCGCAAGCCGGACGACTACTACGACATCGCCTGGCGTCGCGAACCGGGCGGCGGCCCGGTGCTGACCAACCTGATCCACGACATCGACCTGCTCCGCTTCGTGTGCGGGGAGATCGAGTCGGTGCAGGCGCTGGTCTCGTCCGCCGGTCGCGGGCTGCCGATCAACGACACCGCCGTGGTGACAATGCGTTTCACCGACGGCGCGTTGGGCACGATCACCATGTCGGATGCGGTGGCCGCACCATGGGCGTGGGATCTGACCTCCGGGGAGAACCCGTTCTTCGGCCGGACCGACGAGAACTGCTACCTGCTGGCCGGTTCCGAGGCCTCGCTGGCCGTGCCCAGCATGCGGCTGTGGCGGTACGCCGACGAGGTCGGCTGGGCCGCTCCGCTGACCGAGGAACGGCTGACGGTCGAACCCGGGGATCCGTACGCCCGGCAGCTGAGGCACTTCCTGGCCGTGATCCGCGGCGAGGTCGAGCCGGTCGTCTCCGGGGCCGACGCCACCGCCACCCTGGCCGCCACACTCGCGGTCGAACGGGCCGCCGCGGACGGGCGACCGGTGGATCTCCGGGGCGCACACCCCGCCCCCACCCTCAGTTGATCATGCAGGACACGCCCTTATGACATTGTCATAAGGGCGTGTCCTGCATGATCGATTCCGGAGGGCGCCGCGAACCGAATCGGGCCGACCGGCCGTATTGACCGGCTATGACGACCACAACGGAATCCCCCGGACCGTCGGCCGCCCACGAACCGCCGGCCGACGACGCCGGTGCGGCCGGTCGGAGCGCCCTGTTCCGGCTGGCCCGTACCGGTGACCAGCACGCCTGGCGGATGCTCCGGGAATCGTTCGATCCCCTGGTGCGGCGCATCGGTTTTCGTCATCGGCTGTCCGCCGACGATGTCGACGACCTCAGTCAGCGCACCTGGCTCAAGCTCTACCAATGCGTGGATGCCATCCGCGACCCGGCGGCCCTGCCCGGTTGGATCAAGACCACCGCCACCCGCGAGGCGATCCGGGCGAGTTCGACCGCCCGCCGCTGGTCCCCGCTCGCGACGGACCGCGACGGCGACGAGCCCAGGTCGCTGGAGCCCGATCCGTCCGACGAGTTGCTCCGCGCCGAACGCCGCCGGGCGGTCCGGGAAGGCTTGAACCGATTGAAGTCTCGCGATCGGGAACTGCTGACCCTGCTGGTCGCCGAGCCCCCGCTGTCCTACGAGCAGATCAGCCGGCGGCTGGGCGTGCCGGTCGGCAGCATCGGACCCACCCGGGCCCGGTGCCTGGCGAAGCTGCGGGACATGGAGCCCATCCAGCTGGTCGCCTGAGTTGGATCGAGCGTTTTTCGCACGCGACACGCCGTCGGGGCCCGTTACCGTGGCCGCATGCTCATCCGCCCGACCACCGCCGACGACTGGTCCGCCATCTGGCCGTTCCTGGCCCGGATCGTTGCCGCCGGCGACACCTACTGCTGGCCGCGGGACACCGGCGAGGAGGCCGCCCGGCGATGGTGGATGGGCAAGCCGGGCGGCCGGGTCTACGTGGCCGTCGACGACGACGGCACCGTGCTGGGCACCGCGGAGTTGCATCCCAACCAGCCCGCGGCCGGATCCCACGTCGCCAATGCCGGGTTCATGGTCGCGCCGGAGGCCGCGGGCCGCGGGGTGGGCCGCGCGCTGGCCGGACATGTGCTGGAGGAGGCCCGGCGGGCCGGTTACCGGGCCATGCAGTTCAACGCGGTCGTCGAGACGAACGCCAACGCGGTCGCCCTCTGGCGCTCCCTCGGCTTCGAGATCGTGGCCACGATCCCCGAGGCGTTCGAGCATCCGACCCGCGGCCGAGTCGGTCTGCACATCATGTTCCGCCCGCTGTGATCATGAAGTGACATTCGAGGGAGGAGTTTCGGCTCTTCCCGGCCGTCCGGAACCGCCGAAACCCCTCCCTCGATTCCTGGGACGGCAACGACCGTGCGGCCGGCGCGGGGAGCGTGAACTCCTCGGCGCCGGCCGCACGGTCAGTCGCGTCGCGGATGAGAGGTCAGTGCGAGACGGCCTTCTCGGCGTGCGCACCGGTGAGCGAGCGCACCTCCATCTCGGCCCACTTGGCCTTGTTGAACTCCTTGCTGGTGATCGTGCCGATGAAGGCGAACAGGAAGCCCAGCGGGATGGAGACCAGGCCCGGGTTGTTCAGCGGGAACCAGTGGAAGTCGATCGACGGGTCGGTGAACAGGCTGGCCGCCTTGCCGGTGGTGGCGTTGACCGCACCGCCGGACACGTTGGGCGAGAAGATCAGCAGCACCAGCGAGGAGATCAGGCCGCCGTAGATGCCCCAGGTCGCCCCGCGGGTGTTGAATCGCTTCCAGAACAGCGAGTACAGGATCACCGGCAGGTTGGCCGACGCCGCGATGGCGAACGCGATCGCCACCAGGAACGCCACGTTCAGCGACTGGGCCGGGATGGCCAGCGCGATGGACACCGCGCCGATGCAGACCGCGGAGATCCGGCCGACCCGCACCTCCTGCTTGTCGGTGGTCACCTTGCCGCGCCGGATCACGTTGGTGTACAGGTCGTGCGCCAGCGACGACGAGGAGGCCAGGGTCAGCCCGGCGACCACGGCGAGGATCGTCGCGAACGCGACCGCCGCGATCACCGCCAGCATCACCGCACCCAGACCGGTGCCGACGCCGCCCAGCGCCTCGGCCAGTTGCGGCGCCGCCGAGTTGCCGCCCGCACTCTGCTTGGTGATCGCCTCGTGCCCGACCAGGGCCGCCGCGCCGAAGCCCAGCGCCAGCGTCATCAGGTAGAAGATGCCGATCAAGGTGATCGCCCAGAGCACGCTCTTGCGGGCCGCCTTGCTGCTGGGCACCGTGTAGAACCGGATCAGGATGTGCGGCAGGCCGGCCGTGCCCAGCACCAGCGCCATGGCCAGCGAGATGAAGTCCAGCTTCGACAGCAGCGTCTTGGTCGCATCGGCCGACTCCACGCCGTAGCGCAGGCCCGGCTCCAGGAAGGCCTCGCCCTTGCCGGATGCGTCGGCGGCGGCGCCCAGCAGCGACGACGGGTTGAAGCCGAACTTGGCCAGCACCCAGAAGGTCATGATCGCGGCGCCGGTCATCAGCAGCACCGCCTTGATGATCTGCACCCAGGTGGTGCCCTTCATCCCGCCGAACACCACGTACACGATCATCAGCAGGCCGACGCCGGCGATGACGATGTTCTTGGCCGTCTGCGAGCTGATGCCCAGCAGCAGCGAGACGAGTTCGCCGGCGCCGACCATCTGGGCCAGCAGGTAGAAGATCGACACGACGACGGTGGAGATGGACGCGGCGGTGCGCACCGGACGCTGCTTCATCCGGAAGCTGAGCACGTCGGCCATGGTGAACTTGCCGGTGTTCCGCATCAGCTCGGCGACCAGCAGCAGGGCGACCAGCCAGGCCACCAGGAAGCCGATCGAATACAGGAACCCGTCGTACCCGTACAGCGCGATCAAGCCGGCGATGCCCAGGAACGAGGCCGCGGACATGTAGTCGCCGCCGATGGCGAAGCCATTCTGCATGCCGGTGAACGACCGGCCGCCGGCGTAGAAGTCGGCGGCGGTCCGGTTCTGCCGGCTGGCCCAGATGGTGATGCCCAGGGTGATCGCCACGAACAGCGCGAACAACGTGATGGTCAGCGTCTGATGGCCGGAATCGCTGTCGGCCGCGGCACTCTCGGCGGCAGCGGTGGTGAGTTGGACGAACATCAGGCGGCTCCCTCGATCTCGTCGCGGAGCTTGTCGGCCTCCGGGTCGAACTTGCTGTTCATGTGCCGCGCGTACAGCAGCGCGATCAGGAAGGTGGTGACGAACTGGAGCAGGCCGAAGACCAACCCGATGTTGATCTCACCGATCACCTTGATGTCCATGAAGTCCCGGGCGAACGCGGCACACAGGACGTACAGGAAGTACCACACCAGGAACGCGATCGTGACGGGAAAGATGAAGGAGCGCAATGCGTGTCGCAGGTGGGCGAAGGCCGGCGAATCCTGCACCTGCTCCCAGTTCACCGTGTCGGCCGGCGTCGGCGCCGTGGTGGGTGGTTCGGCCATGAGACCTCCTTGTCGTGGCGGTGCGACCTCGGGCGCACGGTGGTGGCCGCTGCCGTGCTCGCGGTCGTCCCGGTGCTGCCGTGGACAGGAGCACTGTCGTGCCTGTCACACGGAAAGGTAGGGACCGACCCGGAACGGGGGTAGCCGCCGGTCGGTAGGTCACGCGTCGGTGCGCCGAACGGTCGATCCGTGCCGATGAACGGCAGGTGCGGTCACAGTCGGATCACAGAAAGTGTGGGGTACGGTTTGGGTTAGGTAACCCTAAGAATGAGGAGTCTTGTGACCGCTTCAACGACCCGAACCCCCACCAGCCGGCCCGCTCCGGCGTCCGCCTCCGTGGTGCGCACCCAGCGGCTGAGTCCGACGATGGTGCGCGTGGTGCTCGGCGGTCTGGACGGCTTCGCGCCGAACGGATTCACCGACTCGTACGTCAAACTGATCTTCCCCCGCGCCGACTACCCGATGCCGCTGGACCTCGAGCAGATCAAACGGGACCGGCCGGTCGAGGAGTGGCCGGTGGTCCGCACCTACTCGGTGCGGGCGTTCGACGCCGCCGCCCGGGAGCTGACCGTGGACTTCGTGGTGCACGGCACAAGCGGGGTGGCCGGGCCCTGGGCCGCCGCCGCACAACCCGGCGACACCCTGTTCGTCCGCGGCCCCGGCGGCGCGTACTCCCCCGACCCGGACGCCGACTGGCACCTGCTGGTCGGCGACGAGAGCGCCCTGCCGGCGATCGCCGCCGCGGTCGACGCGCTGCCCGCGGACGCCCGCGGGCACGTGGTGGTCGAGGTGCCCGGGCCGGAGTCGGAACTGCAGTTGAACGCCCCCGCCGGGGTGGCGGTCACCTGGCTGCACACCGGCCCCCGACCCGTCGGCGATCGGCTGGTCGAGGTGGTGCGGGGCATCGAGCTGCCGCTGACCGATGTGCAGGCGTTCGTGCACGGCGAGGCCGGCTGGGTCGCCCAGCTCCGCCGGCTGCTGCGGGTCGACCGTCAGTTGCCCGCCCGCCGGCTGTCGATCTCCGGCTACTGGCGGGTCGGCAACGACGAGGAGGGCTGGCGGGCCGGCAAGGCCAAGTGGAACGCCGACGCCGAGGAGATCGAGCGGCGCGCCGGGGTGGCCTGACCCGCCCGTCGCCTCCATACCCGGACTCGCCCGCCCGCCACCGCACCCGAAGTTGATCATGGGGCTCAGTTCGCGACACACCGACGACTGTCGCGACACGCCGCTGCGGGCGGAGCAGAGCCCCATGACCAACACGAGTTGGGGGCGGATCAGCGGGCGATGACCCGCAACTCGACGCCGATCGCCCGGTAGGTGGACAGGGCCCGGGTGTCGCGGGTGACCAGCGGCGTGCCGTGCTCCAGCGCCGCGGCGGCAACCAGCGCGTCGTAGACGGACCCGCCACCGACCCCTTCGGCGGCCAGCGTCGCGATCAGTCGATCCGCGGCACCTGCCGAGAGATGACGGGTATACGGGAAGTTGGTCGTCAACAGGCGGCCGACCGCCCTCGGACCGCGTCGAGCCGGGCCGGGGAGACGGGTCAGCACGGAGAACGTCTCGAACGCGGCATGCCCGGCGAGGCCGATCCGACGACCGGCGACCGCGGCCACGCTGGCCGGGCGTCCGACGTGGTCGAGCGAGCAGAGCGCCACCGCGACACTGGTGTCGACCAGGAGTTCCGGCCCCTCGCTACCGCCGATCGGCATCGCGCAGCGCCCTGACATCCTCGTCGGTGATCGGCTCCCCGTTCCCGGCCGGAATGACCAGCAGCCCGTCCGCCTCTTCGAGGTCGTCGGCCGCGATCGGTCGCACCCGAAGATTCGCGCCGTCGGCCTCGAGTTCGACCGGCCCCGGCCGCAAACCCAGCCGATCACGCAGCTCGCGCGGGATCACCAGCCGGCCGGCGGAATCGATGGTTGCCTTCATGGTCGAAGGCTACCAAGATCAATGCCATTGGAGTGGAGGCAAGCGTGGACGACAACGATCTGCGGCACCTGCGGCGGTGTGTGGAGCTGGCCGAGCAGGCCCTGGAGGACGGCGACGAGCCGTTCGGCTCCGTCCTGGTCACCGGGGACGGCGCCGTGCTGGCCGAGGACCGCAACCGGGTCGCCGGGGGTGACCGGACCCGGCACCCCGAGTTCGAGCTGGCCCGCTGGGCGGCGGAGAACCTGCCGCCGCCGGAGCGCCGCACCGCCACCGTCTACACCTCGGGCGAGCACTGCCCGATGTGCGCGGCCGCGCACGCCTGGGTGGGCCTGGGCCGGATCGTCTACGCGACATCGACCGCCCAGTTGATCTCCTGGCTCGGCGAATGGGGGGTGCCACCCGGCCCGGTCGCGCCGCTGCCGATCGGTCAGGTCGCGCCCGGCGTGACCGTCGACGGCCCCTCGGTCGAGCTGGAGGTGCAGGTCAAGCAGCTGTACCGGCGGGCGTTCGGCCGGCCCTGAGCCGGTCGGGCATCAGGCCGGCTTCGCGTCGTCCCCGCGCCGGACCGGCGGGTGGTACTCGATCTGTTCGACGCTGCGCTCGACCGCGGGCAGCAGCTCGTGCCGGTGCCCGTAGATGTCCAGCAACGACAGCAGCATCGCGGTCACCGGCACCGCGAGAAAGGCTCCGGCCACCCCGAACAGCGCCGCGCCGAGCAACACCGAGCCGAACGCGACCGCCGGGTGCATGTCGACCGCCTTGGCGTTGATCTTCGGTTCGATGGTCAGGTTCTCAACCTGCTGGTAGACGATCGCCCAGACCAGCGCGACCACACCGATCCACGGCTCGCCACTGAGCAACCCGACGATCACCGGCAGCGCGATCGAGATGTAGGTGCCGATCGTCGGCACGAACTGCGCAACGATCCCGGTCCACAGGGCCAGCGGCAGCCAGTAGGGCATGCCGATGATGGCGAAGACGATGCCGGTGGTGACGGAGTTGATCGCGGCCAGGATCACCCTGGCCATCACGTAGCCGCCGGTCTTCTGCTCGGTGAGGGTCCACACGGTGGCGGCCACCTCCTGCGAGCGGGCCGGGAACAGCCGGGCGCCCCAGCGCACGAGCCGGGGCATGTCGGCGGACATGTAGAACAGGAACAGGCCGAAGGTGAACATGGAGAACACCCCGATCACCACCGAGAACACCACGCCCAGCAGGTTGACCCCGACGGTCCCGGCCAGGTTGGTCAGCTGGGCCGGGCTCAGATCCACCGCGGACAGGATGTCGTCCCGCGACAGTGACTGGGAGAACGTCGAGTTGACCCAGGCCAGCGCCCCGTCGAGCAGGTTCGGGATCTGCCGGATCAGCTCGGCCAGCTGATCGGCGAACAGGCGCCCGAACGCGAGGAAGAACAGCACGACGAACGCCACCAGCGCGAGCATGACGATCCCGGTGGCCAGGCCCCGCCGCATGTGCCGGGCCAGCCGATCCACCGCGGGCGCCATCGCGATCGCGCCGAACCAGGCCATCAGCACGGTGAAGAGCACTCCCCCGCCGTCGCTGATGACGAACTGGACGAACAGGCCGAACGCGACGACGGCGAGCACGACGAGACCGGACCGCCAGACGTTGCGGGGGGAGAACTCGACGAGCCGGCGGGCCGGTCGCGCGGCGGCGGGTGCCACGCCGGGCGTCTGGGTGGGTGGGACGGCTTCGGGGTCGGGCATGAACCCACCGTAGGTCGCCCGGCTCGGGCCGTGCGGGCAGACAGCGCCACGACGGCGATCCCAGCGCCGCCTCGACCGGGTGCTCCGATCACCCCGGTGGCGTTGGGATTCGGCTCACCGCCGCCGGGCTCAGCCCAGCCTGCGGCGACGGGTGACCGAGACCAGCCCGACGCCCAGCGCGAGCAGGGCGGCGCCGGCCAGCAGCCAGGGTGCGGCCGGGAATCCCGTCCAGGACAGCGTTCCCGAGCCCCCGCCGCTCGACCAGGGGCCCGGCGGATACGGCGGATACACCGGCGGTCGGTTGAACGTGTTGACCGCGGTGATGGTCAGCGTGCCGAGGTCGTCCCCGGTCTCGGCGATCACCGCGTTGTCGTAGGAGTCGTAGTTCACCGAACTGGAATCGGCGCCGCCGGTGTCGGTCTCCGCGGCGAAGCAGTGCGCGCCGGGCGGCAGCAGCACCGGGTTCCCGGCGGGGTCGGTCACCAGGACCGTCTGTCCGCCGGACACCTGCACCGACCCCGAGTACACAGTGACCCGGGTGCCGCCCAGGTCGTACTGGCAGGTGACGGCCAGGGTGAACACGTCACCGGTGTGCGCCGCCGCGTCGTCGCCGTCCAGCACCTTGGTGACCTGGATCTGCGCCGCCGAGAACGGGTTCACCAAGCCCGCGACCACCACCTGGGCGACACCCTGCTCGTCGACGTCCGGGATCGTCACGGTCACCGGGGGCGGGGTGACATCGGCCCCACCGGAGTCGGTCTCGGTGACGGTGCAGACGGCGCCGACCGGTAGCGGCTCGATGACCTCCGACGTCAGCGAGTCGGTCGTGCCGTCCGGGGTCAGCGTGACGGTGCCCTGGTAGGCCGTCGGGTTGCCGTTGAAGGCGCAGGTCACGTCGAACACGAACGGGTTGGTGGCGAGTGCGCCGCCGGGCCCGTCGATCGCCTTGGCGATCTGCAGGCCGCCCGCCCGGTAGTCGTTGGTGATGCCGATCTCGATCGGCTCCGCCGTCTCGGGGCCGACGATCACCGCGCCCGAACCGGTCTCACCCTCCGGCGCCGGCGGGTCGTAGGTGACCGCGGTGGCCGACCCGGAGCCGGTCTCCTGCGCCGTGCAGGACGCGCCGACAAGGGTGTCGATCTCGGTGTTCTCGCCAGCAGTGACGGTCACCGGCCGGGGGAAGCCGGGCAGCGCCTCGCCGTCCGCCGTGCAGGTCACCTGGACCTGGAAGGACGTCGGCGCGAACGCGGCGGCGTCGCCGGTGACCTGCTTGGTCAGCAGCAGCGTTCCGGGGTCGAAGGTGTTGGTGGCGGTGACCTCGACCGCCTGCCCGTCGCCGACCGTGACCGGTTGGTCCGGGGCGATGGCGACCGAGGTGGCCCCGCCGTCGTCCGGTTCGGTCGCCGTGCACTCGGAGCCGGCGGCGATGTGGTCGATGGTGACGACGTTGTCGGGTTCGGTCGCCTGCAGCACCTCGTCGCCGTCCCAGACGGTGCGGTCCCCCAGCGTGCAGGTGACGTGCAGGGTGAACGGTCCGACGCCGTAGGTCTGGTCGGCATCTCCGTCGACGACCTTGGTCAGCACGATCGAGCCCTCACCGAATTCGTTGGTGACGGTGTCGAGGTTCACCGATGCGTCGGTTCCTGGCGCCAGCGTGACGGTGGCCTCGGTACCGTCGGAGGTCACCGCGGGCTGATCGCCGGCGATGACGACCATGCTGGTGCCGGCCGCTCCCCCGGTCTCCGTCTCGGTAACCGTGCACTGTGCACCGGCCGGGAGGCCGGTGAAGGTGACCAGGTCGCTATCGGCCAGATCGGCGGTCATCGGCCGCAGCGGCCCGTATCCCTCCGCGTAGACCGGCTCGTCCAGATAGGTGCAGGACACCTCGACGGTGAACGGCCCGTAGGTGATCGGGTTGCCGTCCTGATCCTTCGCGGCCGAGTCGACCGTCTTGGACACCGACAGCGAGGCGTACTCGTAGGTGTTGGTCAGCGTCGCGATCGGCACATCCGCGGTGCCCTCCGGCGGCACGACCGCCGAGGCGGGCGACGATGAGGTCTGCCCGTTGTCGTCTTCGGTCAGCTCGCACACCGCGTACACCGGCAGGTCGTACACGGTCACCGGCACGCCCGGCGTCAGCATCTGCGATGCGACATCGGGCGGCAGCGGCACGTTCTCGCCGACCGACGTGCAGGACAGTGTCACCGGGAACTCGTCCGGGGCGTACTGCTCGGCGGCGTCCCCGTCGACAAGCTTTTCCACCCGCAACGCGCCGTGCGCCAGGCCCACTCCGACCCGCGGCGGCTCGGTGGTCAGCGTGTAGTCCTCCGGCCCGCCGTCGACCCAGTGGGCCGTGGTGCCGACCGAGTTGAACGCGTACGTCGACGATTCGGACGGGCCGGTGGTGTTCGGGGTATCGGCCGGGGAGTAGGCGGGCGCGGTCATCGCCACGTCGACGTCGATCGTGCCGGCCGGGGCCAGCGGGGTGGTCGGCAGCAGCTCCACCTGCAGCCCGGTCACATCGGCCGGCAGGACCCCGAGATCGTCCAACGTCTGCCCGTCCGGCCACTCCTGCCAGTCCAGGTCGGGGCAGAGCAGCTGGCCGTCGGCCGCCTGCGGCCCGTCGCACCAGTTCTCGCCGGTCGTGTAGTAGACGGTGAACGTCCCGGCGCCCGGGGTGGCCAGGGTCGGGCGCTCCCCGGTCAGCAGCGGTCGCCAATCGCTGCCCCGGGGCAGATCGGGTGCGGTGCCCGCGGCGTCGTCCGGCGCGGGCAGCCGGTCGATGCCGAGAATCCGGTCCAGCGGCCGGTTGCCGGAGTTGACGAACTGCCAGCGCCAGGAGATGTCGCCACCGGGCTGGGCGATCGGGATGCAGGGCCGGGAGTGAAAGCCGGCGTCGTCGGCCCGGCAGGTCGGGCGAATCCCCGCGGACGGGTCCACCTCGACGCCCAGCTGGTCCGATCCCTGGGCCTTGACCTGCTTGGCCACCGAGATCGCGGCGGCCGACAGCACCTCGTTGGTGGTGGCCGTGGCGCATTCGCCGTCCGGCTCGGTGGTGTTGCTGCCGCCGTTGGTGCACGTGTCCCACGGCCGGTCGGCGGTCACGCCGAACGCGTTGGTGAGCACCGTGTCCGCGGCCAGCCCCGGACTGGTCTTCACGTAGAAGGTGATGGTGTAGGTGGCCCCCGGCGGCAGCACACTGCCGATCGGGAACGTCCACTGCAGCTCGGTCGGCGCGGTCAGATCGGGCGTCCCGGTGACGGTGACCTGGCCGGCGTCGGTGGGCATGCCGTCCCCGGTGCTGGTGTAGCTGAACCTCGGATCGTCGGCGAGCAGCAGTTGGGGCCGGCCGGCGTCGGTCGGCAGCCGGTCGGTGATCACCGGGTTGGTGATGTCGACGTCACCGCTGTTGGTGACGCGCAACGTGTACGGGAAGTCGGCGCCCGGCGAGACGTCGCTGCCGGCCTGGTTGTTGCCGACCTTGTCGACCGTCACCGCGTTGGTCGCGTGGTGGTAGGTGATGGTGGCGTCCGCGTCGTCGGCGGCGGTCAGCCGGTCACCGTTCACGTCGACGTCGGAACTGGTGACGTCCGCGGTGACGGTGTTCGTGGTGACGCCCGGCGCGGTCTCGCCCGGCGCCGGCGCATTCTGCGGCAGGTCCGGCTGCACCGGGCCGCCGGTGTGCAGGGTGTCCCGGCGCTGCACCTGGAAGGTGGCGGTCTGCGTCGGGTTGGCCGGGTTCTCCCAGTTCGCCCCGTCGGCCCGGCTGAACGTGTACCGCAGCCCCTGCACCTGATCGGCGGTGACCGTCCCGGGGAGGGTGACGTTCGGGTCGGTGGTCGGGCTGCCCAGCTGCCAGGACCCTCCGGTGAGCACCGGTCGCCCGCCCTCGACGGACCAGGTGCCCCCGGTGTAGGCGTCGACCTGCACCTGGTCGACCGGGTTGACGAAGGTGATCGGATTCAACTGGATCAAATCGTAGGAGTTCCAGAACGTGGTCGAGGTGTCGGTCAGCACCAGCTGCACCGCGCGGGACGGCGGGATGGGGCCGCCTCCCGGCGCGGTCGGCTGCCCGGAGACCGTGACGGTGACCGGCCCGGCATCGGGCTCGGTGAGGGTGGCCGGGCTGAACGACTTTCCGGCGACGACGTCGATACCCTGCCCGACCAGATCGATGCCGGCGTTGGCGTACGCAGTCTGCGATTCCGGCGTGACACCGGGGTAGCCGACGAGGTCGGAGGCGGTGGTGGAGGTCGCGTTGTTGATCGTGACGCCCGGCGCGGGTGGCGCGTTCGTCGACCGGGACCCGGTCCGCAACCGGGTGTCGAAGACGATCGTCGCGGTAGCGGCCGGGCGGTTGGTGCCGTCGTTGATCCGGCCGGTGTAGTCGACCGAGAATCCGGTCACGTCGACCAGATCCGCCTCGGACAACGCCAGGGCCTGGTCGCGGGTATAGGTGGTCGACGTGCCGCCCCGTTGCAGGGTGATCACCAGCTTGCTGGCGCCGATGTCGCCGGGCACGGTGATCGCGACGAAACCGCTCAGGTTGAAGGCGTCGAACGGGTCGGTTCCGGCGGCCGGATCGGTGATGAGCAGTTCGTCAACCTTGGCCGGTGTCGTATTGGTGCCGGTGATGGTCACCCGGCCGGTCGGCCATTCGTCTTGCGGGACACCGGGATCGGGGATACCGAGCGGGCCGCCGTCCCACTTCTTGGTTGCCTCGGCGGTGACCGGCACGTCGACCAGGGCGATGGTGTCACTGACGTCGAACTGACCGATCGGGGTGGTGTCGCCCGGGTCGCGGAACGGCTCGGCCCGCACGGTGTTGTTGATGACGCCGAAGCTGCCGGGAACGTTGTACGCACGGTCGGCGGTGATCGGGACGTCCGGATCGCTGCGCAGCTCGTCGCGGAGCTGGAACACCGGGTGCACGTGCCGGTCGTTGCCGGTCGACGCGGCGACGCCGGAGCCCACGGGCGGCGCCCCGGCGGACAGCCGGTCCGCCCGGGTGGGGCTCTCGACATAGTTCAGCCGGAAGGCGATCGCCCGCGCCCGCTCGTCGGCGGTGAGGGTGTAGCCGGGGAACGTGCCGTCGCAGGAGGCCGGGCAGCTGCCGACCGGCACCCATTGCCCGGTTGTCGGATCGGTGCTGCCGACCGGCAGTTCGTACAACTCCACGGACTGGACCTGGTCGTAGGTCAGCCACGGATCCGTCGTCGGTGTGATCGGGTCGATCCGGACCAGGTCGAACGTGTCGAACACGCTGTCCGGCAACGCGGTGCCCACCGGGTCGGCGGTGTCCGTGGCCTGGGCCCGGCCGATGCCGGTGAACCCGTTGGTCGACCAGGAGATCGTCACGCCCGACTGCTGCTGCGAGCGCGCGTTCAACAGGTCCTCGTCCCACGCCTTGTCGATCGGGTGGACCGTTCCTGGATCGATCTCGGTGACGTCGACGGTGTCGCAGGCCTGCGCGGAGGTGGCGTTCA
This sequence comes from Nakamurella sp., assembly GCA_039812105.1. Classification (GTDB taxonomy): domain Bacteria; phylum Actinomycetota; class Actinomycetes; order Mycobacteriales; family Nakamurellaceae; genus Nakamurella. Next base: position 22,580 of record JBDHZW010000035.1, read on the forward strand.
CCGACGGGCTGGTCGCCGAGGCCGCGGCGCAGTTGGTGAAGGTGGCCGCCTCATTGGGGACGTCACCCTCCAACGAGTAGGAGATGTTCGGTGCCACCGACGTTCCGGGTGGGAAGCCGCCGCTGCAGCCGTTACCGGCCGGATCGGCGGTGTAGACGAACCGGATGCCGATGGCGTTCTCCTGCACCTCCTGCGGGAACGGCGCGTTGTAGATGCCCGGGGGGACGTTCTCCACCAGCGGCACCCAGGTGGTGCCGTCCGTGGTGTAGAACACCGACCCGGTCGCGCATCCGGGCACCGGGGTGGCGACCACACCCGCCGGGTCGAAGGAGTCGTACCAGGCGTTCGGGTCGGGGATCGTCGACGGATCCTGCACGACGATCGTCGTCGCCGGCACGGTGGACTCCGGGAACGGCAGCACCCGGCCGGACAGCTCGGCCGTGACGATCTCGCCGGGCCACGCCGGGATCGTCGACGGCACGATCTTCTTCGTCGTCTCCACCTGGAGCCGGTCGACGATGGAAGTGATCGAGTCGGTCGCCCGATCGGTGGCGGTGGTTACGGCGTTGGCGCCGTCCACCTGGACGACGTTGGTCCGGGTCAGCTCCTCCTGGGCCTGTTCGGAGTCGGTGGTCACCACGATCGGAATCGTGGCCGTGGCCCCCGGGTCGATCTCGCCGGTGAACGTCACCGTGAGCCCGGTGACCGTGCAGCCGTCCGGCGGGGCGGGCATCGACGCATGGTCGGTGAGCGGCAGCGGGCTGCCGGGGCTGCCGGCGCAGACGAAGGTGACCGTTCCGGCCGTCGCCCCGCCCGGAAAGATGACGTCGTCGGTACCCGGCGTGTAGACGAAGCCCCCGTCGGTGAAGTGGTTCGGGGTGCCCGCCGCGGGCTCGGTGACGGTCAGGCTGGTCAGCGGATCCTCGGAGTTGTTGGTGCCGGTGAGGGTCACCGTGCTCGGGTCGCCGGCCCGCACCGTGTCCGGGTCGAAGGTCTTGCCCGCGACGACGTCGATCGCGGCCGGCCTGATCCGATAGGTGTCGTCGGCCGGCGGGGATGTCGCCGACTCGCTGCCGGCGCTGACCGTCGTGTCGGCGTCGTTGGTGACGGTGGTCGGATCGGTCAGGCCGAGCACGGTGTCCCGCTGCTGCAGGTTGATGCCGGCGCCGGCGGCGGCCCCGGGCGGGATGTCGGCACCGTTGGTGCTGGCGAAGGTCCAGCGGATGCCGGTGGCATCGGCCGGATCGACACCGGTCGGGTAGGTCGGCTGCGGGGGCCCGGCCGGGCCGTCCACCCAGGCCCCGTCGACGTACAGCGATACCTGCACGGTGTCCGCACCGACCGGCATGGACACGTCCGCGGGTGGGTCGACGATGCCGAGGTAGGTGAACGGGTTGGGGGGCGCCGTCGGGTCGACCGGGTCGGTGATCACCAGCGTGTCGACCGGCACGTTGGAGGTGTTCTGGCCGGTCAGCGCGACCGTCGACGGCGTTCCCGGAACCGCCGCCGCACCGTCCGGCGTGATCGTCTTGCCGGTGGCCGCGTCCAGGGTCGTCCGGACGTCCGGGATGACCGTCGCGGAGTCCGACTTCTCGGCGGCGTTGTCGGCCGTGATGGTGGCCGTGTTGACCAGGTCGGTGCCGTCGGTGTCCGGCGGGATGTCGTCGTCGACCTTGACCGGGATGGTGATCACGATGACGTTGCCGGGGGCCAGCCCGACGTCGCCCCCACCGAGACTGTCGTTGAACGTCACCACGATCGGCGGCCCCTCGTCAACCGCCGGATTGTTGGTGCTCCCGGCGACCGTCACCGCGCCGTTGAGACTGATGTACTCCGGCAACTCGTCGGTGACATGGGCGTCGACGCACCCGTTCACCGCACCGGCGGTGCACTGGACCTGGATGGTGTATTCGAAGGTCTCGCCCGGGGTGACCGTGTTGGCGTTCGCGGACTTCTGGATCGAGATCGACGCGGTCGGCGGGTCGGCGGGTCGGCGCCGTACCCGCGAGGGCCACGGTCAGTCCAAGACCGAGCAGGAGACTCAACCCAAGGGTGAGAAGCCGTCTGCCCCGACCCACCGGACGTGCCATGGACCCTCCCGAAGCGGTGGGCGTGCGTTCCGACGAGCACGACCCGTTCGGCGACGTCCTGTGGAGTTGCAGATGACCCCTACGCCGGTATCGAAACACACAGTGATGACGGCTGCGAACGGAGCGTTTACCCCGATCGGCGATCTGTCACCCTTTGAGAGGATCGACCCGATTGGGGAGCCAGCGTTTCGTCGAGGGCGACGAGGGCGTCGTGGTCATCGACACCCTGTTGACGCGCGAGACCGGGGCCGCCGGGCGGGCTACATGTACGGGGCCGCGCTGGCCCGCGGCCCGCAGGGGCAGGTCGGCGCGGGCCTGGGCCAGACCACCTCCACCGGCACGTCACCCTCATCCCGCCGACCGACTGGATCACCACCACGGGGCAGGAGGTGACCGTCGACGGGGTGCGGATGGTGTTCCAGATGGCCCCGCACACCGAGGCCCGGCCGAGATCCTCATCTACCTACCGGATTTCACGGCCCTGTGCACCGCCGAGGACGCCACCCACAACCTGCACAACGTGCTCACGCTGCGCGGCGCGATCGTCCGCGATCCGCATGGCTGGGCCGGCTACCTGACCGAATCCATCGACCTGTTCGGGGACGACGTGCAGGTCGCGTTCGCCTCCCATCACTGGCCCACCTGGGGCAACGAGCGGGTCGTGCAGTTCCTGTCCGAGCAACGGGACCTGTACGCCTACCTGCACGACCAGACCCTGCGCCTGCTCAACAAGAGGTTCACCGGACCGGAGATCGCCGAGCAGATCGTCCTGCCGCCCGCGCTGGAGAACGCCTGGAACATCGCACGGCTACGACGGCTCGGTCAGCCACAACGTCAAGGCGATCTACCAGCGCTACCTGGGCTGGTTCGACGGCAACCCGGCCTTACCGGTGGGTCGCCGAGGTGGTCAACCACGTCGTGTTCGCCGACCCCGACCACGCCGGTGCCCGAGAACTGCTGGCCGACATCTACGAACTTCGCCATCGTCACGCCGTAACCGAGGGTTCCCCGGCTCGTCGCCGGATGTTCAACCGCTACCCCAAACGCCTCATCCCTCGGGGATGAGGCGCCCATGATCGACCCGGCGTTCGCTACTCCCGAGCATGTCGACCGACCGCGGGCGGAGAGTGATCATGTCGACGGGTGATACGAAGGCGCCGGATCGGTCGGCCGGGACGGCCCCGAGGCCCGGCTATATCGCGTGGACGGCGTTGGCGCTGATGACGGTGTCGTCGGTGGCCAGCCTGCGGCCGGCGCCGACGATGGCGGTGTACGGGTTGGCCTGCGTGTTCCTGTACGTGCTGCCGGCGATCGTGTTCCTGATCCCGACGGCGTTGGTGTCGGCCGAGCTGGCGTCGGGCTGGTCGGGCGGCGTGTACCGGTGGGTGACCGAGGGCATGTCGCCGAACATGGGGTTCGCCGCGGCGTGGCATCAGTTCGCGATGACGATCTTCTACTACCCGACGTTGTTGTCGTTCGTGGCCAGCACGCTGGCCTACGTGATCGACCCGGATCTGGCCTCCAGCGGGGTGTTCACCGCGGTGGTGATCATCGTCGTGTACTGGGCCGGTGTCATGTTGGCGTTGCGCGGCGGCATCGGGGTGATCGCCAAGTTGGCCTCCAGCGGGGTGCTGGTGGGCACGCTGATCCCGGGCGCGATCCTGGTGCTGCTGGGTGTCGTGTACCTGCTGCAGGGCAACCCGTCGGCGGCACCGATGACCGCCTCGAACCTGCTGCCGGCCTGGACCGGCATCGCCAGCATCGTGCTGATCGTGTCCAACTTCGGCGCGTACTCGGGCATGGAGATGAACGCGGTGCACGTCAACGAGCTGAAGAATCCGGGCAAGGAGTTCCCGCGGGCGATGTTCGTGGCGGTGATCCTGGTGCTGGTCATCCTGATCCTGCCGCCGCTGGCCATCAGCTGGGTGGTGCCGGCCGACCAGATCAGCCTGACCGCGGGGGTGATGCAGGCGTTCTCGGTGATCCTGGGCCAGTTCAACCTCTCGTTCCTGGTGCCGATCATCGGCCTGGCGATCGTGGCGGCGTCGCTGGCCGGGTTCATGACCTGGCTGTCCGGGCCGTCCCGTAGCCTGCTGCTGGTGGCCAAGGACGGCGGGTACCTGCCGCCGTACTTCCAGAAGACGAACGCGGCCGGTGTGCAGGTGAACATCCTGGTCGCGCAGGGGTGGGTGACCACCGCGCTGGCGCTGCTGTTCGCGCTGGTGCCGGCGGTGTCCAACGCGTACTGGATCTTCATGACGATCACCACGTCGGTGTACCTGTTGGTGTATCTGTGGTTGTTCATCGCGGCGTATCGGCTGCGCAGGTTGCAGCCGGATCACCCGCGCGGCTACCGGGCGCCGGCGTTGCCGCTGCTGTGCGGGGTCGGGTTCGTCGCCTCGATCGCCGCGATCGGGATCAGTTTCGTGCCGCCGTCCCAGTTCGGTGACGGCAGCCCGTGGGCGTTCGTCGGGATCGTCGGCGGGGGCATCCTGATCCTGGGTCTGCTGATCCCGCTGGTGCTGATCAAGACCCGCAAACCGAGTTGGAAGGTCCCCGACCCGAAGGGGGTCTCGTCGTGACGGCCGCCGAGCCCACCCCGCCGGCGTC
>JBDHZW010000036.1:0-26716 GCA_039812105.1 Nakamurella sp.
CACTGTGCGCCGCGCCGGCGCACTCTGCGTCGTCAGAGCGCACTCTGCGCGCCGGATCCGCGGCGCAGAGTGCGCCGGGGGCGGCCAGAGTGCGCTCGGGTGTCGCAGGGTCGGGTGGGCGTCGCCGCGTGGTTGCCGGTCGAAGGTGCGGAGTCGGCCCTCGGCGCGGGCCGGGCAGGGCGGAATGTGCACTCTCGACCGAGGGCCCCTGCGGGGTAGTGATCCGCGCGGGGTTCGGCGTCAGGCGGTGCGGTCGAGGATCTCCCGGACCAGCTCCAGCGGGGTGTGCGGGTGCAGGAAGGCGAAGCGGCCGACCGTCTCGCCCTCCCACTTCGTCGGCGGGATGAACGCGACGCCCTCGCGGTGCAGCGCGTTCGCCCAGTTGTCGTAGTCGGCCGGGGTCCAGCCGACCCGGCGGAACAGCACCACACCCAGGTCCGGCTCGCGGATCAGCTCCAGGTTCGGCGTCCGCGTGATCAGCTCGGCGGTCTGCCGGGCCAGGTCGACCGCGACCTCGATCGCCTCCCGGTACGCGTCGATGCCGTGCACGGCCATCGAGAACCACAGCGGCAGCCCGCGGGCACGACGGGTCAGGTGGTAGGCGTAGTCGGTCGGATTCCACTCGCCGGCGGTGTCGTCGGTGTGGATGACGTCCAGATATGACGCGTCCTGGGTGTGGGTGGCCTTGGCCAGCGCGGGCTGCCGGTAGAGCAGCGCGCAGCAGTCGAACGGCGCGAACAGCCACTTGTGCGGGTCGAGGATGAACGAGTCGGCCAGCTCCAGGCCGGCGTACTTGGGCTTGAGCGACCGGGCGAACACCCCCGAGCCGCCGTAGGCGCCGTCGACGTGGAACCACCAGTCGTGCTCGCGGGCGATCGCGCCGACCCCCGCCAGGTCGTCGATGATGCCGGCGTTCGTGGTGCCCGACGTGCAGACCACGGCCACCACGTCGGACACGTCGACGCCCTCGATGCCGGCTCGGACGGCGTCGGCGGTGACCCGATGCTCCGGCGTGCGGACGACGAGCGCGTCCATCTCCAGCAGCCGCAGGGTGTTGACGATGGACGAGTGGGCGTCCTCGCCGACGATCACCCGCGGCCGCCGCCCGGCGAGCTTGTCGCCGAGGCGGCGCTTGCCGGTCTCCCGGGCCACGGCCAGCGCGGACAGGTTGCCGGCGGAGCCGCCGGAAACGAAGCAGCCGCCCGACCCGGCCGGCATGCCCGCCTCGTCGGCGATGACGCGCAACGCGGTGTTCTCGGCGGCGATCGCGCCGGAGGCCTCCAACCAGGAGATGCCCTGGATCGAGGCGCTGGAGACGACCATGTCGAACAGCAGGCTGGCCTTGGTCGGTGCCGCCGGGATGAAGCCGAGGAAGCGGGGGCTGTCCGCGGAGATGATGCTCGGGGCGATCACCGACGAGTAGACGCCCAGCACCTCGTCCGGCTGACGGGCCTCGTCGCGGATGAGCCCCTCGAGCTCCCAGTACAGCTCCTTGGGGGTGCGGGTGCCGCGGTCCAGCGGGACCGGCGTCATCCGCAACCGGTTCTCGGCGTAGGCCAGCACGCTGCGGACCATGGCATCGGTGGTCTGGTTGACGGAGTGCATCGGTCAGTCCTCCTGATCGTTGTCGGTGGTGGGGGTGGTCGGGGTGGAAGCGGCGAGCAGGCCGGCGGGTTGGTGCCGACCCAATGTCGAATGCTTGATGCCGTAAGCGAAGTACCAGATCAGCGCGAGCGCCACCCAGCCGACGAAGACCAGCAGGGTGATCGGGCGCAGATCCTTGATGATCCACAGGCAGCCGATCGCGGACAGGATCGGCGTCACCGGGTACAGCGGAACCCGGAAGGTGCGCGGCAGGTTCGGTTCCCGGCGGCGCAGCACCATCACCGCGATGGACACGACCAGGAACGCGACCAGGGTGCCCACGCTGGTCATCTCGGCCAGGAAGTTGATCGGCACAAAGCCGGCCAGCAGGGCGATCACGGTGGCCACGATGACGGTGTTCGGGATCGGGGTCCGGGTGCGCGGGTTCACCTTGTGGAACAGCTTGGGCACCATGCCGTCCCGGGACATGGTGAACAGGATGCGGGTCTGGCCGTAGATCACCACCAGGGTGATGGAGAAGATCGAGACGACCGCGCCGGCGGCCAGCACGGTGCCCGGCCAGGAGGCGCCGACGATGTTCTCCAGGATCTGCGAGAGGCCGGCCTCCTGGCCCTCGAACTGGTCGTACGGCTGGGCGGCCACCGCGACCAGGCTGGTCAGGATGTACAGGCCGGTGACCGTGACCAGCGCGATGATGATCGCCAACGGCAGGGTGCGGTGCGGGTTCTTGACCTCGTCGCCGGCGGTGGAGACGGCGTCCAGGCCGATGTAGGAGAAGAAGATGATGCCGGCCGCGGCGGTGATGCCAGCCATCCCGAACGGGGCGAAGTCGGCCAGGTTGTCGGTGTTCCAGCCGGTGATGCCGATCGCGATGAACATCAGCAGGATGCCGATTTTGATCATCACCATGACGGCGTTGACCTTGGCCGATTCGCTGGCGCCGCGGATCAGCAGGACCGCGCACATCGCGATCAGGATGACGGCCGGCAGGTTGATCAGGCCGCCCTCCTCCGGCGCGTTGGACAGGGCGTCGGGGATCTGGAAGCCGAACAGGTTGTGCAGCAACTCGTTCAGGTACTGCGACCAGCCGACGGCGACCGCCGCTCCGGAGACGCCGTACTCCAGCAGCAGGCAGGCGGCGACCACCATCGCGACGAGTTCGCCCATGGTGGCGTACGCGTAGGAGTAGGAGGAACCGGACACCGGAACAGCGCCGGCCAGCTCGGCGTAACAGACCGCAGTCAGCCCGGCGACGACCCCGGCGATGACGAACGACCAGATCACCGCGGGCCCGGCGACCGGCACGGCCTCGGAGAGGACGAAGAAGATGCCGGTGCCGATGGTGGCGCCGATGCCGAAGGCGGAGAGCTGGAACAACCCGATGCTGCGGGTCAGCTCGCTGCGGCCGGTCTCGGAGCCGGTTTCGGCCTCCATCCGGGTGACCGGCTTGCGCCGGAACAGCTTCTGCGGCAACGACGCGGGCTTCGTGCTGGGCACTGATGTGGAATCAGGGGTGGGCAAGGCCGCTCCCGGTGGGTTGCCGGACGCGGCGATGCGCCCGGTCGGGGGGTGGGTGGGATTCGCGTCATGAGCGGTGCCGACGCGTGGACGCCGGGCCCGAGGCCCTGCGTGGTGGGGTTGGTCAGCGAGCGCGGCCGCGCGGTGCGGGGCCGGCGCCGACGTCGGAATCGATCACCAGATGGCGACGGCCTGGCTGCCGAACAGAGCGAACCGCTCCGGACGGGCCGGCAATGTCAACGCACCCCGGAACTTGGCGACGACGGCGGGCCGCTGCGGCACGAATCCGTGCTGCTCGGCGGCGGTCGATCGCGGGGTGGTTGGCATGGTGGGCAAAGCCTGACAGAAGATCTGTGCTCAGACCACCCCTCGGCGGGAGAATCTTGAGTGATCTGTGTCAAACAGACGCGAATCTGGCTCAGTCGACGTGTACTGGTCCGGGCCGGCGGGGCGCCGGTCGCGTCCGGCGGCCGGTGGTCACCGGCGCCCGCTCGACCGTGCTAGCCTGTTCGGCGTCGCTAGGGCAAGTGGCGAAATGGCAGACGCGCACGGTTCAGGTCCGTGTGTCCGAAAGGACGTGGGGGTTCAACTCCCCCCTTGCCCACATTGGTTATTGGGGTACACGATTCTTGGCCCGAGGGTGGTCAATCGCCGCGCACGGACGGGCGGCGTCGACGCGTCAGCAGAAGAGGGCGCGGAGATGGATGGTTCGCGACCCGTTCGCCGAAACCGGGGCAACCAGCCCGACGCAGCTGCACGGCCAGGTTGGTCACGCCACGGCCGGTCCAATAGCCGTGCTGCTTCAGCGTGGTCGTACGGGTGGCTCTTGGGTCCGAATCGTCGATGAGTACGAAGAAGTCATCCGGACAGATGATCTCGTACGGAAGGGCGTCAGTGGCCTCGTCGGCGAGGCGGAGAAAGTCGTTGTCAAGGGTGACCAGCATGTCCATCCCTGCGGCGACCGCAGCGGCATGCACATGGTGGTCCTTGTCGTCCTTGACCGGACTGTCCTGCCTCAGCGGATAGCGGTCGATCCGATCCGTCATGGAGGTGCGGATGCGGTCGGCCAACAACGTGATCGCGGTGCCGTCCAGGTTCACGTGGCGCCGCCTGATCGTGGCGATGGTTTCGGCGAGAATGTCCTCGGTGTAGTGCATCGTAAAGAGCTCCCCCTTGGTCTCCACGTTGAGCATCAAGGCCCAGTCGCGGAGCGTTCGGGAATGCAGCACATTGGCGTCGGCCAGTACACGGATCACCACCTCGCGGAGCATAGGGAGCAGCGAGGTGGTGATCGTGACCGGGTGCTCGCAGCCGAGCGGACCTCACTCCAACCCGAGTTCATCCTCCAATGCGCGCAGATCCTCCAATGCCTTCCGTTGCCTTTCCAGGCGTGCGCGCCGAAAGGCCAGGACGTCAGCGGTGTTCACCCGGGTGTGCGTGCCGACCTTGTGGGCTGAAAGCTCTTTGCTGCTGATCAATTTCATCAGGGTTGGGCGGGAGATGCCGAGCATGTCGGCCGCCGAGCTGGTGGTGAGTTCGTCGGGCAGGGTACCCACCGTGACCGTACGTCCGCCGGCGATTGCGTCAAGGATCTTGCGAAGCAGGCCGGCCAGCTCCGGCGGGACCGAGCGTCCGTCGCTCAGCTCAACAGCCAGGATGGCATCGGACATGTCGGCCTCGCCGATCAGTTCAGCGGCCTGGCTGCGCTCACGGCTGGTGGTGACGAGCGCGTCGCGAGGAAGCGTGGCGGACATGCGGAATCACCTCTGCACATACGATCGGTCTGGATTTACACTTATAACTGTAGCGGACCAGTGAGGTCAACGCCACCCGGTTCGCGTACGCACCGTTCTTGGGCCGTGCGACTCATGGGATCTGAACACGTCCGGCTCCGGTCTGCCGCGCGGCATCGGACGGACCACGTCAAGTGTGCGATCGCCCGAGTCTCACGCTTGGCCGGCCGCCGCCGCCCGGAACCGCTCGCCCAGCCGCGCGGCCGCCTCCCGCAACTCGTCGGGTCCGACGATCCGCACCGGCACCTCCCACCACGACACCCAGGCGGCCAGCCGCTCCCAGGACCACGATCCGGTCACCACCCGGGTCCGCTCCGGGCCGAGCGACTCGACCACGGCCTGCCGGCCGGCCCACGGCTGGACCTCCGCGGCCGGCGCGTCGAGGACGAACTCACCCCGACAGGGCCAGTCGGAGCCCCGGAACGAGGTCTGCAGGTAGGTCGCCACGTCGCCGCCGGGCAGTTCCCGGGGCGAGAACCGGGGTCCGGTCGGGGTTTTCGGGGTGATCCGGTCGACCCGGAAGGTGCGCCAGTCCTTGCGGTCGAGGTCCCAGCCGACCAGGTACCACCGGCCGCTCCAGGTGGCCAGGTGGTGCGGCTCCACCTTCCGCGGCGGCTCCCACGGCCGTTCCTCGCCCGTCCAGTTCGGCCGCTCGTAGTCGAACCGCAGGACCTCGTGGGCCCGGACGGCGCCGCCCACCGCGATCAGCACGTCCGAGTCGACCTTCGGCGACTCCGGATCGGTCGGCACCGCGGTGACCCGCAGCGCGTCCACCCGGCCGCGCAGCCGGGCCGGCATCACCTGACGGACGGTGGCCAGCGCGCGCAACGCGCCCTCCTCGATCCCGGACACGCTCGCCGAGGCGGTCTGCAGCGCCACCGCGACGGCGACCGCCTGCTCGTCGTCGAACAGCAGGGGTGGCAGTTCGGTGCCGGCGTCGAGCCGGTAGCCACCGTCCGGACCCTTGATCGCCCGGACCGGATAGCCGAGATCACGCAACCGGTCCACGTCCCGGCGGACCGTGCGCGGGCTCACCTCGAGGCGCTGCGCCAGCACCTCCCCGGGCCAGTCGCGGCGGGCCTGCAGCAGGGACAGCAACCGCAGGAGTCGGCCGCTGGTTCCCGGGACATCACTCATGGCGTCAAGAATGGCCCGGATAGCGGACAGATGCTGACCGCTACAGGGGGCATCGTGGTGGTTGTGCCAATTGAGCGACCGAGGGAGCGCACGTGATCCGGACGCGGGACCTGACCAAGGACTTCGTGGTGAGCAGGAGCAACACCGTGCACGCCGTGCGCGGCATCAGCCTGGACGTCCAGGACGGCGAGCTGATCGCGGTGCTCGGGCCCAACGGCGCCGGCAAGACGACGACCATGCGGATGCTGACCACCCTGCTCGAACCCACCTCCGGTTCGGCCACGGTCGCCGGGCACGACGTCGTGCGCGAGTCGGCCACGGTCCGTTCGCTGATCGGGTACGTCGGGCAGGGCAACGGTGCCGGTCACATGCAGCGGGCGGCCGACGAGCTGTACAGCCAGGGCCTGATCTACGGGCTCGACCGCCGGACGGCGCGTCGCCGGGCGGGCGAGTTGATGGAGGCGCTGGACCTGGCGACGCTCGCCAAACGGAAGGTGTCGAGCCTGTCCGGCGGCCAGCGCCGGCGGCTGGATGTGGCGATGGGCCTGGTGCACAGCCCGTCGCTGCTGTTCCTGGACGAGCCGTCGACCGGCCTGGATCCGCACAACCGGGCCAACCTGTGGGAGCACATCCTGCAGATGCGGGCGTCGTCCCCGACCCCGATGACGATCATGCTGACCACCCACTACCTCGACGAAGCCGATTCGATGGCCGGTCGGGTGGTCGTCGTCGACCACGGCGAGGTGATCGCCGACGACACGGCGGAAGCGCTGAAGGCCGACCTGGCCGGCGACCGGGTCGTCGTCGGCCTGGCCGATCCGGCTCGCGTCGCCGACCTCGCCCGGTTGGTCGAGGGCATGCCGGGCGGCCGCGACGTCGCGGTGGACGCCGCCACGGTGACCGGGCGGGTGGCCGACGGGCCGCGCGTGCTGCCCGTCCTGCTCCGGGAGGCGGACCGGGCCGGCCTTGCCGTGGTCACTGCGCAGGTGCATCGGCCGACGCTGGACGACGTGTTCCTGTCGCTGACCGGGCGGAGCCTGCGCGAGGCCGAGAACACCACCACCGGATCGAGGGAGGCGGCGTGAGCGAGGCTTGCCGAGCGAATCATGGACACCGCGGCGGCGTCCGCGGGAGGGGCGGGGAGCCTGCGACTGCCCCGAGGAGGGAGGCGGCGTGAGCGAGGCTTGCCGAGCGAATCATCGGCACCGCGGCGGCGTCCGCGGGAGGGGCGGGGAGCCTGCGACTGCCCCGAGGAGGACGGCGACATGACGACTGACCTGACCACTCCCGCGTCGACATTGGTGGGGTCCCCGGTCGGCGGTGTGCGCAAGCTCGTCCGCGACACCCACCTGGTGATGACGCGGGAGCTGCGCCCGGTGCTGCGCGACCCGTTCTCGGTGGTGTTCGGGATGATTCAGCCGCTGGTGTTCCTGGGCCTGTTCGGGCCGCTGCTGGTCGGCTCGCTGGGCGGCCAGGCCGAGAGCACGTTCGGCGCCAGCGTCTGGCAGTGGTTCGTGCCGTCGATCCTGGTGATGACCGCGCTGTTCGGGACGACCACGGTCGGCGCCAACCTGCTGTTCGAGTTCCAGACCGGGGCGCACGAGCGGATGCTGGTCACGCCGCTGTCCCGGCCGTCGCTGTTGATCGGGCGGGCACTGAAGGAGATGGTGCCGCTGGCCGCGCAGGCGGTGATCATCGTCGCGGTGATGATGCCGTTCGGCTTCGACCTCTATCCGATCGGCGCGCTGGTCGGCTTCCTGCTGCTGGCCGTCTTCGGTGTCGGCGTCGGGTCGCTGAGCTACGCGCTGGCGATCGCGGTCCGCAAGCAGGAATGGATGTTCTGGGCGGTACAGCAGACGGTGATCTTCCCGTTGATGATCCTGTCCGGCATGCTGCTGCCGTTGGAGACCGGGCCGGGCTGGATGCAGGTGGCATCCAAGTTCAACCCACTGACCTACCTGGTCGACGCCGAGCGGGCGCTGTTCGCCGGCGACGTCGGCTCGTCCGCGGCGGGCTGGGGGTGGGTGGCGGCGCTGGCCACGGTGGCGGTCGGGTTGACCGTCGGCATCCGCTCCATGCGACGCAGCGCCGGCTGACCCGCATCCACGGCGGCCCCGGCGCCGGTATCGCATGGGTTGCTCGTCGCCGGGGAAAGGACCAGGCATGCCGATTCCGCAGACCGCGGCCGGGGTCGCCGACCGCGTGCTGGACGCCCTGGTGGTGCCCGGGTACAGCAAGCTCGGGGTGGCCGCGCGACGGCACTGGTGGCCCGCCGATCCCCGACCGTTCGACCGCCCGGTGGACGTCGTGGTGACCGGTGCCAGTTCCGGGCTGGGTACGGCCACCGCCCAGGCGCTGGCCGGGCTCGGCGCGCGGGTGCACCTGGTCGGCCGTAGCGCCGCCCGCCTGGATGACGCCGCCGCCCGGATCCGGACCGCGGTGCCGGCCGCCGACCTGGTGGTGCGCGAATGCGACGTCAGCGACCTGTCCGCGGTGCGGGACCTGGCGGGGGCGCTGCGTCGGGATCTGGCCGCCCTGCACGCGTTGGTGCACTGCGCGGGCGTCATGCCGCCGGAGCGGACGCTGACCGCCGGGGGCAACGAGCTGGCCTTCGCCACCCATGTGCTGGGTCCGTTCCGGTTGACCGCCGACCTGCGCGGGCTGCTGGCCGGCGACGGCGACGCCCGGGTGGTCGTGGTGTCCTCGGGCGGTATGTACTCGGCGGCGCTGTCCGACGACTTCGACTCGGCGCGCGGCGAGTACAAGGGCGTCGGTGCCTACGCCCGGACCAAACGCATGCAGGTCACCATGGCGGAACAGCTGGCGCTGACCTTCGACCGGGCCGACGATCCGGTGGTGCACAGCATGCATCCGGGGTGGGCGGCCACCCCCGGCGTGTCCGATTCGCTGCCTGGCTTCGACAAGCTCGCCCGACCGATCCTGCGCACGCCCGAACAGGGTGCCGACACGATCGTGTGGCTGGCCGCGGCTCCGGACCCGGCGCGCTCCTCCGGCCTGTTCTGGCACGACCGGCGGGTCCGCCCCACCCACTATTTTCCCTGGCAGCGCGACGACCCGGTGCTGCGCGTGCGGTTGTGGCGGGAGTGCCTGCGCCGGACCGGCGCCGACCTCTGATTCGAGCGGGCATCGTCAGCGGGTGCGAGCCGGCCGGGCGTATTGCGTTCATCGAGGGGGCAGAAAATGCCCGTCCCGGCGGGCGGGAAGGGCCGAAGCTGCCCCCTCGTCCGGCGGAGCGAGCCCGGCACCCCCGGCCACCACCGCGCCAGGTACCCGTGGTGCAAACGCCTTCCGCGGTCCCGGGATGGGAGGATCGAACGTCTGAACGAGGACTGTCGGACGTCGGTGGCATGCTGCCGGTCAGGACGGAATCACCGATCGAATCGCGGGACGGGAGACATGGCCGACAAGGATCTGACCAGAATCGCGGCGCTGTTGCGCAAGGCGGAGGGCACCGACAACGAGCACGAGGCGGACGCCTATTTGCAGGCCGCGCAGCGGCTGGCCACCCTCGCGTCGGTGGACCTGGCCGTCGCCCGGGCGCACACGGAACGAGCGGAGCGTCGGCCGGTGCCGACCCAGCGGGCGATCGTCATCGGCGAGTCCGGCAAGCGCGGACTGCGGACGTACGTCGAGCTGTTCCTGGCCATCGGCCGGGCCAACAACCTGACCTGCGACATCGCGCGGGACTCGACCCGGGTGCACGCGTTCGGGTTCGACACCGACATCGACATGAGCGAGACGTTGTACGCCTCGCTGGTCGTACAGATGGTCCGGGCGTCCGACTTCTACATCAAGTCGGGCGACTACGCGCTGGAGAAGGTGATCAAACGGGTGTCGGTGACGGCGCCCGGCCGCAACGGCGGGTGGCGGCAGCAGTACCAATACGTGGAGAAGCCGGTGCACGCCACCACCGCGCGGATCAACTTCCAGCAGGCGTTCGCGCACCGGATCGGCACCCGGCTGGCCCAGGCCCGTAAGGAGACCGAGGAACAGTTGATCGCCGAACAGCCGGTGGATGAAGGTCGGAGCATGGCGCTGGTGCTGCGCAACCGCGAGGTCGAACTCGCCGACCACTACAAGGCCAACTCCAGCGCGCGCGGCACCTGGTCGGGAACCCGGGCAACGAGCGGGTTCTCGGAACGGTCCCGGCAGGCCGGGGATCGTGCCGGCCGGCGGGCGCGGCTGTCCCCGGAGACGGCGATCGGTGGCCGGCGTGGCGCGATCGACGGCTGAGACCGGAAGCCGGGACGACCAACGGGGTCGCGTGTACGAGGCCGAACACCTCGTCCACCGGATTCTCGACCGGTCGGCCGCCTACCCGGTCGTGCAGATTGCCGGATCCACGCTGACCTTGCCCCCCGAACGGCACTTCGGGTCCGTCGAGGCCGTCCAGTCCTACGTGGATCGGGTGCAGGCGCTCAACTGGGTGCGGGCCGGGTGGCCGCGTGCGGCGATGCCGGTCCGGGTGCGGGAGCGGGCCGGATCCTCCCAGGCACACTACGAACGCGCCGGTGCGGTGATCGCGGTGCCCGGCCACCGGACGGGCTCGGGCTGGGCGCTGCGGGAGCTGGTGATCCTGCACGAACTGGCGCACCACCTCGCCCCCGGTGAGGAACCGGCCCACGGCGGGGCGTTCGTGGATCGTCTGCTCGCGCTGGTCGACGGGGTCGTCGGCGCCGAGGCGGCGTTCCTGTTGCGGGTTACCATGCTGGACACCGGGGTGATGATCGGTTGACCGGACCACGTTGCCCCGCATGCCTTCTCGACCGGCGCATTCCTGGCTGCAGCCAAGGCTCGACGACCCGGCTCCGGTGGCGCCGTATCCCGGCCGGCCCGTACTGCGCCGTTGACTGGCGGCGTCGGTCGCTCGGCCGACTACCCTCGCCAGGGTGACGAACGTCGAGGTCGACCCCGCCGAATTGGTCTGCCGGAACGGCCGGACGGATCGTGAAGCGGCCGGTGATTCCGGCCGCCGCGAGGCCGGATCGGTGGAGATTCTCGAACCCCGCGACGTCCCCCTGGGTGGCATCCGGGCGATGACCGTGCGGCGAACACTGCCGCTCAAGCAGCGCTCGTTGATCGGCGCCTGGTGCTTCGCCGACCACTACGGGCCTGATCGGGTCGCCGCCACCGGCGGGATGGACGTGGCCCCGCACCCGCACACCGGCCTGCAGACGGTCAGCTGGCTGTTCGAGGGCGAGATCGAGCACCGGGACAGCGTGGGGTCGCACGCGATGGTCCGGCCGGGGGAGCTGAACCTGATGACCGCCGGCCGCGGCATCTCGCATTCGGAGGTGTCGACGCCCGCCACCGACGTGCTGCACGGGGTTCAGTTGTGGGTGGCCCTGCCGGAGTCCGCCCGGAACATCCCGCCGGTGTTCGAGCACGTCGTGCCGCAGGAGGCCCGGGACGGCGAGGTGCGCTGCCGGGTGTTCATCGGGTCCTGGCTGGGGTTGTCGTCGTCGGCGACGGTGCACTCGCCGTTGCTGGGGGCCGAGGTGTGCATCGACCCGGGGACGAGCGTCGACCTGCCGCTCGAACTCGCCTTCGAGCACGGGGTGCTGATCGACGCCGGTGAGGTGATGGTGAACGGCGCTCCGGTGGCGCGCGGCGCGATGGCCTACCTGGCGCCGGGCACCCGATCGCTGGGCCTGGTCGCCGGCCCCACGCCGGTCCGCCTGGTGCTGCTCGGCGGGGAGCCGCTCCGCGAGGAGATCATCATGTGGTGGAACTTCATCGGTCGCACCCACGACGAGGTGGTCGCCTTCCGGGAGGAGTGGCAGTCCGAGGTCGGCGCTTTCGCCCGGGGTCTCGCGCCGGCCACCCGGTACGGGCGGGTGTCGGGCTACCCGGGGGATCCGTTGCCGGCACCGCCGATGCCGGGGATCCGGCTCAAGCCGCGGCCGCTGCCGCGCGCCCACGAGTGACTCGAGGGAGGGTTTCGGCGTTCCCGCCGGTCCGGAACGACAACCCCTCCCTCGATCCGGCTCCGAGGCGCGCCTGGGCGCGGGTTCGCCGGCGCAGCGAAGGCAAGGTTTAACCGGCCATAAGACCGGCGAAACATCCGCGTGACGCTGGCTTGGCACTGTCGTCCGGTGCGTCGGGTTTCGATTCGGCGTGCCCAGCGATCCGCGCACGGCGGGTCGGGACGACCCCAGGAGATTCCGAGCATGAGCGGTAGTCAGTCACGTCGTCAGGCGATCAACGCGGTCACCGGGTACCAGGTGCCGGACAAGGGCTTCTCCGAGCCGCTCGGAGAGCTGTTCGGGCGCAACACGTTCAGCCCAGCCGTGATGAAGGCGCGACTGCCCAAGTCGGTCTACAAGTCGGTGATGTCGACCATCGAGAAGGGCACCCCGCTGGACCCGGCGGTGGCCGACGTCGTCGCCTCGGCGATGAAGGACTGGGCCGTGGAGAACGGCGCGTCGCACTACGCGCACGTGTTCTACCCGCTCACCGGGCTGACCGCGGAGAAGCACGACTCGTTCCTGTCCCCCGAGGAGAGCGGCGCCTCGCTGGCCGAGTTCGCCGGCAAGACGCTGATCCAGGGCGAGCCGGACGCATCCAGCTTCCCCAACGGCGGGATCCGCAACACATTCGAGGCCCGCGGCTACACCGGCTGGGACGTCACCAGCCCGGCCTACATCCTGGAGAACCCGAACGGCAACACCCTGTGCATCCCGACCGTGTTCATCTCCTGGACCGGTGAGGCGCTGGACAAGAAGACCCCGCTGCTGCGCAGCCAGCAGGCGATGAGCAAGCAGGCCGCCCGGGTGCTGAAGCTGTTCGGGCACACCGACATCGACACCGTGGTGTCCTACGCCGGGGCCGAGCAGGAGTACTTCCTGATCGACCGGCACTTCTACTTCTCCCGGCCGGACATCATGGCCAGCGGCCGCACCCTGTTCGGCGCCAAGCCGTCCAAGGGCCAGCAGTTCGAGGACCACTACTTCGGCGCCATCCCGGAGCGGGTGCTGGCGTTCATGATCGAGGTCGACCGGGAGCTGTTCAAGCAGGGCATCCTGGCCAAGACCCGGCACAACGAGGTCGCCCCCGGCCAGTTCGAGATCGCGCCACTGTTCGAGAAGGCGAACCTCGCGCACGACCACCAGCAGCTGATGATGACCACGCTGCAGCGGGTCGCCCAGCGGTACGGGATGGAGTGCCTGCTGCACGAGAAGCCGTTCGCCGGCGTCAACGGCTCCGGCAAGCACGTCAACTTCTCCATCGGCAACAACAACCAGGGCAACCTGCTCAACCCGGGCGACACCCCGCACGAGAACGCCCAGTTCCTGGTGTTCTGCGCGGCCGTCATCCGCGGCGTGCATAAGTTCGGCGGCGTCCTGCGGGCGGTCGTCGCCTCCGCCCGCAACGACCACCGGCTGGGCGCCAACGAGGCCCCGCCGGCCATCATCTCGGTGTTCCTGGGCGCCCAGCTGGCCGACGTGTTCGACCAGATCGCCGCCGGCGCGCTGACCGGCTCGAAGGCGCCGGGCACGCTGACCGTCGGCGTGGACACCCTGCCGGAGTTCAAGGCCGATCCGGGCGACCGCAACCGGACCAGCCCGTTCGCCTTCACCGGCAACCGGTTCGAGTTCCGCGCGCCGGGCTCGTCCCAGTCGATCTCCGGCCCGATGGTCGCGATCAACACGATCCTGGCCGACTCGCTCGACTACATCGCCACCGAGTTGGAGACGCTGACCGGCGGCGGCATGGCCTTCGATGCGGCCGTGCAGAAGGTGCTCAAGGACATCATCACCGAGCACGGCGCGGTGGTGTTCAACGGTGACGGCTACGCCGACGCCTGGCAGGTCGAGGCGGCCGAGCGGGGCCTGAAGAACCTCAAGACCACCGTCGACGCGCTGCCCCAGTTCGAACTGCCCGAGGTCAAGGACCTGTTCGAGAAGCACTCGGTCCTGTCCAACCGGGAGCTGCACAGCCGGTTCGAGGTGTACCTGGAGCAGTACGCGATGAGCGTGGTGCTGGAGGCGCACGAGACGATGGAGATCGCCAAGACCAAGATCCTGCCCGCCGCGATCCGCTACCAGGGTGAGCTGGCCGGCGCCGCGATGAACCTCAAGGCCATCGGCGCCGCCTACGATTCGCCGACCCTGGACGCGATCACCGCCGCCGTCGGCGCGCTGACCAGCGGCATCACCGGCCTGGAGACCGCGCTGGGGATCCATGCCGGCGAATCGGTGATGGAGGAGGCGGTCTACGCGGTGGAGAAGCTGATCCCGGCGATGGCCGCCGTGCGGGCCGCCGCCGACGAGTTGGAGGGGTTGGTGGCCGACGACATGTGGCCGTTGCCGACCTACCAGGAGATGCTGCACATCCTGTAGCCCGTCCCCGGTTGCGCCGACTTGCCTCAAACGCAGGTTTTGAATCGATCCCGAACATGCGTTTGAGGCAAGTCGGCGCAGGGGCCGCGAGGCAAGTCGGCGCAGGGGCCCGCGGCGCGTCGGATCAGGCGGCGGGTTCGCGGAGCCGGCCCAGCACCGCCGGCAGCTCGCCGGTGTGCAGGACCGTCAGCCGCTGGGTCGTCCGGGTCAGCGCGACGTAAAGGTCGGACAGGCCCCGGGCGGATTCGGCGATGATGCCGGCGGGGTCGGCAACGATCACGCTGTCGAACTCCAGCCCCTTGGCCTGCATCACGGTCAGCACCACGACGTGCCGGCGCAGCTCGGCCGCGGTGTCGACCATCTCGAACAGCGACGGCTGCCCCCCGGCGGAGTCGGCGGACTCGGCCAACGCCGGGCCGCCCGACCGGGCCCGTTCGACGGCGTCGGCGACCGCCGCGTAGCGGGCCCGGGGCACCAGCACCCCGATGGTGCCGGGTTCGTCGTCCTCCTCCCGCACGACGTCGACGACCTGGGCCGGCAGGTCGGCCGAGGCGACCCGGCGGTGCGCCGGCGCCAGCCCGGCGTCCCGCACCGACCGCGGCGCCCGCAGCTCCGGGTCGATCGCGGCCAACACCGGCTCGGCGATCGTCATGATCTCCGCGGGGGTGCGGTAGTTGACGGTGAGTTCCTCGACCCGGAACCGGCCACGCACGTACGGCCGGAGCATCCGCGACCAGGACAGCGCACCGGCCGGGTCGGAGGTCTGGGCCAGATCGCCGACCAGCGTCATCGACCGCATCGGGCAGCGCCGCATCACCATCCGCCAGGCCATCGCGGACAGCTCCTGGGCCTCGTCGACGATGACGTGCCCGTAGGTCCACTCGCGGTCGGCGGCCGCCCGTTCGGCGGTGGAGGTCCAGTCGACCACCTCGTCGTGCAGCCCGGCCAGGGTGGACGCGTTGACCATGCCGAGCATCCCCTGCAGCCCGGCGTCGTCCGGATGCAGGTCCTCGTCGGCGCCGAGCAGGTCGAGCACCTCGGCCGCGTAACCCTCGTCGCCGGCCGCCACCCCGGTGATTGCCGCCGCCGCGGCCGCGTCCAGCACCCCCAGCAGCTCGGCCGCCTCGTCGAGCAGCGGGACGTCGGCGGCGGTCCAGGCCGCCGGCGCGTCCGGTCGCAGCAGCAGCTCGCGGTCCCGCGGCCGTAGCGACTCGGCGGCGAACTCCAGCCGGGCCGCGGAGCCGAGCAGGTCGGCCAGCAGCCGCTGGGGGGTCAGGATGGGCCAGACGTCCCGCAGCGCATCCCGCAGCGCATCGTGTTCCACCAGGTCCTGCCGGATCGCGGCGAGATCATCGGCGGTGGCGAGGGTGTCGCCGTCAGGGCCGCTGCCCAGCCGGGCCGCGACCTGCCGCACCAGGCCGTCGACGACCCGCCGGACGAACAGCGGCCGGGCCCGGTTGTGCGGTCGGCGGGACGCCCACGCCCGATCCCGCGCCGGCCCCAGGATCGACCGATCCAACACCAGCCGCCCGCCGGGCGCGCCGTCGAAGGCGACCTCGATCGGCGTTCGCGGCAACGCCTGCCGGTGCAGCACCGCATTGGCGATCACGGTCGTCATCACCGTCCGGCCCTTGAGCCGGGCGACCTCGGGATCGTCGACCGCGTGCGCGGACACCCCGGGGAACAGGTCGGCGATGGTCGACAACACGACCGCGTTCTCGCCCAGCGACGGCAACACCTGGCTGATGTAGCTCAGGAACGTCGGGTTCGGCCCGATGATGAGCACGCCCCGCTGCTGCAGCTGGTCCCGGTGGTTGTAGAGCAGGTAGGCGGCCCGGTGCAGGGCGACCGCGGTCTTCCCGGTGCCCGGGCCGCCCTGGACGACCAGGATGCCGGCCAGGTCGGCGCGGATGATCCGGTCCTGCTCGGCCTGGATGGTCGCGACGATGTCCGACATCCGGCCGGTGCGCGGGGCGCGCAGCGCGGCCAGCAGGGCGGCCTCGCCGGCCGGCCCCCCGCCGGTGGACTGGGCGGCGATCAGCGCCCGCGGATCGGAAAGATCCAGGTACTCGTCGTTGGCCGACTCGACCCGCCGCCGCCGGGTGGTGATGTACCGGCGCCGGAGCAGGCCCAGCGGATTGGCCGCGGTCGCCACGTAGAACGGCCGTGCGGACGGCGCCCGCCAGTCCATCAGCAGCTGCTGGTGATCGCCCCGGTCGTCGAAGATGCCCATCCGGCCGATGTGCATCGACTCGCCGTCGGTGCGGTCGATCCGGCCGAAGCACAGCCGGTCCTCGGCGGCGTTCAGCGCGACCACCGCGGCGGCATGGTTGGCGTAGGCGACGTCCCGCTCGACCCGCCCACCGGGGGTGTTGTCGCTGCGGCTGATGTAGCGGTCGCGCAGTTCGATCCGTTCGGTGCGCAGCGCGTCGAGCCGCCGGTAGAGCGTGTCGAGCACCCTCTGTTCCTCGCCGATGGGATCGACACCGACGGGATCGCCGGGATCGATGACGGGGCTGCCGGGGGAACTGCTGCCCGAGTCTGACACGCGCGCCCTTCCGTCCACCGGTGCTCGCGAACCGCGCGAGCCGGACAGAACAGGGTACTCCCGGGACGCCCGACCCGCCGATCACACCGTGAGCAGCAGCCGTCCGTCCACCTCCCCGGACTCCATCCGCTGGTGCGCCCGGGCGGCCTGGTCCAACGGCAGGCGCTCGGCGATCCGGGTGGTCAGCCGGCCGTCGACCAGCATCGAATTGATCAGGCCGGCCGCCTCCGCCAGCTCGCCGGCCGAGGCCCGGCTGATCACGAAACCGTCGATGACGATGTCCCGGGTGTACAGCGGTGCGAGCTCGACGGTGACGGGGGAGCGGGCCGCCGTCACCAGCATCCGACCGCCCGGCCGGAGCACGGCCGCGGCCAGCGCGGTGTCGTTGGTGCCCGATGCGTCCCAGTACACGTCGACGCCGTCCGGCGCGACCGCCGCGACGCGGTCGGCCAGATCCGCGGCCCGATAGTCGACCACCGCGGATGCGCCGGCGGCCAGGCACCGGTCGGCATGGGCGTCACGGGCGGAGGCGATGACCCGGACACCGGCCCGCACCGCCATCTCGATCGCGGCGATGCCCACATTGCCGGCGCCGCCGCCGACGAACACTGTCCACCCCGGCCGGACGCGGGCCTGCCGGAACCAGCCGAGGTAGGCGGTGGCGGCCGGATGCGCGACGGCCACCGCGACCAGCGGATCCACACCCTCCGGCAGCCGGTACAGCCGGTCACGGGCGACCACCGCCAGGTCGGTGGCGGCGCCCTGCCGGCCGGCGTGGCCCAGGCTGTTGGCCCATACCGGGTCGCCGAAATCAAGATCGCGCACCGCGGATCCGACGTCCGCGACGGTGCCGACGAGATCCCGGCCGATGATGAACGGCAGCGGGACGGGCGTGACGTAACGCCCGCTGCGGACGTAGGTGTCGACGGTGTTGACGCTGACCGCGGTCACCGCCACCAGCACGTCGCCGGGTCCGAGTTCGGGCACCGGCAACTCGCCGACCCGGATGGAATCGGCCGGACCGAGTTGCCGGACGTGGGCGGCAATCCGGGTCCGCTGATTCATGGGGGCCACCTCTCTGATCGGCCGTCGCGATGAAGAGCAAGGGCGGAGTCATCGAGCCGCGGATCGGCGCGGACCATTATCCGTGGCGAGCGGCCGTGGTGCCCGGTGGGCGCCGCGCCGGACGGGCCCACCGGCTCCTGGTTCGGCGATGGCCGGGCGCGGTCCGGTAGCGGCCGCCCGAGGCGGTGCAAGAATGCGAGCCGATGGACTCCTCTGAACCGTCGCGGTCGGTGCGTCTTGCGGTGTCCCTGCTGCGCACGAGATGGCTGGTGCGGGCACCGATCTGGATCTTCCGGTGCCGGCTCGGCTTCGTCCTCGGCGGGCGCTTCCTGCTCCTGGAACACACCGGCCGGCGCACCGGCCGCCGTCGTTACGTGGTGTTGGAGGTGGTGGGCCGGCGGCCGCCCGGGTTGCTGTTCGTCGTATCCGGACTGGGCCGGCGGTCGGCCTGGTTCCGCAACATCCTGGCCTCCCCCCGGGTACGGGTGCAGACGGGCGTCGGACCGCTGCGGCCCGCCGAGTCGCGCGAACTGGCCCCCGACGAGGCTCGGCAGGCGCTCGCCGAGTACGCCGCGGCACACCCCACCGCCTGGCCGCAGTTCAAGCCCGTGCTGGAAGCGGCGAGCGGGGCCCGGGTCGCCGACGCCGGGTCCGCCCTGCCCGTCGTCGAACTCCGTCTGGAGCGGGCATAGCCGCGGCCTGGCCGGGAGGGGGCCGCCCGGCCGGGCCAGCGGAGCGCTACCAGCCCAGCCGCGCCGCGTCGTCGACCACGGGTTCGCCCGACGCGGCGGCAAACGCCAGCAACGCCTCGGTCAGCTGCGCGGCGCTCGTCGGGTCCATCTTCCGGACCGTCCGGGCCAGCGCCTGCCGCCGCCTGGCGGTCACCGTGTCCACGACCGTGCGCCCGGCGGGCGCCAGGGCCACCAGCAACTCCCGCCGGTCGGCCGGATTCTCGCTCCGGGTCACCATGCCGATCCGGACCAGCTTGTCCACCTGCCGCTGGGCCGACGACGGGTTCACGCCGAGTCGTTCGGCCATCCTGACGATGGTCGTGTCCCCGTACTGGGACAGCAGCACCAGGGTCCGGAACTGGGTCAGCGTCATCGTGTCCTCGACCGCGGCCAGGGAAGCGGCGGACACCCCGACCAGTGCCCGGGACGCCGTGAGCAGCGCCGTCACCAGGTCGTCCGTCCGAGCACGCGTCATCGCCCCAGTATCGGCCAGGTTTCGTTTACCCGCAGACTGCATTGATTGCATAATGCTCGATATGCCAACGGCAAGCTCCGGTCGTGCGTGGCGGTGGCTGCGCGAGTCCTGGTCGCAGATCCGCGAACCCGGCGAGGTGACCGACCTGAGCCGGCTCGCGGTCGGGGCGACCGTCGTCGGGGCCGTCACCGGGTTGGCCGCCGCCAGTTTCCGGCTGCTGTTGGACGACGCGTCCGCGCTCCGCGACGGCCTGATCGACTGGGGACATCAGCACTGGTGGGGGTTTCCGGTCGTGCTGGCGGCCTGCGGCGCGGCGACCGCGGTGGCGGCGAGCCTGGTGCACCGGGTCGAGCCGCACGCCGAAGGCAGCGGCATCCCCCGGGTCGAGGCGGTGATCGAGGGGCGCACCGAGCCCGGATCGGCCCGCATCCTGCCGGTGAAGTACGTCGGTGGCCTGCTGTCCATCGGGGCCGGGCTCGCCCTTGGCCGGGAGGGGCCGTCCGTGCAGATGGGTGGCAACGCCGCGATCATCGTCGCCCGGCTCACTCGTTCCTCGCGCGAACACCTGCAGATCCTCGTCGCCGGGGGCGCCGCGGCCGGCCTGGCCACCGCCTTCAGCGCGCCGATCGCCGGAGGCGTTTTCGTGCTCGAGGAGCTGGTCAAGCGCTTCGAGCCGCGGACCACCCTGGCCACCCTCATCGCCACCGCCAGCGGATTCGCGTCGGCGCACCTGCTGCTCGGCGATGCCGGCGCCGAGCTCGACACCATCGCGTTCCAGCCGCCTTCGCTCGGGCAGGCCGGCTGGGTGATCCTGGTCGGCCTGCTCTGCGGGGCGCTCGGCGTCGGCTACAACGCGTTGGTGCTGGGCGGCCTGCGGCTGGCCGACACAAGCCGGATTCCGGTCGAGATCCGGGCCGCCGTCATCGGTGTGGGCATCGGCGCGATCGCCTGGTTCGCGCCGTGGTTGGTCGGCTCCGGTGGCAATCTCACCCAGTCGGCCCTGCTGGGGCAGGGCACCCTCGGGGTCGTGCTCGGCGTCCTGGCCGTTCGGGTGGCGCTCGGCGTGGTGTCCTACGCGGCGCTCACCCCCGGTGGTCTCTTCGCGCCGATGCTCGTCCTGGGCAGCCATCTGGGGCTGGCCGTCGGCATCGTCGCCGACCAGTTGGACTCGCACGCCCCCGAGGCGGCCGGTCTGGCGCTGATCGGGATGGCGGCCCTGTTCACCGCCAGCGTCCGCGCGCCGGTCACCGGGATCGTCCTGGCCTCGGAGATGACGTCGTCGACGACCCTGCTGGCGCCGACGCTCGGGGCCTGCGCGATCGCGATGCTGGTGGCGATGGCGCTTCGCAGCGAACCGGTCTACGACCTGCTCACCAACCGGGCGGTCCGCAACGCGGCGGCGAACCGGCGCGAGACCGGCTGATCGATCCAGCGCCTCGCCGCCGCTTCCCGGCGCCCGGCCGGACAGGCGTCACGGCGACCGGGTCCGGCGATACCGTGACGGCATGTCCCCGTCCCGCAGCAGCGCGTCCGCGGCCGATCTGGCCGGCGAATCCGACGTCTATGACGTGGTGGTGATCGGCGGCGGGCCACCCGGCGAGATCGTCGCCCAGTACGCCGTCCAGGGCAGCGACCGGACCGCGGCGATCGTCGAGCACGAGCTGTTGGGTGGCGAATGCTCGTACTGGGCGTGCATGCCCAGCAAGGCGTTGTTGCGGCCGATCGAACTGCTCGACGCGGCCCGGCACATGCCCGGGGTGCAGTCGCTGGTCGCCGGCCGGACCATCGACGTGCCCGCCGTGCTGGACCGCCGGGACGGCTTCACCAGCCACCACGACGACCACTGGCAGGTGCAGTGGGCCAACGACACCGGCATCGGGGTGATCCGGGGACACGGCCGGCTGGCCGGCGAGCGGCGGGTCGAGGTGACGACGGCCGACGGCGGCACCCGGGTGATCACCGCCCGGCAGGCGGTGGTGCTGGCCACCGGCACCACCGCGGCCGTCCCCGACCTGCCCGGCCTCCGGGACGCGCTGCCGTGGACCTCACGGGACGTCACCAACCTGCACGAGGTGCCGCGCCGGGCGGCCGTCGTCGGCGGCGGGGTGGTGGCCTGCGAGTCCGCCTGCTGGTTGCGTGGTCTGGGCGTCGAGGAACTGACGATCATCGTCCGCGGACCCGGGTTGCTGGAGCGCAACGAGCCCTTTGCCGGTGAGCTGGTCGCGCAGGCGTTCCGCGACGGCGGCGTGCGGGTGCTGTTCGACACCGGCGTCGAGCGGGTCTCCCGGGTGGCTCCGGCGCCGGCCGGGGAGGGCCGGATCCACGGCGGCGAGGTCACGGTGCACGCCGGCGGGCAGGCGATCGTGGTGGACGAGCTGGTGGTGGCCGCCGGCCGGACGCCGGCCACCGCGGGCATCGGCCTGGACACCGTGGGGGTGGACGTCGGCGGCAGCCGGGGATTCGTCACGACCGACGACCGGCTGGCGGTGCTCGGCGTCGACGGCGACTGGCTGTACGCGGTCGGCGATATCACCGGGCGGGCGCTGCTCACCCACATGGGCAAGTACCAGGGCCGGATCTGCGGCGCGGTGATCGCAGCCCGCGCCGAGGGCCGGCCGCTGGACGGATCCCGGTTCGTCGACGTCGCCGACGCCGGTCGGGTCCCGCAGGTGACGTTCACCGACCCGCAGGTCGCCTCGGTCGGGCTGACCGCGGATCAGGCCCGTCGGGCCGGCCTGGTCGTCGAGGTGATCGACCACGACATGGCCGTGGCGGGCACGTCGCTGCTGCGCGACGGCTACTCCGGCCGGGCCCGGCTGGTGGTGGACCGGAGCCGAGACACGCTGGTGGGCGCGACGTTCGTCGGACCCGAGGTCGCCGAACTGGTGCACGCGGCGACCGTGGCGGTCGTCGGCGAGGTCACCCTGGACCGGCTCTGGCACGTCGTGCCGTCCTACCCGACGATGAGCGAGGTCTGGCTCAAGTTGCTGGAGGCTCGTTCGGCCTGATCGGCCGGTCCCGGCGGATGGGATAGTTGGGCATGACCGGATTCCTCGGCAAGTGGTTGAAGATGCCGACCCTGGGCGACCGCCTGCGCGCGCAGGGCGTCCGCGACGACCTCGTCCGGGCCGCCGAACGGACGGCCTTCGGGCGGCAGACCGACCGCGAACTGCCCCGGCTGGCCGAGCTGATCACCGACGCCGAGGTGGTGATCCAGTTGGTCGAGGGCCGGTGGAACAAGAAGATGGGGCTGTTCGCGCTGACCAGTCGACGGCTGCTGTTCGTGCCCGGCGGCGGGGGTCCGTACGGCGCCGAAGTGGCGTTGCCCGACGTGGTCTCGGTCGAATCCGGCAAGAGCCGGGGGATGGGCAGCGTGAACGTCGCCACCGAATCCGCCCGGCTGCACGTCGACCAGATCCTGGGCACCCAGGCCGACACGTTCGCGGCCAACACCCGCCAGGCCATGCACCCGGCCGGCGACGGGCCGGCCGCCTACCGGGATCCGCTGGAGGAACTGGCCGAGTTGCGGGCGCTGCACGCCGCCGGCGTCATCGGGGACGAGGAGTTCGCCCAGCGCAAGCTGCGCCTGATGGACCAGATCTGATCCGACCGAAGGCCGGCAAGATCCCGCGTCGACCCGGCGCCGGTGCGGCGATCGGAGCGGCCGGTCGATCGGGCGCTGGGTTCGCCCAGGTGGCGCGTCGTCCTCGGCTCAGCCGCGGCGCGGCCCGCTGGTCCGCTTCGGGCCTGCTGCGGGTTTGCTTCGGCCGCGCGGATGAAGTCGTGAACTCCAGTCACACGGTGCACATTTGCTGCGGTTTCATCCGCGCCGGCGTAGTTGATCCGCGCGGATAGGGCGGCGGGTTGGGGTCAGCCGGCGAGGGCGTAACCGGCCTCGTCGATGGCGTCGCGGACGGCGCCCTCGAGCAGGGGGACGTCGCTGACCACGGTCACCACCGAGACGTCGCCGGGGCGCAACTCCACCTCCACCGAACGGACTCCGTCGAGCCGGCCGACCTCCTCGGTCACCGCGACGACGCACTGGTCGCAGGTCATGCCGGTCACTCGGTACTTGGCGGTGGTGCTGCCCATGGGCTCCTCCTGGAATGCTCCGTTGTTCTTCGCAACCTCCGCCGACGCCGCGGCATTCCCGGCCACGAGCGTCGCGATCGGCACCGCGTAGCGTGGGCGCGAACGTTTCGCGGCACCCACGAGGAGCACCGACCATGACCGCAGCGACCGAGACGGCGGCCGACGTCACCGTCCCGCGCCCCCAGGACGACCTGTTCCGGCACGTGAACGGGCAATGGCTGGCCACGGCCGAGATACCGGCCGACCGGTCCGCGGACGGCGCCTTCTACCAGCTGCGGGACGTCGCCGAGGCAGACAGCCGGGCGATCATCGAGAACGCCGCCACCGAGGCGACCGCGGCGCCGGGCGCCGACCCGGAACCGGGCAACCCGGCCCGGCTGATCGGCAATCTGTACCGCAGCTTCATGGACGTCGAGACGGTCGAGCGGCTGGGCCTGACGCCGATCGCGGAGCGGCTGGCCGAGGTCGATGCGGTGACCACCCCGGCCGAGTTGCTGCGCACCCTGGGCCGGCTCCGGCGGGCCGGCATCGGCGGGGCGTTCGCCATCGACGTGGACACCGACCCGGCCGACCCCGACCGGTACGTGCTCAACCTCTACCAGGGCGGTCTCGGGTTGCCCGACGAGTCCTACTACTCGCAGGCCGCGCACGCCGACACCCTGGTCGCCTACACCGGGCACCTGCCGGGGATTCTCGACCTGGCCGGGGTGGCCGACGCGCCGGCCCTGGGCGCGGCGATCGTCGAGCTGGAGACCGCGCTGGCCGCCGGGCACTGGGACCGGGTCAGCTCCCGGGACAGCAGCAAGACGTTCAACCCGAGGGACCGGGCCGGCCTGGACGAGCTGCTGTCCGCCGAGCTGTGGGACGCCTGGCTGGACGGTCTGGGCGCCGACGCCTCGATCCTGGCGCACGTGGTCGTCCGCCAGCCCGACTACTTCGTCGCGCTGGCCGACCTGCTCACGGCCGAGCGGATGCCGGCCTGGCGGGCGTGGCTGACCTGGCAGATCGTCCGGTCGCTTGCCCCCTACGGGCCGGCCGACCTGGTGCAGAAGAACTTCGACTTCTACGGGCGCACCCTGTCCGGGACGCCGGAGCTGCGGGAGCGGTGGAAGCGCGGGGTGTCGTTCGTGGAATCGGCGGCCAACGAGGCGGTCGGCCGGCTGTACGTCGAGCAGCACTTCCCGCCCGACTCGAAGCAACGGATGGACAAGCTGGTCAACAACCTGCTGGCCGCCTACCGCACCGAGATCCGGCAGCTGCCCTGGATGGGCGAGGACACCCGGCAGCGGGCGCTGGACAAGCTGGACGCGTTCACCCCGAAGATCGGGTACCCGGTCCGCTGGCGGGACTACGCCGCGCTGATCGCCGAGCCGGACGATCTGGTGGGCAACGCCGCCCGGGCCGCCGCGTTCGAGCTCGATCGGGAACTGGGCAAGCTGGGTGGCCCGGTCGACCGGGACGAGTGGTTCATGTCGCCGCAGACGGTGAACGCCTACTACAACCCCGGGATGAACGAGATCGTCTTCCCGGCCGCGATCCTGCAGCCGCCGTTCTTCGACCCGGCCGCCGACGACGCGGTCAACTACGGCGCGATCGGGGCGGTGATCGGCCACGAGATCGGGCACGGCTTCGACGACCAGGGCTCCAAGTACGACGGCCGGGGCGCCCTGCTCGACTGGTGGACGCCGCAGGACAGGTCCGCGTTCGAGGCGCTGACCGGCCGGCTGATCGACCAGTACAACGCGCTGGAACCGGCCAACACCCCCGGCCACCACGTGAACGGTGCACTGACCATCGGCGAGAACATCGGCGACGTCGGCGGGCTGGGCATCGCCTACCAGGCGTGGCGGATCTCGCTGGACGGGCAGGAGCCACCGGTGATCGACGGGCTGACCGGCGCGCAGCGCTTCTTCCTGTCCTGGGCGACCGTGTGGCGGCTGAAGATGCGCGAGGCCGAGCAGGTCCGGATGCTGGCCATCGACCCGCACTCACCGGCCGAGTTCCGCTGCAACCAGGTGGTCCGCAACATCACCGAGTTCCACGACGCGTTCGGCACGGCCCCGTCCGACGCGCTGTGGCTGGACCCGGCGCAGCGGGTGCGGATCTGGTAGCCGGTCAGCCCAGCCGGCGTGGCCGCTCGCCGTCGCCCGGCCGGTGCGGCCGGGCGATCCGGTCCCGCCACGGCTCCCAGGTCTCCCGGACGCCCCGGTCGGTGTCGGCGGCCGGGCCGGCGATCCGGACCGTGTTGCGGCCCTCCAGCTTGGCCCGGTACAGGGCCTGGTCGGCGCGGGCCAGCACGACGGCCAGCTCCATCGGGGTGTTGCCGGCCTCGACGACGGCGACCCCGATGCTGACCGTCACCGCCTCGGGCAGGGACGCCGATTCCTGGCAGACCGCCCCGCGCAGCCGCTGGGCGACCTGCTCGGCGTCGGCGGCGATGGTGTCCGGCAGCAGGATGCAGAACTCCTCACCGCCGAACCGGGCGGTCAGGTCCTTGGGCCGCACGTTCGAGGTGATGATCTGGGCGACGTGCTCGAGCGCGTTGTCCCCGCCCAGGTGGCCGTGCCGCTGGTTGTAGAAGCGGAAGTTGTCGATGTCGGCGAAGATCACCGCCCACGAGCGGCGGGCGGCGCTCATCCGGCGGATCTCCTCGACGGCCAGTCGTTGCCAGGCGTTGAACACCAGCAGCCCGGTCTTGGGGTCGCGGGTCGCCCGCTCCTGCAGCGGCCGGTGCAGCACCGACTGCTGCAGGAAGCCATAGACAGGAATCAACATCAGCACGAACCAGGGCGCGTTCGCGCCGAGCAGGCCGGTCAGCGCGCCGATGGTCAGCACACCCGCCTCAGTGAGGTAGAAGGCCGGATCGGCCAGCGTCCGCCGCATCCAGGCGTCGTCCTGGGCGGTGTTCAGCCAGGCGCTCATGGCCAACATGGCCGATTCGACCACCAGGAAGATGAGCACCGCGGCGATCATGATCAGCAGGCCGGGCAGCCCGGAGCTCAACGAGGGCGGCATGCCGTCCCCACCCGGCGGCGTGACGACCACCCCGGCGATCGCGCCGGCGCAGACCAGGAAGCAGGCCGACGCGCACCACTTCCACAGGGTGACCCGCATGCCGCGCCACCGGGCGTGCGCGTAGATCAGCGCGACCACCGGGATCAGGTAGAACGACGGCAGCAGCACGGTGGCCGCCATCGGCCAGGCGGACAGCGCCTTGTGCGGCCGCTGCTGCGCGACCCGACCGCCCTCGAACAGCCGGCCGAGTTCGACGTTGACCACGCTGCCGGCGACCAGGGCCAGGGCCGCGAGCAGGTCACGTCGTTGGAAGGTGGGATCGGGCCAGGTCGACAGGCCCAGGGACAGGGCGACGGCCAGGACCGCGGCGAGCA
>JBDHZW010000037.1:0-26659 GCA_039812105.1 Nakamurella sp.
GGCCGGATCAGTGGTCGGAGCGGTGGCCTGGTCGGCGGCCGGCGCGGCGGCGGGAGCGGCCGTCACGGCGGCCAGGGTGATCGGCGCGGCGGTGGCCGGCGCCACCGGGACCAGGCAGATCGTGGCGGCGGTGGACGCGGTGATCAGGCTCAGCAGGCTGCGCCGGGCGAGCGTGCGCAGCACGGTCGGGCCTTCGCGGGTGATTCGTCGGGACATCGGGTTCCTCGGGTCGGAGCGAATTGCGGACCAACAAAGGGTCGGCTTTTCGCCCGATGAACTCGATGGTGCGCACAACCATGTTGATTGGGGGGTGCGCGCACCCCCCAATTTTTATGGAATTGTCACGACTCCATCCGTATCAGAATCGGAAACCCCGATGCTGTCTCACGTTCGGCGCGACCGGTCAATTCACGACGAGATCTCGCCCGTTTCCGATCGGCCCGCCCCGCCCGTGGGCGGGTGGCGCCGGCGGCGGTGCGGGCGGCATCGGGGTGTTGTGTTCCAGGTACCGCAGCAGCTCGACCGGGAAAGGCAGCACCAGGGTGGAGTTCTTCTCCGCCGCCACCGACACGATCGTCTCCAGCAGCCGCAACTGCAGGGCGCCGGGCGTGTCCGCCATCGTGCCGGCCGCCTGGGCCAGCTTCTCGGACGCCTGCAACTCGCCGTCCGCGGAGATCACCCGGGCGCGGCGTTCCCGTTCCGCCTCGGCCTGCCGGGACATGGAGCGCTTCATGGCCTCCGGCAGCGCGACGTCCTTCACCTCGACCCGGTCGATATGGATGCCCCAGTCCAGGGCCGGGCTGTCGATCATCAGCTCCAGCCCCTGGTTGAGCCGTTCACGATTGCTGAGCAGGTCGTCCAGGTCGCTCTTGCCGATCACCGACCGCAACGACGTCTGGGCCACCTGGGAAACCGCGAACATGTAGTCTTGGACGTTGACGGTGGCCAACACCGGATCGAGCACCCGGAAGTACACCACCGCATCCACTCGCACGGTCACGTTGTCCCGGGTGATGCCGTCCTGGGCGGGCACCGGCATCGTGGTGATCTGCATGTTGACCTTCCGCATCCGGTCCATCACCGGCGTGATCAACGTCAGCCCCGGGCCGCGGACCCCGTCCCGCAACCGTCCGAAACGGAAGACGAGGCCCTTCTCGTACTGCTGGACCACCCGCGCGGACATCGCCGCCACCGTGACCAGCACCGCAACCACCGCGATGAGAATCCACCAGAGGTCCATGACGATCAGCCTCCGACCGAGCGCGCGACCCACCTCTCCCACGAGGCTAACCCCGGTTGACGGCGGGCGGGCCCGGTCGGGCGGGTCAGCCGAGCAACGCCGGCACGTCGAAGTCCTGTTTGCGGACGAACCCGGCCGCGCCGCAGTCGTCGACGCCGGGCAGGTCCGACCGCTCGTAGGTGGACACCAGGATCACCCGAACATCGGGCCGGGTACGGAGAATCCTTCGGCAGGCCTCGGTTCCGTCGATGCCGGGCAGCCGCACGTCCATCACGACCAGGTCGGGCCGCAGCCGGCCGGCCAGCTCGACCGCGTCCTCGCCGGTGCCGGCCTCCCCCACCAGCAGCAGGCCCGGGGTGGCGGCGATCAGCGCGGCCGCCGCCCGACGAAACTGCGGCTGGTCGTCGACCAGCAGGATTCGGGTGACCGGCGCCGGGTCGCCGCTCATCTGACCCCCCTCCCGGCCTGGGCGGTCCGCCGACGATGCCCATGGTTCGCTCGGCGCGCCTCGCTCATCGCCGACCCTCGGCGAGATACAGCAAAGCGGCCCGGACCCGCGGATGGTTCACCCGGTCGCCGGACAGGCCCAGCTTGGTGAAGATCGAGTTGATGTGCTTCTCCACGGCGTGCGGGGTGAGCACCAGGGTCTCGGCGATCGACGCGTTGGTCCGGCCCTGCGCGATGCCCTCCAGGACCTGCCGCTCCCGGCGGGTGAGCCGGCCCAGCTCGCCGTCGCCGGTCAGGGTGCGGGCGTCGATGAGGGTCTCGACCACCCGCGGGTCGATGACCGAGCCGCCGCGGGCGACCGTCTCGATCGCCCGCACCAGCTCGTCCAGGTCGCTCACCCGTTCCTTGAGCAGGTACCCGCGGCGCTGCGT
Source organism: Nakamurella sp. (assembly GCA_039812105.1). Taxonomy (GTDB): domain Bacteria; phylum Actinomycetota; class Actinomycetes; order Mycobacteriales; family Nakamurellaceae; genus Nakamurella. The sequence continues at coordinate 2,119 of JBDHZW010000037.1, forward strand.
GCCCTGGCCGAGAAGGGCCCGCACGTAACCGGGTTCGGCGTACTGGCTGAGCAGGATCACGCCCGTCCGCGGGTACGTCCGGCGGCAGAAGTCGGCCACCCGGATGCCCTCGTCGCGCCGGTCGGGCGGCATCCGGATGTCGGTGAGCACCACGTCCGGGTCCAGTTCGGCGATGGCCGCCATGGTCTGCGGCAGATCCTCGCAGCCGGCGACGACCTCGACCGCGTCGACGGTGCCCAGCATGCCCCGCAGTCCCTCGCGGAGCAGGAAATTGTCCTCGGCCAGCAGCACCCGGTGCGTCATGGCGTCCAGCCTTCCGGTTGCAGCGGCAGCCACGCCCGCAGGGTCCGGCGATCGCCGGCCGTCGCCAGCGTGACGGCACCGCCGAACGCCTCGACCCGGTCGGTGATCGCGGCGGTGGTGGCCCGGTCGTCGACCCCGCCGTCCACCGCCGGGTCGCGGGCCGGTCCGGCCACCTCGACGACCAGGCGATCCGGCCGACCGGCGACCGACACCGACTGGCGCGCAGCGCTGTTCGGCCGGTGGTCCAGGGCGGCGACGATCAGGAAGTAGACGCAGGACTCGACGGCCGGGTCGGCTCGCAACCGCGGATCGCCGTCGATCGACAGATCCAGACCGACCCCGGTCCGCAGCTGCCAGCCCTCCAGCGCGGCGGCCAGGCCGCCGTCGTCCAGCCGGGGCGGGTAGATCCGCCGGGCCAGGTTCCGCAGCTCCTCGAGCCCCTGCGCGACCTCGTCCCGGGCCCGGTCGATCAGCGCCGGCGGGTCGTCCGGAGCGGTCAGCGTGGTCGCGATCAGCTCATCGGCGGCGTCCAGCCGCGGGTCGACCCGGGCCCGGATCTCGGCGGTGATCGTGTCGGCCTCGTGCTGCCGCACCCGGCCGATACGCCGGTTCGACGCGGTGATCTGGGCGTTCAGCCGCTCCAGCGCGACCGCCCGGCGGCGCAGTTCGACGGTGAGCCGGACCGTCGACATGGCCAGGCCGGCCGGACCGGCGAGCTGGCGCAGCAACTCCGTCTCCCGGTTCGCGCCGTGACCCGCGTGCACGTCCGCCTCGATCTCGCCGACCGGGTCCCCGTCGTGCCGGACCTCGACGACGACCGGCGCGTCCCCCGGGGCGGCCCGTTCCGGCCACACCCGGGACAGCGACCGGCCGCCGTCCAGCCGCAGGCGCACCTCGGACCGGTCCACCTGCAGGGTGCGTCCGGTGATCTCGGCCAGCGACGGCAGCACGTCCTCCACCGGCAGCGCGGTCGACATCCGTTGCAGCAGCGCGCGGCCGGCCTGGTAGCCGTCGGCCCGGCCGCCGAGCACGATCCGCTCGGCCAGCCGGGTCAGCGGGGCGGCGGTCACGACGAACAGCGCACCGACGACACCCATCGCGAGCATGACGGCCCAGACCGGCAGGCCGCCGCCCCCACCCGCCCACGTCGCGGCGGCGGCCAGCACCAGCAGGGCGAGCGAGAAGCGAACGGCCAGCACCAGTGCCGTCACCCGGCGGCGGTCAGGCATCGCCGCCTCCCGGTTCGGCGGCGGGCACGTCATGGCCAGTGGGGATGACGCCGTGCACGACGGTCCCGGACCCCGGGGCCGAGTCGACGGTGATCGTCCCGCCCAGGGCCGCGACCCGGTCGTCCAGGCCGTGGATCCCACCCGGCGCGCCGGTCGACCCGTCGATGCCGCGCCCGTCGTCGGCGACGGTGAAGGCGACACCGGTGCCGTCGGCCACCACGTCGATCGAGATGCTCGTCCCGCCGGAATGTTTCACCGCATTCTGCACCGCCTCCGAACAGCAGAACCAGGTGGCGACGGCGACGTCCGACCACCCGCCGCCGGGACCGGCGGGCAGGTCGGCAGTCACCCGGGCGACGAAGCCGGCCTGCTCCGCGGTCCGGGCCAGCGCGTCCAGGCCGCGACGAAGATCGCCGTCGCGCAATCCCTGCGGCAGGCCGCCGGAGGCCAGTTCGTGCAAGTCCCGGCCGGCGTCCCGGAGCGAATCCCGCACCTCGGTCAGCAGGCTCGCGCCAGCCGGCGGCGCCAGGGCGGCGGCCATCCGCAGCTCGATCATGGCGGCGACCAGCGTCTGCTGGGCGCCGTCGTGCAGGTTGCGTTCCAGCCGGTAGCGCTCCCGGTCCTGGGCGGCCACCATCCGCCGGCGGGTCCGGCGCAGCTGGTCGGCTCGCTCGGCCAGCCGGTGGACGTGCCGTTCCAGCTGGTCGGCCAGCGTCACGTTGTGCAGCACCAGACCGGCGTGCTCGGCCAGGTCGGCAATCAGCTCGGACTGCGCGTCCGGCAGCCGCTCGTCGGCGGACAACTCGACGGTCAGCACCCCGATCCGCCGCCCGTCGTAGCCGATCCACCAGTACCGGCCCTCCACCAACTCGGGCCGGCCGGAGCCGGTTCCGGCCACCAGCGACCAGCCGTCGTCGCCGGCCCGGAACAGCCCGGCCCGCCGGGCCCGGGTGGCCCGGACGACCGTGTCCACCAGGCGGTCGAGCTCGTCGGACCGGCTGAGCAGGTCCAGACCGCTGATGAGGCTGTTCAGGGCGGCGGCCGGATCCAGGTCCTGACCGAACACGACGCGGTTGACCCCGCGGCGGACCCCGGCCCAGCCCCAGCTCAACGCGGTCGCGGCGGCCGCCATGACCAGGATGGTCCACCACGGGCCGCCGGCGGCCAGCAGGCTGCCGGTGACGACCGCCGCGAGGTACACCAGACCCGCGGTCATCAGCAGCACGGTGGCCACCAGCACCCGGCTGAGCAACCGGTCCAGGCCGAAGACCCGGTAGCGCACCAGCGTCACGAACAGCACGACCGGGACGATCGCGAAAACGGCCGGGAACAGGTCGGGCAGCCCGGCGGCCAGGTTCGCGGCCGCGGCGCCGCCCACCCCCGCCAGGGTCAGCGTCTCGGCGACGCACCAGAGCACGGCGACGGCCAGGGCCGGCAAGAGCGCGCCGATCAACAGCCTGGCCTGGCGGCGGTCGGCGTCCGACGCCGACGGTTCCCCCAGCCGCAGCGTCTGCATGCCCACCCCGGTGACCGGGATCAGCACGCCGAAGAACACGACGAAGAACTGGGGGTGCAGCAGGAAGTCGCTCCACCAGCAGATCGCGGCCACGATCGCGGTCACGGCCAGCGCCGCCACCGCCAGCGGCCGGCCGGACAGCCCGACCCGCCGGGGCAGCCGGCCGTCCGGGAACAGGGCCACCGCCCACAGGTAGCACACCCCGGAGGCGATATGAAACGCGAAGTGCAACAACGAAATCGGCCAGGGGCTGCCGAGCAGGTGGAAGGCCTCGTGGCTGGGCAGGTTGAACGTGGCGGCGGTGCCCAGCAGGCCGACGGCCAGCAGGCGGGGCACCACCTGGTCGCCGCACCGGACCAGCAGCAGCACACCCAGCACCAGGTTCAGCGCGCTGAACGCGTACTGGAGCAGGGTGATGCCGGTCAGTCCGGTCATCGGCATGGTGGGCGCGGCCAGTTCCGCGGCCGGTCCGGCGAGCAGACCGCCCGACGACGCGAGCTGCCGCGCCTCATCGGCCACCGGGCCGACGTCGGCCACCACCACCGGCAGCAGCCCGAGCACGAGCCAGACCAGCAGCCCGCCGACGTACGTCCAGGCGGCGACCCGGAACGCCGACGATCCGGAAAGAAGCCTCACAACTGCGCATTATCGGACCTTCCGGGCTAGTCCGGGTGGGTCCGGAACACTTCGACCCTGTCCGGGGCCGGCGGTTCGGTCGAGGGTGCCTGCCGGTCGGTCCGGTCGGGGGTGCGTCCACCCCCGACCCGTCTGAGATCTTTGTGATGGCGGATCTGCAGACTGGTGGCCTGAATGCGGTGGGCGGGCGGGAGGCGTGGTGGTGGAGTCCCGGTCGCGGTTGCTGCTGGTGGAGGACGACGCCGGGCTCGGTCCGCTGCTGGTGGACGTGCTCGGCGACGTCTACGACGTCGACCTCGCCGCGGACGGCCAGGCCGGCCTGCACGCCGGGCTGACCAGGCCGTACGCGGTGATGGTGATCGATCGTGGGCTGCCGGCGATCGACGGCGTCGACCTGGTCCGCCGGCTGCGCGGCCGGGGCGTCACCACCCCGATCCTGATCCTCACCGCGCGGGCCGCGGTCGCCGACCGGGTCGAGGGGTTGGACGCCGGCGCCGAGGACTACCTGGTCAAGCCGTTCGAGATCGACGAGCTGCTGGCCCGGCTGCGGGCGCTGCGGCGCCGGCCGATCGACCAGGCGACCTCGCTGGACCTGGGCCGCCGGCGGTTCGACGTCACCGGGCGCCGGGTGATCGATCCCGACGGCGCCGCGGTCGACCTGTCCGGCCGGGAGGCGGCGCTGCTGGAGGTGCTGGCCCGCCGGCCGCAGCAGGTGTTCACCCGACCCGAGCTGCTGGCGGCCGTGTTCGACGCCGCGGACGACCCGGGCAGCGTCGACACCTACGTGTACTACCTGCGCCGCAAGCTCGGCCGGGAGGTGGTGCACACCGTGCACGGCCTGGGCTACCGGCTCGGAGTGTCGTGACCGCCCCCGCCGATCCGGATCGGCTGCTGCTGCGGTCGGCGACCCGGCGGATGGCCTGGCAGCTGGCCGCCGCCAGCGCGGTGGTCGTCGTGCTCGCCGCCCTGGCCACGCTGGCCTTGAGCCCGGTGTTCGGGCACGACCGGCACGGCGGCGGCCCCGACCGGGACGACGACGTGTTGCGCACGACGCTGCTGGTCGCCGGCGGCATCGGGGTGGTGATCGCCGGGGTGGTCGGGCTGCTCATCGCCCGGCGGGCGGTGGCGCCGCTCGGCGAGGCATTGGGCCGCCAGCGCCGGTTCGTCGCCGACGCCGGCCACGAACTGCGCACCCCGCTGACCGTGGTGCACACCCGGGCGCAGCTGATCGCCCGCCGGATGCCGCCGGACGACCCGGCCCGGCCGGCGATGCAGCAGCTGATCGAGGACAGCCGGGTGCTCGGCGAGATCGTCGACGAGCTGCTGGCCAGCGCCCAGCTCACCGCGGACCCCGCCCGCGGCGAACCGGTCGAGCTGCGGGAACTGCTGGCTCAGGTGGCCGGCTCGCTGACCGTGCTGGCCGACGCGCGCGCGGTGCGGCTGACGGTGGCCGCCCCGGCCGACGTGTGGGTCACCGGGTCCCGGACGGCGCTGCGCCGGGCGCTGACCGCGCTGGTGGACAACGCCCTCGGGCACACGCCGGCCGGCGGCGTGGTGGAACTGGCCGTCGTCGCCGGCGCCGGTGATCGGGTGCTGGTGTCGGTGACGGACAGCGGCGAGGGTCTGGGCGGTGCCGATCCGGACGAGCTGACCCGGCGGTTCGCCCGCGGCTCCCGGTCGCCCGACGGCCCCGGCGGTCGCCGGTTCGGCCTGGGCCTGGCGCTGGTGCGGGAGGTCGCGCAGGCGCACGGCGGGACCCTACGGCTCGGCCCCGGGCCGGCCGGCGGGGTGCGAGCCGAGATCGACCTGCCCGCCCCGCCCCCGCCGGGTTGCTGAGCCGCTCCCGTTGGTGCGCCCCCTTTGGTGCGCTGATCCAAGTCCCATATCGCGCCGCCCCGGTTGGTGCGCCCCCTTTGGTGCGCTGATCCAAGTCTCACTTTGGGTCCGTATTAATCGTTTCAATTGGGACTTGGATCAGCGCAGGGCCGCGGGCGCGGCGGCTCATCCGGGTGCGCTGATCCAAGTCCCATTATGGGTCGGATTGGATCGTTGCAAATGAGACTTGGATCAGCGCAGGTCCGGGGGGCCGGCTGTGGGGCCGGCTGTGCGGCACGCGGCCCGGCGGCACTCGGCGCGGCGCCCCGCGTCAGGAGTCGTCGCCGACGACGGTCCGGGTGCCGTCCCGCCAGACGACCAAGCCGGTGCGGCCGGGCCGGCGCCGCAACCACGACGCGGCCTGCGGGCCGAGCGCGTAGGCGGCGGTGGCGTCGATGTCCGCCCAGGTCAGCGAGTCGGCGACGACCGTCACCGAGGCCACCGCGGCCGGCGCCCGGCCGGTCCGGGCGTCCACCAGATGCGGCCCGCGGTGGGCGGTTCCGGAGGTGGCGACCGCCCCGGTGCGCAGCGGAATGGTCGCCACGATCCGGCTCGGATCGTGCGGGTCCTCGATGCCGATCCGCCACGGCGCGGACCCGGGCCGGACCGCCCGACAGGTCAGGTCGCCGCCGGCGGACAGGCAGAAGTCGGTGTCGTCCAACTCGCGCAGCGCGGCCGCCGCGCGTTCGGCCGCCCAGCCCTTCACCACCCCGGACGGGTCGAACACCGTTGCGCCGTCCGGCCCCGGCCGGCGCACCGAGAACGCCCCGGCCGACTCGCGTTCGGCGATCCCGCCCAGCGCCAGCACCTCGGCCACCTCGGGCGGGCAGTCGGCGACGGCGATCTCGCCCCGGCCGAGCCGGGAGATCGGCGAGTCGGGCCGGTAGGTGCTGAACACCAGGTCGGCCTCGCGCAGCGACCCGATCACCCGGGTCCAGGCCGAGCGCCCCCATTCGTCGTCCGCGTGCCGGCCGCGCAGGGCCAGGCTGATCGGCATGCCCATCACGTGCTCGACGTACCGGGTCGGCGCCACGACCGCCACGGTCACAGCCCGGCCTGATCCAGCGCGCTCTGCAGGGACTGCACGTAGCCCTCGCTGGTGATGGTGGCGCCGCTGACCATGTCGATGCCCGCGCTCTGCGCGGAGATGGTCTCGTCGATCAGCGTGGGCAACGCGCGGGCGTTGATCTGCGCGTCCTTGCCGTTCCCGTCGGGGTACTGCAGGACGGCGACATCGGTGACTTGACCGCCGGCGACGGTGATCTGCACCTGAACCGGGCCCCAGCGGGTCTGCGCGACCGAGCCGGTCACCGTCTGCGCCGAACCACTGCTCGATGCCACCGACCCGTCACCGGCGACCGCGGCCGGGCCGCCGGTGGTCGGCGCCGCTGCGCCCCCGGTGACCGCTGCGCCCCCGGTGACCGGTGCGACGGCGGAACTGTCGGCCGCCGCGGCCATCCGGGAGGAGGTCGACGTGTGGTAGCCGAACAGCAGGACCAGCACGGTCAGCGTGCTCATCGCCCACAACGCGATCCTTCGCACGACACCATCACCACCCGAAAGATTCGACGTGGAAACGGTTGTCCGGCAGCCCCGCGCCGGCCGCGGCGCGGCGGACATCGGCGGCCCAGTCGTCGGGTCCGCACACGAACACGTCCCGCTCGGCGATGTCGGGCACCAGGGTGGCCAGCGCGGCCGTGTCGTCGACGGGCGGGGTCCCGGCGCCGAGCCAGGAACCGGCGGACCGGCGATGCCCGGGCAGCAGCACCACCCGCAGGCCGCGGGTCTGAGCCAGTTCGCGGAACTCCCGCTCGAACAGCGGCCGATCGGCGAACCGGTAGAGCAGCACGGCGTCGCCGGGGGCGTACTCGAGGGCCTCGGCGAGCGCCCGCAGCGGGGTCACCCCGACCCCGGCGCCGATCAGCGCGACCCTGGGCCGGGTGCGGGCCCGGGCGCCGAGCCGCCCGAACGGACCCTCCACCAGCACCCGGGTGCCCGGACGCAGGTCGGCGAGCGCGGCGCCGCCGTCACCGACGATCTTCACGGTGAACCGGAGCCGGTCACCGGCCGGCGCCGCGGACAGCGAGTACGGGTGGGCCCGGGTCCAGCCCCGGCCGGACAGGAACCGGAAGATGAAGAACTGGCCGGCCTCCGGGCGCGGGCCGCCGGCCCGGCCGGTCAGGTGCACCGACAGCACGCCGGGCGATTCGACGACGACGCCCGCGACCCGCAGCCCATACCGGGCGCTGCGCCCCAACGGCAGCGCCACCCGCCAGAGCAGCACCGCCGACGCGGCCAGAATCCAGGCGCCCCACCAGAAGACGGTGCGGCCGACCGAGCCCAGGAACTCCTGCCCGGTCCAGAGCTGATGCGGCAGAGCCAGTCCCACCCCCAGGTAGGCGTACAGGTGCAGCAGATGCCAGGACTCGTAGCGCAGCCGGCGGCGGGCGGCCCGCACGCTGGTGACGACCACCATGACCAGGGCGGCGCTGCCGGCCAGGGCCAGCAGCATCCCCGGGTAGTCCAGCACGAGCTCCCAGAAGGTGAGCCAGATCGCCCGCAGCCGCCCGTCCGCGTAGCCCCAGGTGATCAGCAGGATGTGCGCCAGCATCAGGGAGAACGAGGTGAACCCGACCAGGCGGTGGGTGCGGGCCAGCCGGTCCTGCCCGAAGGCCCGCTCCAGCACGGGAACCCGTGCCATCAGCAGCACCTGGGCCAGCAGCAGGACGGCGGCGACGAGCCCGGTCAGCCGGCCGACCGAGTCCAGGCCGGTGGCCCAGGCGGTCAGGTCGGTGAGGCCGCCGCCGGCCGCCCACCAGTAGCCGACGAGCAGCAGGCTCGCCCAGAGCGCGACGCCCGCGCCGGCCCGCACCACGGCGTCGCGCCGGGCGCGGGATCCGTCGATCGGCGACCCGGCCGTCACGGGTGGTCGGTGAGCCGTCACGGCGGTCATGCGGGATCCGGAGCGGACATTCGGTCACCTGAGATCGTGGTCGGAGCGGCACGCGGCTGCATGCACCTTCATCGATTTTCGGCCGCGCAGGTCAGAGTTTTCTCACATGGGTGTCCGAGAACCGAAGACACAGCACACCCACAGGATGTCGGCTCAGTGATGGTCGCCCCACCCGGGCATGCCGCCCGGCATCGGGCCGTGCATCGGTGAGTGCGCGGCCGGCGGACCGTACATCCCGGGCGGGGGGATGTGGTCGGCCGCGACCGCCGTGCCCACGCTCAGCACCGCGGCGGCCGCCGCGACGGCCAGGGTCATCCGGTGACGGGCGGCGGCCCGGTAGGCGTGACGCCCGCCCAGGCGCGCCCGGCGCAGCGTCCGACGGGTCACGGTGGCGGCCATCGGCGGCTCCCTTCCGAGCCCATCATGCTCCGGCCGGCCGTGGCGCGGCGGTGAGCAGTGGACGCAGCCGGGTCCGTTCGGCCGCAGCCACGAACCGGGACAGCAGGGGACGGGCGACGAGGTAGCCCAGCAGGCTCACCGCCGCGCCGACGATCAGCCCGACGAGCACGTCGAGCGGGAAGTGCGCACCGACGTAGACCCGGGAGAAGGCCAGCACCGCCGCGGCCACCGCGGTGACGGCGCCCAGCCGGCGGCTGACCAGGAACAACCCGAGGGTCACCGCCCCGGCCATGGTGGCGTGGTCGCTGGGCATCCCCGGGTCGCCGGCGCCGGGCAGCAGGATCAGCGCGCCGGGCACCGCCAGCACCGGACGCGGTTCGCCGATGATCGCCGCCAGCGGCTGGTTCACCGCGACGGCGAGCAGGGTGCCCAGGGGCGCCCACAGCGCGGCAACCTGCCGGTGGACGTCGCCGCTGCGGCGGGCCACCCACCACCCGACGCCCAGCAGGACGGCGAAGACGGCGACGCCGTAGACGGCGACGGCGAGCATCGGCCCCTGCAACCAGGGTGTGGTCCGGGCGAAGTCGTTGACGACGAGAAACGGCGGGATGGTCGGCTGCACGGATGCATCGTGACCGGACGGACTCAGAATGAGTTCAGAATTCGGTCACCAGTGATTCGGCGGCCGGCGTGGCCGGGCGCACGGCGTGCCGGCGATCCCACCCGGTCAGCCCGGCCATCGCCACATAGCCGAGCGGGATCATCAGCCAGGCGGAGACGAGCCGGTAGAGCAACACCGTGGCGGTGGCGGCGGCGTCGGGGGCGCCGAGGGCGACCAGGCCGGCCAGCAGGGCGACCTCGATGACGCCGAGACCGCCCGGGGTGAGCGGGATCTGGCGGAGCAGCTGGATGCCCAGGTAGAGGGCGGCGAGTTGCAGCGTTCCGATGTCGATGTCGAACGCCCGGCAGGCGGCGTACAGGGACGCGGCGTCCAGCACCCATTTCGCCGACGCCAGCGCCAGCGCCAGCAGCCAGTCGGTCCAGCCGACCCGGCGGGCCTGCTCGATGGTCGTCAGTGCCTGCCGGGCGGCCGCGCCCAGCCGGGGATGGGTCGACTGGTACTGGTCGAGCCGCGGAGTGCCGGGGCCCGGCGGCCGCTGCCACCGGCGAACGAGCCACCCGACGAGCAGGGCGACGGCGGCCACGACGGACAGGGTGACGGCGAGGTGGTCGGTGATCGCCGCCGACAGCCGGGTCCACGACACCACCACCAGGTTGGCCGCGGCCAGGAGCAGCAGCCCGACGATGGACAGCACCCCGGAGAGCAGGGTGACGGTGACCGCGGTGGCACCGCTGGCGCCGCGGGCCCGGAACTGGCGCAGCGACCAGCCGGCGGAGACGGCCGCGCCGGCCGGCACCGAGTTCGCGATCGCCGTCGAGGAGTAGGTGATCGCGCCCACCCGCAGCACCGACAGCCGCACCCCGAACGCGGACAGCAGCCGGTGCTGCTGGCGGGCGAACGTCCCGGTGGACAGCAACTGGAGGGCGACCGCGGCCACGACCCACCCCGGGTGGGCGGACGTCAGGGCGTCGGCGATCTGGGCGGGCGACGGGAGCTTGTCCCGCAGCAGCACCACGACGACGACGGCCGTGGCGACGACCGCGCCGACCCGGAGCGGGGTGCGCCACCACCGGCGCCGGTCGCCCGGCGCCGGTGGGAGGTCGTCCTGCGACCGGCCGGTCATGGCTGCCAACCCTCGCCGGTCAGCGCGACCGGACGAGGTCGGCGCGCGGTTGGGTCGCCGCGGCCACGTTCGTCGGGGCGGCCGGCGCCGATTCGTCGAGATCCATCGGCAGCAGCTGACCCTCGGCCAGCGACTCCGCGGTGATTTCCTGCTCGACGCTCGTGGCCAGCGGCTTCTCGGTCAGGAACGCGACCGCGACGGTGGCGATCAGGGCCAGCGGCACGATGAACACGAAGATCGGCATGAGCGCCTCGTTGTACGACTCGATGATCGGCAACCGGATCGCGTCGGGCAGGGCGTTCACCGAGGCGGGGGTGAACGAGCTCAGCCCGCTCGCGGTGCCGCTGCCCCCGGCGGCCAGCTTCTCGGTGACCAGCGAGGTCAGCCGGGAGGCGAAGACCGATCCGACGACGGCCGATCCGAGGGTCGCGCCGACCTGCCGGAAGTAGGTGTTGGCGGCCGTCGCGGTGCCGACAATCCGGTTGGGGAAGGAGTTCTGCACGATCAGCGTGAGAATCTGCATGCCCAGGCCGATCCCGATGCCGAGCACACCGAGGTAGCTGCAGATCACCGGCAGCGGGCTGGCGACGGTCAGCGTGGACAGCAGCCACAGGCCCAGCGCCATGACGACGGTGCCGACCAGCGGGAAGGCCTTGTACCGGCCGGTCCGGGAGACGATCTGGCCGGAAGTCACCGAGGCGAGCAGCAGGCCGCCCATCATCGGCATCATCAGCAGGCCGGCCTCGGTGGCGTCGACGCCGGTGACCATCTGCAGGTAGGTGGGCATGTAACCGATCGCGCCGAACATCGCGATGCCGACCACCAGCGCGGCGACGGTGGTGAGGGTGAAGTTGCGGTCCTTGAACAGGCTCAGCGGGATCACCGGTTGCGCCGCCCGGCTCTCGACGAGGACGAAAAGCCCGGCGAGCACGACGGTTCCGGCGATCAGACCGAGGATCTGCGGCGAGGTCCAGGCGTAATCGTCGCCACCCCAGGTCGCGATCAGCACCAGCGCGGTGGTCGCGGCGGCCAGCAGCGTCATGCCCAGGTAGTCGATCCGCGGCCGCTCGCCGCGGTCCCGTGGGGGCAGGTGCAGGAACACGGTCACCGCGGCGATGGCCAGCAGGCCCAGCGGGATGTTGATCCAGAACGCCCAGCGCCAGCCCGGGCCCTCGGTGAACCAGCCGCCGAGCAGCGGCCCGGCCACCGAGGCGACCGCGAAGACGGCGCCCATCAGGCCCATGTACTTGCCCCGTTCCCGGGCCGGGACGACGTCGGCGATGGCCGCCTGGGACAGGATCATCAGGCCGCCGCCACCCAGTCCCTGCAGGACGCGGGCGACGATCAGCAGGCTCATGCTGTCGGCCAGGCCGCCCACCACGGAGCCGGCCAGGAACAGCACGATGGCGACGATGATGACGGGTTTGCGGCCGAACAGGTCGCTGATCCGGCCGTACACCGGCATCATGATCGTCGAGGCCAGGATGTAGCCGGTGATCACCCAGGTCATGTGGTCGACGCCGTGCAGCTCGCCGACGATGGTCGGCAGCGCGGTGGACAGCATGGTCTGGTTGAGCGAGGCGAGCAGCATGGTCACCATCAGGCCGGCGAACAGGAACCCGATGTTGTTGCCGTGATTGTGCTTTCGGCCGGCCATACGGGCCGGCACAGTGGTCGTCATTGGATCTCCTGGAAGACGTGGCGGAAGACGGAAATGGCCGATTCGATCGCCGCGGAGTCGGCCGCCGCGACGGCCTCCGGGTTGCGGGAGTAGGCGAACCGCAGCACGGTGCCCGCGAGCATGAACAGGGCGCGGGAGGCGTCCGCGTCGGGGGAGGGCGTGCCCTGAGCGGCGGCCCGCTCGTCGAGGGCGGCGGCGACCAGGCCCTCCACGGTCGAGACGTGCTGGGAGAGCCGGGCACGCAGGGTCGGGAACTGGATCAGCAGGTCGCGGCGCTCGGTGAGCGGGATGTCGACGCCGAACGTGGCGTGGATGATCGCGACCACCAACCGCAGGGCCGCGGCGAAGCCGTCGTCGTCGGGCTTGCGCTCCAGGAAGGTGTCGAGGGCGTCCTGCGGCACGACCGGCGAGGTGGTGCCCAGCAGGGCGTCCTCCTTGGTGGGGAAGTAGTTGAAGAAGGTGCGCCTGGACACCCCCGCCCGCTCGGCCACCGCCTCGACCGTCACCGCGGCCAGCCCGCCCTCGCGGGCGAGCGCGACCGCCGCGCCGTGCAGGTCGCGCAGGGTCTGGGCGCGCTGGCGGTCGCGCAGGGATGGTCCGGTGGGCTGCATGGGTGTAAGTCTTGCACTCGTGCAAGTTGTGCACAAGTGAAGGTGATCGACGTCGCAGCCGGTACCGACGGTCGACGTTCTCGTCGCTCAGCGGGTCGCCGAGGTGATCTCGTCCAGCTCCGCCTCGGTGGGGGGCGGCACCTCGGTGCCGGTGCGGTCGGCGGGCGCCAGGACGATCCCGTCGATGGTGGTGTCGACGTACCGGCGCCACAGGTCCGGGCGGACGGCGGCGGTGTGGTGGCTGATGGTGCCGGTCAGCATGAAGATCATCGGCAGGTCGGTGACCGAGAAGTCGCCGCGGATGCGGCCGCTGGACCGGGCCCGATCGACGATCCGGGTCAGGATCGGCAGCAGCTGTTCGCGGACGATCGCGCGGTGCCGGCCGGCGTCGGACACGATCGCCTCCCGGATGGCCCGGTCGCGGAACTGCAGTTCGCAGATCCGCAGGATCGTGCCGCGCAGGGCGTCGACGGGATCCTCGATCTGCTCCGCCTCGACCAGCACGGCGAGCACCGCCTCGAACCGCTGCTCGACGAGAGCGCCGAGCAGCGCCTCCTTGTCGGCGAAATGCCGGTAGACCGTGCCGATGCCGACGCCGGCCTGGTGGGCGACATCATGGAAGCTGACGTCCAGCCCGCGCTCCGAGATGAGCCGATCGGCGGCGGCCAGCAGCAGCGCGCGGTTGCGGACGACGTCCTTGCGTTCGCGGTGGGGTCGGCGGGTGGTCATGGTGCCGGTCATGGTCGCAGTTCTCCGGGTCGGGGCCGGCCCCGGGGTTGCCCGGGGCCGGCGGGATGGTGTGGGCAGGGTGGCTCACCCGCCCACGGCGACGACCTCCACCTCGTGCTCGGCCGGTCGACGGATCGTGCCCGGCAGGATCAGGCCGGCGATGACGGCGGCGGCCAGCAGGATGCCGGCGCTGAAGGTGAACGCGGTGGTGTAGCTGTGCAGCGCCGCCTGCACGGCCAGGTCCGCGGTCGGGGTGTGGCTGGTGGCGTAGCTGGTCGCCGCGCCGGCGGCCAGCGTGCTGAGCAGCGCGGTGCCGATCGAGCCGCCGACCTGCTGGGCGGTGCTGACCGTCGCCGACGCGGCGCCGGCGTCCTCGGCGGCGATCCCGGCGGTGGCCAGGTTCATCGCCGAGGAGAACACCAGCCCGACACCCGCGCCGAACACCAGGGTGGCCGGCAGGACGGTGCTCAGGTAGGTGGAGTTCAGGTCGATGCCGGTGAGCATCCACATGCCCAGGGCGCCCAGCAACAGGCCCGGCGCGATGATGAACCGGGGTCCGACCCGCGGGGCGAGCACGATGGTGCCCAGTTGTGCGCCGGTCATCAGCGCGGCGGTCATCGGCAGGAACGCCAGGCCGGACTGCACGGCGGTGAACTGCAGGTTCTGCTGCAGGTAGTAGGTCAGGAACAGGAACACCCCGAACATGCCGGCGCCGGTCATCAGGATCGCCACCAGCGCTCCGCCGCGGTACCGGTCGAGCAGGATCCGCATGGGCAGCACCGGATGCGCGACCCGGTTCTGCACGAGCACGAACGCGGCCAGCAGCACCGCGGCGGCGACCAGGAAGCCGACGGTCACCGGGTCGGTCCAGCCGGCGGTCTCGGCGTGCGAGAAGCCGTAGACGACCGAGAACAGGCCGGCCGAGACCAGCAGGATGCCGGGCACATCCAGCCGTGGGCGGTGCTGGGCGACGCTGTTGCGCAGCCAGAGCAGGCCGCCGACGAACGCGGCCCCGGCGAAGATCAGGTTGACATACATGCACCAGCGCCAGGACAGGTACTCGGTGAGCACGCCGCCGAGCAGCAGCCCGATCGCGGCACCGCCGCCGGCGATCGCCCCGTACACGCCGAACGCCTTCGAGCGTTCCTTCGCGTAGGTGAACGTGGTGGTCAGCAGCGACAGAGCGGCCGGGGCCAGCATCGCGCCGAACATGCCCTGCACCGCCCGGGCGATCACCAGCATCTCGAAGCCGTTCGCCGCGCCGCCCGCCGCGGCGGCGGCGGCGAAGCCGACCAGCCCGATCAGGAACATTCGCTTGTGGCCGAGCAGGTCGGCCAGCCGGCCGCCGAGCAGCAGCAGGCTGCCGAACGCCAGGGCGTAGGCGGTGACGATCCACTGCCGCTGGTCGTTGCTGAAGCCCAGGTCCGCCTGGGCGGTGGGCAGGGCGATGTTCACCACCGTGCCGTCCAGCACGACCGTCAACTGGGCCAGACCCAGCACGGCCAGCACCCACCAGCGCATCGCGTGCGCGGACGGGTCACCGCGACCCGCCCAGACCGGCGCGGTGCGATCACCGACCTCCAGCTGTGTGGTCACCATCGTCATCCACTCCGTCTCTCACCGACTCAAGAAATGGACCATGTGTGTCCACTTCGTCAAGGGTAACGGTTGAAGCGGACGATGTCAGTCCGTTTCGGCGTGTGATCTCGCTCGCGCCGCCCTGGCCTGGGATGCTGGCGGGCGATTGCGTCCGCGAAGGGGAGTGAGCATGACGGCGACTCCGCTGCTCACCACCAAGCTGCACGCACCTCGACGACGCGAGGGCCTGGTGGCCCGGCCCCGGCTGACCGAGGCCCTGAACCGCGGCCTCGACGCGGCCCTGACCCTGGTGTCCGCGCCGGCCGGGTTCGGCAAGTCGACGGCACTGACCCAGTGGCTGGCATCGCTGACCGGAACCCGGGCGGTGGCCTGGCTGTCGCTGGACGAGCGGGACAACGACCCGACGCTGTTCTGGTCGTATGTGGTGGCGGCCCTGCGAACGGTCGTGCCCGACGCCGGTGCGACGGTGCCGTCGGCGGCCGGCGCCCCGACCGAGACGGATCTGATCGCGCTGATCAACGATCTGTCGGCGGCGCCCGACGACGTCGTGCTGGTGCTGGACGACATCCACGTCATCGAGTCCCGTGACGTGCACACGGGACTGGCGTTCCTGCTCGATCACCTGCCCGACCGGATCCACCTGGTGCTCGCCGGCCGGTCCGATCCGCCGCTGCCGCTGGCGCGGCTCCGCGGGCGCGGGGAACTGGTCGAGGTGCGGGCGGCCGACCTGCGGTTCAGCCTCGCCGAGGCGGCCGAATACCTCACCGGCTCGATGGAGCTGGCGTTGTCCGAGGCGGACGTCGCCACGCTGGACGGGCGGACGGAGGGGTGGATCGCGGCGTTGCAGCTGGCCGCCCTGTCGATGCGGGGCCGGTCCGACGGCGTCGAGCTGGCCGGTTTCATCGCCGACTTCGCCGGCGACGACCGCTACATCGTCGACTATCTCATCGAGGAGGTGCTCGACCGCCAACCCCCGTTGGTTCGCGACTTTCTCTTGGAAACCAGCATTCTCGATCGAATGGACGCCGCGCTGGCCGACGCCGTCACCGGCCACGTCGACGGCCGATCGATGCTGGAGCTGCTCGACCGGGGCAACCTGTTCCTGATCCCGCTCGACGACCGGCGGCGGTGGTACCGCTATCACCAGCTGTTCGCCGACGTGCTGCGCGCCCACCTGCACGACGAGCGGCCGGGCGTCGTCGCCGAGCTGCACCGGCGGGCCGCGCAGTGGTACGAGGCCAACGGTGACCGGGCCGGCGCCGTCGAGCACGCGCTGGCCGGCGGGGACGTCGGCCGGGCCGCGGCGCTGATCGAACTGAGCCTGCCGGCGCTGCAACGCAACCGGCAGGAGGCGACCATGCGCCGCTGGTTGCAGGCGCTGCCGGACGACGTGGTGCGCGGCCGGCCGGTGCTCAGCGTCGGGTACGCCGCGTCGTCGATGATCCACGGCGAGATCGACGGCGTCGAAAGGCGATTGCGCGACGCCGAGCGGTGGCTGGGCGCCGCCCCCGGTGACCGGGCGGGGATGGTCGTGGTGGACGAGGAGGCCTTCGGGCAGTTGCCGAGCGCGATCGAGCTGTACCGGGCCGGCCAGGCGCACGTGCGCGGGGACGTCGCGGCGACGATGACGCACGCCCACGCCGCCTTCGACCTGGCCGGCCCGGGGAACGACATCGGCCGCGGCTCGGCCGCCGGGCTGCTCGGCCTGGCCCATTGGCGCGACGCCGACCTGGACACGGCCTACCGGTGGTGGGCGCGGTGCGCCGCCGAGCTGGAGCGGGCCGGGCACCTGGCCGACATCACCGGCTGCGCGCTGGCCATGGCCGACATCCGCATCGCCCAAGGCCGTCTCGACGAGGCGGTCGACGCCTACCGGCGGGCGATGCGACTGGTGTGCCCCGACGGCGGGCCGGCCTTGCGCGGCGCCGCCGACCTGCACGTGGGATTGGCCGGCGTGCTCGTCGAACGCGGCGACCTGCCGGCCGCCCGGCGCCACCTGACCGCCGCCGCCGAACTCGGCGAGCGGCTGGGCCTGCCGCAGAACCCCTACCGGTCAAGGGTTGTCCGGGCCCGCCTGCGGCTGGCCGAGTCCGATCCGGACGGTGCCATTGTCCGGTTCGACGAGGCGGAACGGGTCTACAACCCGGACATGTTTCCCGACGTGCGACCGGTGTCCGCGGAACGGGCCCGAATCTGGACCCGGCACGGTCGGTCGGCCAGCACCCTGGCCTGGGCCCGGGAGCGCGGACTGTCCGTCGACGACCACCCGGAGTACCTGCGCGAGTTCGAACACCTCACCCTGGCCCGGGCGCTGGTCACCGCCGATCGCGCGAAGGACACGGCCGCGGCCGAGGCCCTGCTGGAGCGGGTGCGCGGCGCCGCCGAGGACGGCGGCCGGGTCGGCGCCGTCATCGCCGCGCTGGTGGCGACCGCGCTGGCCCGGCAGGCACGCGGCGACCGGCCCGCCGCCGGTGCCGCGCTGCGCGAGGCGCTGCGGCTGGCCGAGCCGTCGGGCCACGTGCGCATCTTCCTCGACGAGGGCCCGCCCTTGCTCGGGCTGCTGAATAGTGTTGCCGGACAGGATGAGTCGGGCTACGCCGGCCGGTTGCTGGCGTCGGCGGCGTCCGCTGACCGGCCGGCGGAGGAGCTGATCGACCCGCTCAGCGCCCGCGAACTCGACGTGCTGCGGCTGCTCGGCACCGACCTGGACGGGCCGGAGATCGCGCGCACCCTGTTCGTGTCGGTGAACACGGTGCGCACCCACACCAAGAACATCTACGCCAAGCTGGGTGTGAACAACCGGCGAGCCGCGGTCCGCCGGGCCGCCGACCTCGGCCTGCGGTAGCCGCGCTCACCACCGGAAATCACCAATCGTGGTGATCCGCGGTCACCCCCTCGCTTCATAGGTTTTCTCCCGTCCGCACCCGAGGCGAGGAGATCCGATGGCAGGGCCCGAAACGACCGGCTACGAGGTTCGCCTCGGCGCCCGGCTCGATCCGCGGTGGGCGGACCGGTTCCACCCGTTGATGTTGACCGTGGAAGGGGACGGGACCGCCGACGGCACCACCGTGCTGCGCGGTCCGGTGACCGACCAGGCCGCCCTGCACGGTGTGCTCGGCACGATCCGCGACCTCGGCCTGCCGCTGCTGTCCGTCGCCCGACTCGACCCCGAACCAGCCCCCCGAGCCGAAGGGAACCAGCCATGACCATCACCTCGACCACCACCCGGCCCACCCGCGATCCGCTGCGGCGAACCGCCCGCCTGGCCGGCCTGCTGTACCTGGTCACCTTCGTTTCCATGCCGACACTGATCCTGTACCAACGTGATTCGGCGGGCGACCGGGGTGTGCTGATCGGCGCGTTCGCCGAGGTGATCGTCGCGCTGGCCTGCATCGGCACCGCCGTGGTGCTCTATCCGGTGCTCCGCCGGTGGAACGAGACCGCCGCGATCGGCTTCGTCACCTCCCGCACGGTCGAGGGGACGCTGATCATCGTCGGGGCGATCGGCGTGCTGACCATGGTCTCGCTTCGTCAGGACGCGTCGTCGGCGGCCACCACCGGGGCGGTCCTGACCACGATGTACGGCTGGACGTTCCTGCTCAGCCAGAGCCTGATGCCCGTCTTCAACGCGCTGTTCCTGGGCTCGGTGCTGTACCGGTCGGGCCTGGTGCCCCGGGTGCTGCCGCTCGTCGGGCTGATCGGCGCGCCGCTGCTGCTGGCCTGCGACATCGCCGTCTTCTTCGGCGCCGTCGACCGGATGGCCCCGGTCGCCGCGCTGGCCGCCCTGCCGATCGCGGTCTGGGAGTTCTCGCTCGGCATCTACCTGACCGTCAAGGGCTTCCGGCCGGCCGCGACCGCGCCGGACGACCCGAGCCGGGCCGCCTGACGGGCCTCCCGGTGAGCCTACCCGGATCGGAGAGTCGTTGCCTGCCGGGCCAACTCGGCCCGGGCCAGCGCCTGCTTGTGCACCTCGTCCGGGCCGTCGGCGAAGCGCAGGGTGCGGATGCCGGCGTAGGCGCCGGCCAGGTCGAAGTCCTGGGACAAGCCGCCGGCGCCGTGCACCTGGATGGCCTTGTCCAGGATCCATTGCACGGTGGACGGGGTGGCGATCTTGATCGCCTGGATCTCGGTGTGCGCGCCCTTGTTGCCCACCGTGTCCATCAGCCAGGCGGTCTTGAGGACCAGCAGCCGCAACTGCTCGATGCGCACCCGCGATTCGGCGATCCAGTCCCGCACCACCCCTTGCGCGGCCAGCGGTTTGCCGAACGCGACGCGGGACGACGCCCGCGCGCACATCGCCTCGATCGCCCGTTCGGCCATGCCGATCGCCCGCATGCAGTGATGGATCCGGCCGGGACCGAGCCGGGCCTGGGCGATGGCGAACCCGTCGCCCTCGCCGCCGATCAGGTTCGCGGCCGGCACCCGGACGTCGGTGAACGTCAGCTCGGCGTGGCCGCCGTGCTCGTGGTCGTCGTACCCGAAGACCTCCATGCCCCGCTCGACGGTCAGGCCCGGGGTGTCCCGCGGGACCAGGATCATCGACTGCTGCCGGTGCCGGTCGGCGTCCGGGTCCGTCTTGCCCATCACGATGAAGATCCGGCAGTTCGGGTTCATCGCGCCGGTGATCCACCACTTGCGCCCGTTGATGACGTACTCGTCGCCGTCCCGCACGATGCTCGTCGCGATGTTGGTGGCGTCCGAGGAGGCGACGTCCGGTTCGGTCATCGCGAACGCCGACCGGATCCGTCCGTCCAGCAACGGCGCCAACCACCGCTGCTTCTGCTCCGGCGTGCCGAACGCCGCCAGCACCTCCATGTTGCCGGTGTCGGGGGCCGCGCAGTTCAGCGCGGGCGGGGCCAGATGCATGCTCCGTCCAGTGATCTCGGCCAGCGGTGCGTACTGCAGGTTGGTCAGCCCGGCCCCGGCCGCGCCGGGCAGGAACAGGTTCCACAGGCCACGTTCCCGGGCCTTGTTCCGCAACTCGGCCATGATCGGCACCGAGTCCCACGCCCACCGGTCGTCGAGAGCGGCCAGCTGTTCGGGGAAGACCGGCTCGGCCGGACGCACGACGTCGGCCATGAAGCGGCGCAGCGTGTCGATCAGCTCGAGTGTTCGATCGTCGTAGCCGAAGTCCATCAGGCGCTCTCCTTCAGCGAGGCCAGGCCCGCCGCCAGCAGCGGCGGCACCACGGCGCCGACGCCCTCGAAGCCGGGCCCGACGGTCTTGCCCTGGGCGTGCCGGAAGTGGATGCCCTCGACGATCCCGGCCAGCTTGTACGACGCCAGCCCCAGGTACCAGCCGAACCGGGGCAGGTCGCGCCCCGTCGCGGCGACGTAGCGCTGCAGCGTCTGCTCCTCGGTCGGGTACCCCGGGGCGCTCGACGCGTCGGCGACCACGTCACCGAGCAGCCCGCCCAGCCGCTGGTAGACGACCATCAGCGCCAGGTCGGTCAGCGGATCGCCGAGAGTGGCCATCTCCCAGTCGATCACCGCCACCGGGCGGTCGTCGGCGTCGACGAGCACGTTGTCCAGCCGGAAGTCGCCGTGCACGATCCCGGCCGCCGATTCGGCCGGCACGTCGGCGGACAGGGCGGCGTACAGCTCGTCGGCCGCGGGCAGCTCCCGCGACCTGGACGCCTCCAGTTGCCGGTGCCACCGCTGCACCTGACGGCCGAGAAAGCCTTCCGGACGGCCGAAGTCGGCCAGCCCGACGGCGGCCGGGTCGACCGCACCCAGATCGGCCAGGGTCTGCACGAGACGGTCGGCGATCGTCCGGGTGCGGTCCGGCCCGAGCGCGGCCAGCTCGGCGGCGGTGCGGTACGGCGTGCCGGCCACCCACTCCATGACGTAGAACGGCGCCCCCAGCACGTCCTGGTCGGCGCAGAACGCCACGGTGCGGGGGACCGGCACCGCCGTCGGTTGCAGCGCGGACATCACCCGGTACTCCCGGCTCATGTCGTGCGCGGTGGCCAGCACGTGCCCGAGCGGCGGCCGGCGCACCACCCACCGGCCGGTGCCGTCGGTGACGGCGTAGGTCAGGTTCGACTTTCCGCCGGCGATCAGCTCGGCGCGCAGGTCCGGCCTCGCGCCGGGCACCTGCCCGGCGAACCAGGCGCTGAGCGCGGCCAGGTCCAGGCCGGGCAGCTCGCTCATGCCATCCCGCCGGTCATCAGCACACCGCCGTCGACGACCAGCGTCTGCCCGGTCATCCAGGCGGCGTCGTCGCTGAGCAGGAACGCGACGGCGCCGCCGACGTCGTCGGGCACGCCGAGCCGGCGAAGCGGGTAGGCCGCGGACACCCGGTCCTCCCGCCCCTCGTACAGCGCGGTGGCGAACTTGGTCTTGACGATGCCCGGTGCGACGGCGTTGACCCGGATGCCGGGCCCGAGTTCGACCGCCAACTCCTCGGTCAGGTGGACCAGCATCGCCTTGCTCGCGCCGTACATCGCGATGCCGGGTGCCGCGCGCAGTCCGGCGATGGAGGCGACATTCACGACGGCGCCGCCGTGCTCGGCCATCCAGGCGCGGTGCACCCGCTGCACCCAGGCCAGCGCGGCGATGCAGTTGACGTCGACGATCTTGCGCGCGGCGTCCAGGTCGAGGCCCATCAGCGGCCCGTACACCGGGTTGATGCCGGTGTTGTTCACCAGCAGGTCGACGCTGCCGAACGCCTCCAGCGCGCGGGCCACGGTCGCGTCCTGGTGATCAGGGTCGTCGGCGTGCCCGGCGACCCCGGCGGCCACCGCCTCCCCGCCCAGCGAGTCCACCGCCTCGGCCAGCGGCTCCGGCCGGCGGCCGGTCAGCACCACCCGGGCCCCGTCGTCCACCAGGCGCCGGGCGATGGCCAGCCCGATCCCGCGGCTCGCCCCGGTGACGATCGCGGTCCGTCCCGCGAACCGGTGCTCGCTTGTCGTCGGCGTGGTCATCGCTCTCCCTTGAACGGCGCTGCCCCTGCCCGGGCAGTCTGCCACTTCGCCCCGCCAGACGGTCCAGGGACGAGCGGGCTGATCATCTCGGCATCGGATCGGACAAATCAGGCGGATTCTGCCGAGATGATCAGCCCGGTGGGCGGCGGGCTTCGGCGCCTCATCGGGCTCGTCCCCTGGGTCTGGAACCGGCACATCGATGCGCGTCGTTGGGGGCGGCGGCCGCCCCGTTCGTGTTGACGGCCGGCCCCCGCCGGGATAGACCTGCGCCTATGGCTATCAGCGCGGATTTCCAGGCGGCGGTCGATCGGGTCAACGGGCTCAGTAAGGACCCGGGCAACGACACGAAGCTGAAGATGTACGCCCTCTACAAGCAGGCGACCGCCGGTGACGTCAGCGGCAAGCGGCCCGGCTTCACGAATCCGGTGGGCCGGGCCAAGTACGACGCCTGGGCGAGGGTGAAGGGCATGTCGGCGGCGGACGCCGAGGCCGCCTACATCGCCCAGGCGGACGCGCTGGCCGGGTAACGACTCTCGTCGGCGAGCCGGTCCGTTCGACCACCGGGGGTCGCCGCTGCTGCGCTGATCCAAGTCCCACCGAACCGGACATTTCGGCGCCCGAAGTGGGACTTGGATCAGCGCAGGGACCGGCCGGCCCGGACGCCCCGCCGCAGGCGCCCGGACCCGGCCGGCGCCGTCGGGCACCGGGTGTCAGACCCGGTGCAGGGTGACGGCGACGCGGCGCTGCAGGTCGTCGACGGTGGCGCCGAAGGTTTCGGTCACCACCGCGCCGTCCGGGCCGACGACGATCGTGGCCAGGTCGGTGTAGACGCGGCTGACCGAGCCGATCCCGGTCAGCGGGTAGGTGCAGACCGGGACGAGTTTGGCCGCACCGTCCTTCGCGAACAGGGTCATCATCACGAACACGGACTTGGCGCCGATGGCCAGGTCCATCGCCCCGCCGACCGCGGGGATCGCGTCCGGAGCGCCGGTGTGCCAGTTGGCCAGGTCGCCGTGCTCGGACACCTGGAAGGCGCCCAGCACGCAGACGTCCAGATGGCCGCCGCGCATCATCGCGAACGAGTCGGCGTGGTGGAAGTACGAGGCGCCGGGCAACTCGGTGACCGGGATCTTGCCCGCGTTGATCAGATCCTGGTCGATCTCGTCGTCATGGGCCGCTCGGCCCATGTTGAGCATCCCGTTCTCGGTGTGCAAGACCACGCCGGCGTCCGGGGCCAGGTGGTCGGCGACGGTGGTGGGGAGCCCGATGCCGAGGTTGACGTAGGAGCCGGCGGGGATGTCGGCGGCCACCGCCCGGGCGATCTCGACCGTGCTGCGCGGGCCGCGGTCGAGCTGCTCGATCGTTCCGATCCCGGTCATGTGGACTGCTCCGTCCCGGCGGACGCGCTCAGGTCGAGCACGCGGTTGACGAAAATACCCGGGGTGACGACGGTCTCGGGGTCGATGGCGCCGGTCTCGACGACCTGCGATACCTGGACGATGGTCGTGGTGGCGGCAGTGGCCATCACCGGGCCGAAGTTGCGGGCGGTCTTGCGGTAGGTGAGGTTGCCCATCCGGTCGGCCCGGTGGGCCGCGATCAGCGCCACGTCGCCGTGGATCGGGTATTCCAGGACGTAGTCGCGGCCGTCGATGGTGCGGGTCTCCTTGCCCTGCGCCAACGGGGTGCCGACCCCGGTGGGGCAGTAGAACGCGCCGATGCCGGCCCCGGCGGCCCGCATCCGCTCGGCCAGGTTGCCCTGCGGGACGAGCTCCAGCTCGATCTTCCCGGCCCGGTAGAGGCCGTCGAACACCCAGGAGTCGTGCTGGCGGGGAAACGAGCAGATCATCATGCGGACCCGGCCGGCGGCCAGCAGCGCGGCCAGACCCGAGTCACCGTTGCCGGCGTTGTTGCTGACCACGGTCAGCTCGCCGGCGCCCTGCCGGATCAGCGCCTCGATCAGCACCACCGGCATGCCGGCCATCCCGAACCCGCCGATCAACACCGTCGATCCGTCGGCGACCCCGGCGACGGCGGCGTCCGCGTCGTCGAACACCTGCGTCCTCACGACGGTCAGGGTCTCAAAGAACCGCGGCCGCCGCCCGCGACGCCCGCAGCGGCCAGTGCCGCGGTGGCGGAATCGGCGGCGCGTCGGGCGATCTCGTTCACCGGGAGGGCCCGCAGTTGCGGGGTGTTGACCTCGACGCACCAGGGTCCGGCGAACCC
This sequence comes from Nakamurella sp., assembly GCA_039812105.1. Taxonomy (GTDB): domain Bacteria; phylum Actinomycetota; class Actinomycetes; order Mycobacteriales; family Nakamurellaceae; genus Nakamurella. The sequence goes on from JBDHZW010000037.1 coordinate 26,543, forward strand.
GGCGGACACCGCGGCACGGATCAAGGCGGTGACGTCCAGGTCGCCGGTGCCGGGCAGCCGGCGGGAGGTCCGGGCATGCACCAGGTAGTCGTCGTGCACCCGGGGTCCGTCGTTGAG
>JBDHZW010000038.1:0-26570 GCA_039812105.1 Nakamurella sp.
CCGGGCGCGGCGCCCCGGTATCGACGGTTCGCTCGGCAAGCCTCGCTCGCGGCCGCGCCCGACGGGTCCCTCGCAGGCTCCGCGCCCCTTCCGGGCGCGACGCCCGGTATTGACGATTCGCTCGGCGAATCCTCGCTCATGCTCCACTCACATGGGATTCTTGCGCTCTGTCGGATGCGAATGCGCTGAACTGTGCCGCCGGGCCGTGCCTGCCGCGGCGGGTGAACGAGGGGACGCAAGGATATGAGTGGTTCGGCCAGGCTGCTGGTGGTCGATGACGAGCCGTCGCTGCAGGACATCGTGGCGACGTCCATGCGTTTCCTCGGGTACCAGGTGGCGGTGGCCGGGACCGGGCGGGAGGCGGTCCGGATCGCCACCGACAGCCACCCCGACCTGATCATCCTCGACGTGATGCTGCCGGACTTCGACGGGCTGGAGGTGATGAAGCGGGTGCGGGCCGCCGGCGTCGACTCCGGTGTGGTCTTCCTGTCCGCCCGGGACACCCCGGCGGACAAGATCGCCGGCCTGACCGCCGGCGGCGACGACTACGTGACCAAGCCGTTCGGCCTGGAGGAACTGGCCGCCCGGGTGGCCGCCGTCCTCCGGCGGATCAAGCCCGACGAGTCGGACGACGGGGTGTTGCGGGTGGCCGATCTGGAACTGGACCCGGAGACCTACCAGGTCACCCGGGCCGGAGTGCCGATCGAGCTGGCGCCCACCGAGTACAAGCTGCTGCGGCACCTGATGGTCAACGCCAACGTGGTGCTGTCCCGGCAACAGCTGCTGGACGCCGTCTGGGGCACCGACTTCTACGGCGACGACTCGGTCGTCGCCACCTACATCTCCTACCTGCGGCGCAAGGTGGACGCCACCGGCGAGCCGCTGATCCACACCCACCGGGGCTTCGGCTACGTGCTGCGCGGTCCCCGGACGTGAGCCGGGCCGGCCGAGCGTGGTGAGTGCCGACCGGACCGGCCGGACGCCACGGCCCGCCGACGATGCGCCGCTCGACAATGCGCCGGTCGACGGCAGGACCGTCGACAACGCGGCCGTCGACAACGCAACCGTCGACAACGCAACCGTCGACAACGCAACGGTGGCCGACGATCGGAACGAGCCGGCCGTCGCGGAGATGATCCCGGTCGCGGAGAAGGCGACGCCGCGAACGCCGAACCCGGCCGGAACGCGCCGGCGGCGGTGGACGCTGCGGGCCCGGCTCATCGCACTGGTGGTGGCCACCGCGGCGGTCGCGCTGATCGCGGTGGACATCGTGCTGCCCCTGGTCGTGCGTTCGGCGTCGATCAACTCCAAGGACACCACGCTGGCCGCGGCGAATGCCCGGGCCCAGCAGGAGCTGACGCTGACCAACGAGGCCCAGTCCACCCTCAGCGACGATTCCGGGCTCAAGGGCGAGGTCGGCTGGTCCACCGTCACCCGCGCCGGGGTCAGCCGGGTGCTGCTCGCGCCGGCCAGCGACGAGGACGCCAACCCGGACCTGAGCAGCGGGAGCTGGCTGAACGAGCAGGCCACCGTTGGCAGTGCGTCCAACGGCGACCAGCGCTACCGGGCAATGGGTTTCGGCGGCATCAGCGTCAACGGGCAGCCCGGCTACCTGGTGGCCTGGATCCCGATGGCCGACCTGGACGAGCAACTGCGCCGGCTGATCCTGGCCGAACTGTTGATCACCGCCGGGCTGCTGGTGCTGCTCGGCGCCACCGCCGGGCTGGTGATCCGCCGGGAGCTGCGCCCGTTGGAATCGATGGCGACCGCGGCGGACGCGATCGCCCGCGGCGATCTGAGCCGCCGGGTCACCGAGTCGGACCCGAGCACCGAGATCGGCCGCCTCGGCTACGCCTTCAACGACATGCTGGACGGCATCTCGTCGCTGCTGGACGAGCGGCGGCGCAACGAGGACAAGCTGCGCCGGTTCGTCGCGGACGCCTCGCACGAGCTGCGCACCCCGGTCGCCGCGGTCCGCGGGTACACCGACCTGTACCAGGCGGGGGCGTTGCCGGACGACTCCGCGGTGGACCGGGCGATGGAGCGGATGGGGTTCGAGGCGCGCCGGATGGGGGCGCTGGTCGACGACCTGCTCACGCTGATCCAGGCGGACGCGGAGAACGCCGTCGGGCACGAGCTGGTCGACCTGCGCGAGCTGCTGACCGGGGTGGTGGACGATGCCGCGGTCATCGACCCGAGCCGGGTCTGGCGGCTGGCCGCCGGCAACGACACCGTCGACGTGCTGGGCGATCGGCTGCGCCTGCATCAGGTCTTCGCCAATCTACTGTCCAACATCCGCACGCACACGTCGGAGGGCACGGTCGCGACGATCTCGGTGCTGCCCGGTTTGAACGAGATCGCGGTCAGCGTCAGCGACAACGGACCTGGCGTGCCCGACGAGGATCTGGACCGGCTGTTCGACCGCTTCTACCGGGTGGACCCGTCGCGGAGCCGGGAACGGGGCGGCACCGGGCTGGGCCTGTCGATCGTGGCGGCCATCGTCCGCGGGCACGGCGGCCGGATCGCTGCCTCGCACACCCCGGGTGGCGGGCTGACCGTGACCGTGGTGCTGCCCCGCGCGTCGGGGACCGCCGCGGTGCGGCCGTCGGGACCGGTTGACATCTCCGAAACCTGATGTTCACCGCGTTGTTTTGCGTGTTCCGCCGGTCGACGAGGATTTCGCGGGTACCGTCCGAAATGTGGGCAGCGAGCCGAGATGCCCACACGGGAGGCCCCGAATCGTGCGTGCCACCAGCACAGCACCGAGCATGAGGGGGCCGGTACCGGGCCCCCGCGCCCGCCGGCAGCCGCCGGCCACGGCGCCCGGGGAACCGCCGGCCCGCCTCGAGAAGCCGGATGCGGACGACCGCATCCGCCAGGGAGCCGTCCGTGGTCACACGCAGGTCTGCCCGAGAAACCGCCCCAACCACCGAGGACTGCGTTGACGGCGCCGCCGGTCCGGTCCCGGACGCCGGGACCCGTTGCACCTACGTCATCGACACCTCGGTCCTGCTGTCCGATCCGTGGGCGCTGACCCGCTTCGACGAGCACGAGGTGGTGCTGCCGCTGGTGGTGATCGGCGAACTGGAGGCCAAGCGGCACCACCCCGAACTTGGCTACTTCGCACGGCAGGCGCTGCGGCTGCTGGACAACCTGCGGATCGAGCACGGCCGGCTGGACGCCCCGGTGCCGGTCGGCACCGCCGGCGGCACCCTGCACGTCGAGCTCAACCACACCGACGCCACGGTGCTGCCGGCCGGTTTCCGCAACGACAGCAACGACTCCCGGATCCTGGCCTGCGCGCTGAACCTGGCCAAGGAACGGCCCGCCGGCCGGGTCATCCTGGTCTCCAAGGACATGCCGCTGCGGGTGAAGGCCTCCGCCGTCGGCCTGGCCGCCGACGAGTACCGGGCGCAGGACATCGTGCCGTCCGGCTGGACCGGCATGGCCGAGGTCCCGGTCTCGGCCGAGCAGGTCGACACCCTGTTCCACGCCGGCCTGGTCGACATCGACGACGCGCGCGAACTGCCCTGCCACACCGGGGTCAAGCTGGTCGCCCCGTCCAGCTCGGCGCTGGGCCGGGTGACCGCCGGCAAGCAGGTCCGGCTGGTCCGCGGCGAGCGGGAGGCGTTCGGGCTGCGCGGCCGGTCGGCCGAACAGCGGATCGCCCTCGACCTGCTGATGGACGACGAGGTGGGCATCGTCTCGCTGGGCGGCCGGGCCGGCACCGGCAAGTCGGCGCTGGCCCTGTGCGCCGGCCTGGAGCTGGTGATGGAGCGCCGGGCGCACCGCAAGGTCGTGGTGTTCCGGCCGCTGTACGCGGTCGGCGGGCAGGAACTGGGCTACCTGCCCGGCAGCGAGAACGACAAGATGCAGCCCTGGGCGCAGGCGGTGTTCGACACCCTGTCCGCGGTCGCCTCCCAGGCCGTCATCGACGAGGTCATCGAGCGGGGCATGCTCGAGGTGCTGCCGCTCACCCACATCCGGGGCCGGTCGCTGCACGACTCGTTCGTCATCGTCGACGAGGCGCAGTCGTTGGAACGCAACGTGCTGCTGACCGTGCTGTCCCGGCTGGGCACCAACTCGCGGGTGGTGCTCACCCACGACGTCGCCCAGCGGGACAACCTGCGGGTGGGCCGGCACGACGGGGTGGCCGCCGTCATCGAGACCCTGAAGGGGCACCCGCTGTTCGCGCACGTCACGCTGACCCGGTCCGAACGCTCGCCGATCGCCGCCCTGGTCACCGAGTTGCTGGAGCTGCCCGAGCACGCGTGACACCGGCGCGTGACATCGGTTCGATCATTCGGTCGATAGGGTGACGCCGCACCGGAACGGGCCGCGTGCGGAAGGGGAGAGGGTGTCCCAGCCGACCGAGCAGCCGGAACCCGACGCGGTCGGGGGGTCGACCGAATCGTCCGATTCGCCCGGAGCCGCGGGCCGCCCGCCGTGGGCCTGGATCATCGGAATCTGGGCCGCCCTCGCCGTCGTCGTCACCACGGTCGCCATCACGGCGATCGCTTACCGGCCGCCGACCAACCTCAACGTCGAGAGCCGGCCCTGGATCGACGCCTGGCTGATCGACGATGCCCGCTGGTACCAGTCCATCGCGGCCGACGGCTACTTCTACACGCCCGGCCAGCAGTCGTCGGTCGCCTTCTTCCCCGCCTACCCGATGACGGTTCGCGGCGTCGGCCTGCTGCTCGGCGGCGATGTCCGGCTGGCCGCGTGGCTGGTGTCGTTGGCCGCCGGGCTGGCGGCGGTGCTGCTGTTCACCGGCTGGGTGTGGTCGCGGCTGCCCCGCCCGGCGGCGTTGACCGCGGTCGCGGTGCTGATGCTGTACCCGTACTCGTTCTTCCTGTACGGCCCGATGATGAGCGACGCCTTCTTCCTGCTGCTGGCCCTGGCGCCGTTCGTGCTGTTGGAACGGCGCATGTTCTGGGCGGCCGGCGTCATGGGCGCCCTGGCCACCGCCGGCCGGCCGGTCGGCGTGGCCGTGGCGGTCGGGCTGGTGGTGCGCACTCTGGAGCTGCTGGCGCAGCGCCGGGCGGCGGGTACCGCGCCGCCCGACCCCGCGCGGTGGTGGCCGGCCCATGTCGGCTGGCGGGAGCTGATCCGGGCGATCCCGGCGGTCCGCTGGCGCGAGGCCGGCGTGCTGCTGTCCGGGCTCGGACTGGCCGGCTGGTGCCTGTACCTGTGGGTGAACTTCGGCGACCCGCTGGCGTTCAACACCGTCCAGGCCGCGCCCGGCTGGTACCAGGGCACCGGCCCGAAGACCTGGTTCAAGGTGATCTTCTTCGGGACGATGGTCAAGGGGCCGGTGGACGTCGCGCTGCGATTGTTCGCCCAGGCGCTGATGTGCCTGATCGCGGTGTTGCTGTTGCGCCGGGTGTGGCGGCTGTTCGGCTGGGGGTACCTGGCCTTCTCGGTCGTCGTGCTGCTCATCCCGCTGCTGGGCACCAAGGACTTCATGGGCACCGGTCGCTACGTGATGGCGGCCTTCCCGGTGATCGCCGCGGCCGGGCACGTGCTGGCGAACGCGCGCCCGGGATGGCTGCGTCCGGTCGTGCTCGCCGCCGGATTCCTCGGGATGCTCGTCGTCACCTGGGTGTTCGCGACCGGGACCTCGGTCACCTGACGGGTGCCGACGGTCAGGCGATCGGCAGGGTGGCCGGGTCCTCGTGCCCGTCGGCGTCCGGTTCGGGGGCCCCGAACCGGGCCAGCACCAGCGCCCCGGCCAGCACGAACGCGAACCCCAACCCGGCGGGGACGGCCAGCCCCGGGCTGGGGCGGTCGCCGCAGACCAGCATGCCCAGCACCGACCCGAGCAGCGTCTCCACGGCCACCATCGCCGAGGTGACGGTGACCACGGACGCCCGCTGCAGCGCCAGCGCCCCGCACAGCAGGCCCAAGGCGCCGGCCACCGCCATGGCCCAGGCCGCCGGATCCGCCAGCAGGACGCCCGGGTCGAACCCGCGCAGGATCCGCGCGCCGAGGGCCAGCAGGCCGAAGCACGAACCGGCGACGACCCCGAGCAGCAAACCGGACCGCGCCGGGGTCCGCATCCGCAGCACGACGGCGACCAGCGGCAGCAGGGCGAGCACCGTGGCCAACAGCAGCAGCCGGCCGGCCGTACCGACGTCGGCCGCCGACTGGTCGCCCGCGGTGAACCCGACGATCACCAGGCCGGCTCCGATGGCCAGCACGGCCAGGACCTCGGCCCGCCGCAGCCGGACCCGCAGGGCCAGCACCGACAGCACCGCCGTCACCGCCAGGCTGGACGCGCGACCGGCCTGGACCACGAACAGGGGCAGGCTGCGCAGTGCCAGGAACGAGAGCCCGAAGCCGGCGGCGATCAACGCCAGGGCCAGCAGGTAGCGGGGACTGCGGACCAGGCGCAGGACGAATCCGCCGCTCACCGCGGTCGCCGTCGGCAGGCGGCCGACGGCCGACGACTGCAGCACCGCCGCGCTGCCCGAGCAGACGGCCGCGGCGCCGACGGCCAGCAGCGAGGCGTTCATCGATCTCCCGGGTGGTGCACAGGGTGACGTGGGCCACGCCCTTCGCGACGGGCGGGTCCGGCCGGCACCGGATTCACAGGTTCCGTCCCGGGCCCATGGTTTCATGGGCACGCATCCGTTCGAGGGGAACGAAACCGTCATGACGCCCGACCATCTGCGCGGCCTACCACTGGAACCGGAGCGGTTCGAGAAGCTGTCGATCTTCTTCCCGATGTGGAACGAGGAGCAGTACATCCACCGGGCGATCCGGGCCGCCAAGGAGATCTGCGACCAGCTCGTCGAGGACAAGGAGGTCGGCGACTACGAGCTGATCGTCGTCGACGACGCGTCCACGGACCGGACCGGGGAGTTCGCCGACGACCTGGTGGCCGCCGATCCGCGGATCCGGGTCGTGCACCACGACCGCAACCGCAAGCTGGGCGGCAGCATCAAGAGCGGCTTCGCCGCCGCGACGGGCGACATCGTCCTCTATACCGACGCCGACCTGCCGTTCGAGATGATCGAGCTGGTCCGGGCGCTGCGGGTGCTGCGCAACTACGAGGCCGACATGGTCAGCGCCTACCGGTTGGACCGCACCGGCGAGGGCCTGCGCCGGGCCGTCTATTCGTGGGTCTACAACTGGCTGATCCAGCTGTCGTTCGGCACCCGGCTGCGGGACATCAACTTCGCCTTCAAGCTGTGCCGGCGGCGAGTGCTGCAGGCCGTCACGCTGTCCAGCGAGGGATCGTTCATCGACGCCGAGCTGGTCATCCGCGCGCAGAACGCCGGGTTCACCATCCTGCAGATCGGGGTCGACTACTTCCCCCGGACCCGGGGGGTCTCCACCCTGTCCTCGCCGGCGGTGATCCGGACGATGCTCGGCGAGATGATGCGGCTGCGGTCCGAACTCAAGACCCCGCCGTCGTGAATGGTCATCGGGGCAACCGGGCTGATCATCTCGGCAGATCGCGTCCGGTTTGCCCGTTTCTGCGCCGAGTTGATCAGCCCGGTCCGCTGTTCCGGCCGAAGGGGGCGAGGGCGTGAGCGCGCTGCTGATCGTGTCGGCCGACGACTTCGGGCTCACCGACGGGGTGTGCCGGGCGGTGCTGCGCGGTCATCGGGACGGGGTGGTGACCGCCACCTCGTTGCTGGCGGTCGGCCGCTCGTTCGACCTGGCCGTGCGGATGCTGACCGATCATCCCGGCCTGGACGTCGGCGCCCACCTGGCCGTCGTGGGGGAGGATCCGCCGCTGCTGTCCGCCCGGGAGATCCCCACCCTGGTCGACCGCCGCGGGGCGTTCCCGCTGTCGTACCGGACGGTGGTCGCCCGCGGGGCGACCGGCCGGCTCGACCCGGATGACGTGCGGCGGGAGTTCACCGCTCAGCTGGACCGGATCGCCGCCGCCGGGGTGGCCGTGTCCCACCTGGACACCCACCAGCACACCCACCTGTGGCCCTCGGTGGCGTCGGTGCTGGTGGAGCTGGCAGTCGTCCGGGGCGTGCCCGCCGTGCGGGTGCCCCGCAGCGGGCGGCTGCTGCCGGTCGGCGGCGCGGTGAACCTGCTGTCGGCCCGGCTGCGCCGCCGGGTGACCGCGGCCGGACTGCGCACGACGACCGGCTACGCAGGCCTGGACGAGGCCGGGACGATGGACCGCGCCGCCTTCGCGGACGCGGTCACCCGGCTGACCGGCGCGTTACCGACGGCGGGCGGGTCGGCCGAGATCAACACCCATCCGGGCGAGGCCGGTGATCCGGACCTGGCCCGGTTCGACTGGGGCGGCTACCGCTGGCCGGACGAGCTGGCCATGCTCTGCGCGCCGCGGACACGGGCGCTGGTGACGAGCCTGGGTTACACCCTGGGCTCGTTCCGGGACCTCACGGCGGGTGCGGCACAGTGATCGGGTGCTGATCGACCGCCTCCCGTCCGGCCCCGGACGGGCCGCCCTGCGCGCCTTCCGCGGGCTGCCCGCCTCGGCCCGGGCGCACGCCACCCTGCGCTGGTTCAGCGCGCCGTTCCCTCGCGTCGCGGCCTTCCTGCCGCCGTCCGGAAGGGTGCTGGAGATCGGTTGCGGGCACGGGCTGTTCAGCACCTACGCGGCGCTGGCCGGGCCGCGCCGCACGGTCGTCGGCGTGGACATCGACGTGGCCAAGATCGCCCTCGCCCAGCGGGTGGCCGCGGGACTGCCGGACACCGACCTGACCTTCCGGGTGGCCCCGTCGGGAGCGGTGCCGGACGGCCCGTGGGACGCGATCGTCATCGTCGACGTGCTGTACCTGCTGCCCGCCGACGCCCAGCGGGAGCTGCTGGCCCAGGCGGCCGCGCAGCTCGCCGAGGGCGGATTCCTGCTGGTCAAGGAGATGAGTCCGAAACCGCGCTGGAAGGCCACCTGGAACCGGTGGCAGGAGACCATCGCCGTGTCGGTGCTGGGCATCACCGAACGCGATCGGTCGGGGACCGGGCGGTTCGACTTCGTCGATCCGTCCAGGATGGCGTCCTGGCTTCGGGACGACGGCCTGTGGACGGCCCAACAGCCGCTGGACCGGCACCGGCTGCACCCGCATCATCTGGTGATCGGCCGGCGCGGCCCGGACTCGGCGTGACGCTCAGGCCGTCGCCGGGGGCGGTCGCGGCGGGTCGAGGTGCGTCTGGCGCGACCACCCGGCACAGTGACGCGCAGGAGAATCCGGGCACCGTCGGGGTCCGGCGGTGCGAGTGATCGAGGGACGTCGATGATGCGGGCACGAATCGGTGCGTTCGCCCTGGCCGTGGCCGCCGCCGGCACCCTGGCGGCGACCGTGACGCTGGGGCCCGCCCAGGCCACCACGTCGTCGTCGTCGACCGCCGGGTTGGCCGCGGCCGCCACCGTCACCAGCAGCAGCGGCAGCCTCAAGCTCAAGGTCGACCCGACCGCCGACCTGCCGGCCGCCGGCGCCGCGATCTCGGTCGAGGGCGAGGGCTACCCCGCCGGCGCGTCCATCTACGTCGCCGTCTGCCCGGCCGGCGCCCGGGCCCCGACGAACCTGACCGGATGCGTCGGTGCGCCCGTCTCCGGCACTCCCGACTCCGGTCCGATCGTGGTCCAGGACGTCGGTCAGGACGGGAAGTTCGAGGCCGCGCTCACCCTGCCGGCCGACGCGTCGGCCACCACCGGCTGCGTGCCCGACAAGTGCGCGTTGTTCACCGCCGACACCGACCAGACGAAGACCGACGCGGACATGAAGGTGGCGTTGACCTTCAAGTCGCCGGCGTCGTCCAGTTCCGCGCCGTCCACGCCGTCCAGCGCGATCGTGCAGCAGGTGGGGTCGCCGACGATCGCGCCCGGGGCCACCCAGCAGGTGATCTTCTCCGGGTTCAAGGGCGGCGAGCAGGTCAACCTGACCCTGTTCTCGGACCCGGTCGTGCTGTCCCCGGTCACCGCCGACTCGACCGGGGTCGCCCGGGTCGACTTCGTGGTGCCGGCCGACTTCGTGGACGGCGCCCACCGGCTGGAGGCGATCGGCGCCCAGTCCGGCACGGTCGGCGTCGCCAGCTTCCAGGTGCTGGTCCCCACGCCGACGCCCAGTCCCACGCCGACCCCGACGCCCAGCCCCACGCCCACGCCCTCGCCCACGTCGACCAGCGCCTCGGTGACCAGCAGCAGCCCGGCACCGACCACCGCCTCGCCGACGACCACGGCCGCCGCCGCCGGCACGGACAGCGGGGGCAGCAACTGGTGGATCTGGCTGATCCTCGCGCTGATCGTGATCGCCGGCCTGATCACCTGGTTCGTCGTCTACCGGCGCAACAAGGAGCAGGCCAGGGCCGAGCAGGAGAAGCAGTTGGCCGACGCGGCCAGCCGTCAGCAGGGCTACGACCCGATGGCGGACGCGCCGACCATGGTGCTCCCCCCGACGAACCCCCCGGGCGGTCCGCCGCCGGGCGCCGACCCGTACGGGTTGCTGTCCGGCCGGAACCATCCGTACGGCGTCGACCCGAACGCGCCCACCGAGTACGACCGTCCGGGGCCGACCCAGTACATCCCGCCGGGACCGACCGAGTACATCGGCGGCGGTCCGACCCAGGTCATCCCGCCGGGACAGGGTGGCCCGGGACAGCGGGGCGCGGCCGGGCCGCCGACCGCGCCCGGCCACGGTGGCCCGGGTCAGGGCGGCCCGGGTCAGGGCGCGCCGGGTCAGGGCGGTTCGGGCGGCTCCGGCCAGGGCGGGGCGCCGACCTGGAACGTGCCTCCGGAGTTCGCCGGCGACGCTCCCGGGACCGGTCAGCCGCCCCCCGGTCAGGAGCCGGCCGGTCAGGAGCCGGCCGAGGGCCCGCGGACCCAGCGGTTCCGCCCCGACCTCGGTGACGACGACGAGCCCGACCCGCCGACCACCCAGGGCCCGCGCCGCTGACCCGGGCCCGCCTGCCGGCCCCGGGCACCTCGCCGGCTCCGGGCCACTTCCGCGGGCCTCGGATACCCTCTGGCCCCAGGTAGGTCCGTCCCGCAACGTCGTCCCCGGGTGGTGCGCTGATCCAAGTCCCATTTTCGAGACCGTTTTGTCGGTTTCGATGAGACTTGGATCAGCGCAGCGGCGGGGGCGCGAGCCGCGGGGGCGGTGGGACGGGGGAGACGTCAGGGGTGCGTCATGGACAGCACGTCCAGCGCGGCGTCCAGCTGCTCGGCGGTCAGGGCGCCCTTGTCCACGTGCCCGCGCTCCAGGACGACCTGCTTGATCGTCTTGCCCTCCTTCAGCGCCAGCTTGGCGATCTTGGCGGCCTCCTCGTAGCCGATGTACTTGTTCAGCGGCGTGACGATCGACGGGGACGACTCGGCGTAGGCCCGGCACTTGTCCACGTTCGCGACGATCCCGCTGATGCACCGGTCGGCCAGCACCCGGCTGGCGTTGGCCAGCAGGTTGATCGACTCCAGCAGGTTGCGGCCGATCACCGGGAACATCACGTTCAGCTCGAAGTTGCCCTGGGAACCGGCGAACGCGACCGTGGCGTCGTTGCCCATCACCTGGGCGCACACCATCAGCGTCGCCTCCGGCAACACCGGATTGACCTTGCCGGGCATGATCGACGAGCCCGGCTGCAGGTCGGGCAGCGCGATCTCGCCGAGCCCGGCGGTCGGCCCGGAGCCCATCCAGCGCAGGTCGTTGCAGATCTTGGTCAGGCTCACCGCGATGGTCCGCAGCTGACCCGAGGTCTCCACCAGGCCGTCCCGGGAGGCCTGCGCCTCGAAGTGGTTGCGGGCCTCGGTGAACGGCAACTCGGTGACGTCGGCCAGCTCGGCGATGACCGCGGCGGAGAACCCGGGCGGGGTGTTGATGCCGGTGCCGACCGCGGTGCCGCCCAGCGGCAACTCGGCCAGCCGGGGGAGGGAGGCGGTCAGCCGTTCCTGACCGAGCCGGACCTGTTGGGCGTACCCGCCGAACTCCTGGCCCAGGGTGACCGGGGTGGCGTCCATCAGGTGCGTGCGGCCGGACTTGACCACGTCCGCCCACTCGTCGGCCTTGGCCTGCAGGGCGGCCTCCAGGTGGGCCAGCGCGGGCAGCAGGTTCTTGACCACCGACTCGGTGGCGGCGACGTGGATGGACGTCGGGAAGACGTCGTTGGACGACTGCGAGGCGTTGACGTGGTCGTTCGGGTGCACCTTGCTGCCCAGCGCCTCGGTGGCCAGGGTGGACAGCACCTCGTTGGTGTTCATGTTCGAGCTGGTGCCCGAGCCGGTCTGGAACACGTCGATCGGGAACTCGCCGTAGAACTGCCCGTCGGCGATCCGGCCCGCGGCCTGCTGGATCGCCGCGCCGATCTCCGGCGTGATCACCCCCAGCGAGGCGTTCACCTTCGCCGCGGCCCCCTTGATCAGCGCCAGCGCGCGGACCTGCGAGCGCTCCAGCGGTCGGAACGAGATCGGGAAGTTCTCCACCGCCCGCTGGGTCTGCGCCTGGTACTTCGCGTTCTTCGGCACCCGGACCTCGCCCATGGTGTCGTGCTCGATGCGGTACTCGGCGCGGTCATCGTCGCGGTCGGATCCGGAGGTCACGTCGTCGTGTTCAGCCATGGGGCAAACGCTATCGGCCCGGGCCGCCCTGGGTCGCGGCCGGTGGGACAAGGCCACAGCGGATTTCGGTCACACCCCGGCGTGGGACGATGGGGCGGTGGCAGCGCCCCGACCCAAGACCCTGAGTAGCATGGCCATGGCGGTGGCGGCGCTGGCCGTCATGGTCTTCGGGGTGATGTTCTTCTACGGCCAGGCGAGCTTCGCTCCGGCCGGGCCGAGCGACGGGCAGGCGCCGACGGCCGACGTCGACGGCGGCATGACCCGGGCGGCGCCGCTGGTCGGTTTCCCGGTGGTGATCCCGGCGAATCTGCCGGAGAGCTGGCAGGCCAACTCGTTCACCTTCACCGCCGCCCCGGGCAGCGACCAGCAGCCGGCGGCGGTGCGCGGCGGCTGGCTCACCGAGGACGGCCGGTTCATCACGTTGGTGCAGTCCGCGGGTCAGCTGCCGCAGATCCAGCAGGCCGAACTCGGCACCGTCGGGTCGGCCACCGAGGTCGTCGATGTGGACGGGACGACCTGGACCGTGGTCCCCGGCCGGCGCAGCGAGGTTGCCTGGCTCCGCCCGGCCGGTGACGTCACCTACCTGATCACCGGCAGCGCGTCCGCCAACGACTTCCGCGCGCTCGCCGTGGCGGCGGACAACGGGGCCCCGGCCACCTCCTGACCCCCCACCCGGCCCGGGCTTTCCGGTCGCAGCCGGCCTCACCCTGCGACCGCGCGGATCAACTTCCCCGGCGCGGATGAAATCGTTGACTGCTTTCACTCGCGTCACATTCGGTGCGAGTTGATCCGCGCGGACGTAGTTGATCCGCGCGGGTCAGGAGTGGCGGTGCGTCCAGGCCAGGAGGCGGTCGAGGGGCCAGGTGTTCACGATCCGGTCCACCGGCACCTCGCACTCCGCGGCCCGGGCGCAGCCGTACTGCTGCCAGTCCAGTTGGCCCGGGGCGTGCGCGTCGGTGTCGATGCTGAACAGGCAGCCGGCCGCCACGGCCTGCCGCAGCAGCGTCCGGGGCGGGTCGAGCCGCTCCGGCCGGCTGTTGATCTCCACCGCGACCTCGTGCTCGGCGCAGGCGGCGAACACCCTGGCCGCGTCGAACTGGCTGGGCGGTCGGGTGCCCCGGCCGCCGGTCACCAGCCGCCCGGTGCAGTGGCCCAGGATGTCGGTGTGCGGGTCCGCGATCGCCCGCAGCATCCGCCGGGTCATCGCGCCGGACTCCGACCGGAGCTTGGAATGCACCGAGGCGACGACGACGTCGACGGCGCCGAGCAGCTCGTCCGTCTGGTCCAGGCTGCCGTCCTCGTTGATGTCGCACTCGATGCCGGACAGCAGCCGGAAGTCACCCAGATGCTCGTTCAGGGTCGCCACGATCGCCAGTTGGCGACGCAGCCGGGACACCGACAACCCGTTGGCGACGGTCAGCCGCGGCGAGTGGTCGGTCAGCGCCTGGTACTCGTGGCCGAGTTCCATGGCGGTGATGGCCATCTCCTGGATCGGGCTGCCGCCGTCGCTCCAGTCGCTGTGCGAGTGCAGATCGCCGCGGAGCCGCGCCCGAATGGCCTCGCCGCCGGTGGCCAGCGGCCGGACCCGCTCCTCCAGATCGGCCAGGTAGTCGGGCACCTGCCCGGCCACGGCCTGGGCGATGACCGCCGAGGTGGTCTTGCCGATGCCCGGCAGATCGGTGAGAGTGCCGGCGGCGGTACGACTGTCGAGCTCGTCCGGGGGCAGGCCGGCCAGCGTCAGGGCGGCGTTGCGGAAGGCCCGCACCCGGTAGGTGGGCGCCCGTTCCCGTTCCAGCAGGAAGCCGATGCGGCGGAGGGCGGCGATCGGGTCCACCCGAGCACAGTAAGGCCGGGCGGCCCGCCGTCGTGCCGCCGGGACCACCGGGCAGCCGCGCCGGTCGGGCCGTTCGCCGGCCGTTGCGGCGCCCGGGTGTCGGCTCCTAGTGTCGTCGGCATGCTCGTCGTCGACGACGGTGCGTCGACCGGGACGTCGATGGACCGCTTCCGCCTCGACCTCGCGGTGTCCGATCTGTACTCGGACCTGCGGGTCGACCCGGTGCTCGAGCGGCTGCTGGAGCACAGCCGGGCGTTGTTGGGCACCGTGGCGGGCAGCATCTCGCTGGTGGACAGCGCCCACGGGCGGTACGACAAGCTGGCCGAGCACGGTGTCACCTGTCAGTTGGGGCGGAGCTTCCCGCTGGACGAGGGCGCGACCGGTCGGGCCGTCAGCCGCCGGATGCCGGTCGTCATCGACGACTACAGCGACCTGCGCGCCGGCCACCTGCCGCCCGACCATCCGGCCAGCCGTGGTGCCGCCGCGGCCGTACCGCTGTGGTGGCGGGGCGAGGTGATCGGGGTGAACGTCGCCTTCGCCGGCCACCGGCGCATGTTCACCACGGCCGAGATCGACGCGTTCGAACTGCTCACCCAGAGCGTGGCGGCGGCCGTGGTCAAGGCCGGTTCGGTGGTGCCGTCGCTGGCCGGGGTGTTGCGCGAGTACGACCGGCTGATCGGACCGGAGATCGGTGTGCAGACGCTGGTGACCGAGGTCGGGCAGCCCCGCCCGGTGCCCGACGAGGTCGCGTCGGCCGCCGCCGACCTCGTCGCCCTGGCCGGGCGAGCCGCCTCGCTGCGGGGCCGGCCGGCCCGGCTGCACGTGGCCGTGGTGCACCGCGGCAGCGGGTTGCGCCTGCTGGTGCAGGACGAGGCGACCGAGTCGATGCCCGCGTCGCACGATCCGTTGGGGCTGGGCACCAGCACCTGGAACGAGTTGCTGGCCATCACCGGCGGGGGCCTGGGTGGACAGGTCGGGGTCGAGCACGTCGCCGGGTGGGGGACGTTGCTGGCGGCCGATTTTCCGATCGGACCGGCCATCGAGCCGGCACCGTCGCCACTGACCCCGCGGGAGCGGGAGGTGCTGGAACTGCTGGCCGGCGGCCTGACCGACCGGGAGGTGGCGGCCCGGCTGGTGATCTCCCGCAAGACGGTGGAGAAGCACGTCGGGGCCGTCCTGCGGAAGACCGAGGCGCCCAGCCGGACCGCCGCGGTGGTGCATGCCCTGGACCGCGGCTGGCTCCCGGAGCAGCCCACGCGGCCCGGTCCCGGTCCGCGCCGCTGACCCGCGGCACGCACCGGCAGAGATGGGGGATTCACCCCATGGCAGGCCGGGCCTCCCTGCCCATTGAATGGCCGTAGTGACCGGCCGTGAACCGGACTGCGGAGCCGTCATCACCGGGGGCGGACCCTCATCGACGAGGAGGCTCGGGTGCCGATCGTGTCGACCAAGGAGATCGTGGACCGCGCCTTCGCCGAGCGGTACGGCGTCGGGGCGTTCAATATCCTGGACGATCTGAGCATCGACGCGGTGCTGGCCGCCGCCGAACAGGAGCGGGCGCCGGTCATCCTGCAGACGTCGGTGAAGACCGTCCGCGCCTACGGACGGGACCGGCTGTTGGCGGTGTTCCGGGCGATGGCTCACGACGTCACCGTCCCGGTCGCCCTGCACCTGGACCACTGCCCACATCGGGACGTGATCACCGAGTGCCTGGAGGCCGGCTGGAACTCCGTGCTGTTCGATGCGCACGAGCTGGACGTCGCCGACAACCTGGAACAGACAAAGGAAGTCGTCGCGCAGGCGCGCCGGCACGGGGCCCATGTCGAGGGCGAGATCGAGGGCATCGAGGGCATCGAGGACGACGTCGGCTCGGACGAGGCGTCCCACCTGCAGCGGCTGGAGGTCGCCGTCGACTTCATCAAGTCCACCGGGGTGGACGTGTTCGCCCCGGCCATCGGCAACGCGCACGGACAGTACAAGCGCGCGCCGAGACTGGACCACCAGCGGGTCTCGGACCTGGTCGAGGCCACCGGCACGCCGATGGCCCTGCACGGGGGGACCGGACTGTCCGCCGACCAGTTCCGCGACCTGATCTCCCGCGGCTGCGCGAAGGTGAACATCTCCACCGCCATCAAGGAGGCCTACATGCGTTCCGCCCTGGAGCAGCTGAAGGAGGCCGAGGCCACGAACAAGTGGGACCCGCCGACCCTGTTCCGGCGGCAACGGGAAGCGGTGGTCGCGACCGCCCGCGAGCACATCGCGTTGTTCGGCGGTTCGGGGCGGGCCTGGTGACCGCGCTGCTGCTGGACTGTGACGGCGTGCTGGCCGATACCGAACGGTTCGGGCACCGGCCCGCGTTCAACCTGACCTTCGACGAGTTCGGCGTGCCGGCGCACTGGGACGAGGAGGAATACGGGGTCAAGGTTCTCATCGGCGGCGGCAAGGAGCGGATGGCCAGCCTGTTCGCCGAACCGGGATTCACCGAGATGGCGGGCATCCCTGACGACGAGGCCGCCCGCAGGGAACTGCTGGCCCAGTGGCACAGCGCCAAGACCGCGCATTTCAAGCGGCTGGTCGCGGACGGGAAGATACCGCCCCGCAGCGGCATCGCCCGGATCATCCCGGCCGCGCTGGACGCCGGCTGGACCGTCGCCGTGTGCTCGACGTCGGCCCGCGAATCGGTGAGTGCGGTGCTGCGCCGGGCGGTCGGCGACGAGGTCGCGGACCGCGTGCCGCTGTTCTGCGGCGACGTCGTGCCGGCCAAGAAGCCCGACCCGGCGGTGTACCGGCTCGCCCTGGATTCGCTGCGGCTGAACCCGGCGGACACGCTGGTGGTGGAGGACTCCCGCAACGGCCTGCGGGCCGCGCACGCGGCCGGCCTGCGCTGCCTGGTCACCGTCAACGGGTACACCGCCGGCGAGGACATGAGCGAGGCCGTCCTGGTCGTCTCCGAACTCGGCGATCCCGGGGAGCCGCCGATCGAGGTGCTGGCCAACCGGGGGAACGCGACGCCCGGCGACTACATCACCTTGGACGACCTGCGCGCCTGCCTGTCCTGAGACCGACGATTCGACACGAGGAGTGAGGGTATGAGCCAAGATCAGGTGGAGTTGGTCGTGCAGACGATCGCCCGGACCGCCGTGGACAACGAGAAGTACTTCGGCGATCTGGACGCCGTCGTCGGCGACGGCGATTTCGGGTACTCCCTCGCCCGCGGGTTCGAGAAGGTGCTCGAGCAATGGGATTCGATCGACCGCACCGACTCCGGCACCTTCCTGAAGAAGACCGGGATGATCATCTCCTCCCGCATCGGGGGGACGTCGGGACCCATCTGGGGTACCGCGTTCCTGCGGGCCGGGATGACCGCCGGGTCGGACGACATCGACGGGGAGAAGGCCGTCGCCATGCTCCGCAACGCGATCGAGGGCATCAAGGCGCGGGGCCAGTCCGACGTCGGCGACAAGACCCTGCTGGACGCGCTGGTCCCGCTGACCGACCGGCTGGAGCAGGAGATCAAGAACGGTTCGGACGCGGCGACGACGTTGGCCGCCGTGTCCACCACCACCCGCGAGGCGGCCGAGGCCACCAAGGATCTCATCGCCAAGCGGGGGCGCGCGTCCTACACGGGCGAACGCAGCATCGGTTCGGTCGACGCCGGCGCGATGGCCGTCGCCGTGATCGTCGAGCAGATCAACCAGGCCTGGAAGTAGGGAGACCGGAACGTGAAGAAGTTCGTCAACGACCCCAAGTCCTTCGTCCCCGAGATGCTGGAGGGCATCGCGCTGGCCAACCCGAACACCATCGTCTACGAACCCGAGTGGAACCTGATCATGCGGGCCGACGCGCCGCGGGACGACAAGGTGTCCATCGTCCAGGGATCCGGCTCCGGGCACGAGCCCGCGCACGTGATGATCGTCGGCAAGGGCATGCTCGACGCCGCCTGCCCGGGCGACGTGTTCGCCGCGCCGCCGATGGACTACGTGTACGAGACGGCCAAGAAGCTGGCCTCGCCCAAGGGTGTGCTGCTGCTGGTGAACAACTACACCGGCGACCGGATGGCCTTCGACATGGGCAAGGAGATGGCCGAGTCCGAGGGGGTCAAGGTCGAGATCCTCATGATCAACGACGATGTCGCGGTCAAGGACTCGCTCTACACGATCGGCCGGCGGGGCGTGGCCGGGAACTTCTTCGTGATCAAGGCGGTCGGCGCGGCCAGTGAGCGGGGCGACAGCCTCGAGGAGGTCATCCGGATCGGCAAGAAGGTCAACGACGTCACCCGGACCATGGGCGTGGCGCTGACCGCCTGCACGCCGCCGGCCAAGGGCGCGCCGCTGTTCGAGATGGGCGGCGACGAGATGGAGGTGGGCGTCGGCATCCACGGCGAGCCCGGCCGCGAACGCACCAAGATCAAGACGGCGGACGAGATCGTCGACCTGCTGCTCGACGCGGTCGTCCCCGACCTGCCCTACCAGTCGGGCGACCGGGTCGCGTTGATGATCAACGGGCTGGGCGGCACGCCGATCAGCGAGCTGTACATCCTGTACCGGCGGGCGCATCAGCAGCTCGCCGCCAAGGGCATCACCGTCGCCCGCAGCTACGTCAACGAGTACTGCACCTCGCTGGACATGGCCGGGGCGTCGCTGACCCTCGTCCGGCTGGACGACGAGATCGAGGAGCTGCTGGAGGCTCCGGCCCAGATCCCGAACCGGGTGTTCTGACCGCGGTTCGTCCGGCGCTGCGGCGGGGTGGTCATCGGGCCGCCCCGCGGTAGTGCGCCGCCCTCGAAACGGTCGGAGGCGGCGCAGATCCCATGACAGAGAGGGGAATCTCATGGGCCGCAACATCACTCTCGAACAGGCCGAACAGATCATCACGGCCTGCAAGTCGGAGGCCGAGTCGGTCGGCCAGCCGATGAACATCGCCGTCGTCGACGACGGCGGCAACCTGGTCGCCTTCGAGGCGATGGACGACACCAAGCTGATCGGCGAGAACATCTCGCAGCGCAAGGCGCTGACCGCCGTGATGTTCCAGATGGACACCCGGGACCTGGTCCCGCTGGTGCAGCCGGGCGCCGCGCTCTACGGCATCGAGTCGACCAGCGACGGGCGGTTGGTCGTCTTCGGCGGCGGCGTCCTGCTGCGCGACCGCAACGGCGCGGTGGCCGGCGGGGTCGGCGTGAGTGCGGGCACGGTGGACGAGGACCATCAGGTCGCCGATGCCGGACGGAAGGCCTTCGCCGGCTGATCGGTCCTCGGCCGTCCGACAGGCCCGGGCTGCGTCCGTGTGACAGCATCGGGCACGCGGTGGACGCGTCCCGCGTCCAGCGGTGATCGGTGCGAGGGGACGGGCGATGCGGCGGGTAGCGGTGGTCACCGGCGGTGGCAGCGGCATCGGGCGGGCGGCGGCGTTGGCGCTGGCCGCCGACGGCTGGACGGTGCTGCTGGTCGGCCGGCGTGCCGCCGCCCTGGAGTCGGTGGTGGCCGACGGCGCGGACCTGCCCGGAGGGCTCGTCGCGCGGCCCGCCGACGTCACCGACGAGACCGCCGTCGCCGGGGTCTTCGACGGCGCGGTGGCCGAGTTCGGCCGGGTCGACCTGCTGTTCAACAACGCCGGCATGTTCGCCCCGTCCCGGGACATCGACGAGATCCCCTTGGCCGAATGGAACGCCGTCGTCGCGGTGAACCTGACCGGCGCGTTTCTGTGTGCCCGCGAGGCATTCCGGGTGATGCGGCGGCAGGACCCGCGGGGCGGCCGGATCATCAACAACGGCTCCATCTCGGCGCACGCGCCGCGGGTCAAGGCGGTCGCCTACACCGCCACCAAACACGCGATCACCGGCCTGACCAAGTCGATCTCGCTGGACGGCCGCCCGTACGACATCGCCTGCGGGCAGATCGACATCGGCAACGCGGCCACCGACCTGACGGCGAGGTGGGAGGAGGGGACGCCGCAGCCGAGCGGTGCGGTGATCGTCGAGCCGCAGATGGACGTCCGCGACGTCGGCCGGGCGGTGGCGTTCATGGCGTCGTTGCCGCTGGACGCGAACGTGCCGGCGATGACCGTGATGGCCACCAAGATGCCGTTCGTCGGGCGCGGCTGACCGTCTCGACCGCGTTCGCCGGACGCCGGAAGCTCGAAACTGATCGGCGTCGGGCATCGCTGCTCATCCCCTTGTGGGGGCGTGGTGAGCAGCACGGTGCCACGAGGGTCTGACACCGGCGTTCGACCTCGTCGGCGCCGGCGCGGCGGGTGTGGCGAACCCCTCTGACACGATCGTGTGACCACACTCACCGCAACGTTGGCGCAACCTGCCGTGATACTGGAACCCGCCGCGGCAACGTCGCCGCGGTTCCCACCAAGAGCTCCGACCGGACCCGGGAGGCGACGATGTTCCGACCGATGTTGCTCGGCAAGATCCACCGGGCCACCGTCACCGAGGCGAATCTGGACTACGTCGGGTCGATCACCATCGACTCCGACCTGCTGGATGCCGCCGACCTGCTGACCGGCCAACAGGTCGACGTGGTGGATGTGACGAACGGAGCCCGGCTGAGCACCTATGTGATCGCCGGGGACCGTGGGAGCGGGAAGGTCGGCATCAACGGTGCTGCCGCCCACCTCGTGCACCCGGGCGACATCGTGATCATCATCGCCTACGGCATGCTCACCGACGAGGAGGCGCGGACGAGGCAGCCGAACGTCGTGTTCGTCGACGCCGCCAACCACATCGTCCAGCTGGGCGCCGACCCGGGCGACGTCCCCCTAGGCTTCGGCCTCATCCCCACCGGCATCGGCCGCTCCTGACGCCAGCGCGCGGTCGACCCGCTCCCGCGCGCCCTCCAGGAACCGCGTGCAGATCGCGGCGAGCCGTTCGCCGCGTTCCCACAACGTGAGCGACTCGTCCAGGGAAAGCCCGCCGGCCTCCAGCCGGGCCACCACCTCGGCCAGTTCGTCCCGGGCGTGCTCGTAGCTGGCCGCAGCGTCGCCGTCATGGTCGGCGGTGCTCGTTGTCGTCCGGGTGGGGTCGGCGGGCATTGATCACTCCTCGTCAGTCGATGGCGGCCGGCTCGGGCCCGGCGCTGACGGCCAGCACGGCGCCGTCGCTGACCCGGATCCGCAGGTCGGCGCCGGCCGGCGCGTCCGCAACCGTCCGCAACACGGATCCTCCGCTCTGGACGACCGCGTAGCCGCGGGCGAGGGTGGCCGCCGGCCCCAGGGCGGCCAACTGGGCCCGGCGGTGCGCGATGTCCCGATCGATCCGTTCCAGGCCCGCGGCCACCACCGATCGGCCGCGGCCGCGGAGCTGGTGCACCTCGGTCTCCCGACGGGCGATCGGCGTCAGCGGGTCGGCCAGCACGGCCGCTGCCGTCAACCGGCGCAGCCGCGCCTGCTCGGTGCTCACCCATCCGGTGAGCGCGCGCCGGGCCCGGGCGTTCAACTGCTCGATCTGCCGGCGTTCGGCGACCGCGTCCGGCACCACCCGCTTGCCGGCGTCGGTGGGGGTGGAGCAGCGGACGTCGGCCACGTCGTCGACGATCGGGTGGTCCGGCTCGTGACCGATGGCGGAGATCACCGGGGTCCGGCAGCCGGACACCGCCCGGCACAGCGCCTCGTCGGAGAACGGCAGCAGATCTTCGAGGCTGCCGCCGCCGCGGGCGAGGATGATCACGTCGACCTCGGGGTCCGCATCGAGCCGGGCGATCGACTCCAGCATCTGGGTGACCGCCGAAACCCCTTGCACCGCCGGGTTCTCCACCCGGAACCGGACCGCCGGCCAGCGCGCGCGGGCGTTGGCCAGCACGTCGGACTCGGCCGCGCTGGCCCGCCCGGTGATCAGCCCGACGACGGTCGGCAGGAAGGGCAGCGGTCGCTTGCGCTCGGGGGCGGTCAGCCCTTCGGCGGCCAGCAGCCGGCGAAGCCGTTCCAGCCGGGCCAGCAGTTCGCCGATGCCGACCGGGTGCATCTGGTCGACCTTGAAGGTCAGCGAGCCGCGGGCCGGGTAGAACTCGAACCGACCGTGCACCACCACCCGGGACCCCTCGGTCGGCGGTGGGGTCATCGCGGTCAGCAGGGTGCGGGAGCAGACGACCTGCAGGGACATCGGCACGGCCGGGTCCCGCAGGGTCAGGAACGACATCTGGCTGCCCGACCGCATCGTGACCTGCGCGAGCTGACCCTCGATCCAGGCGGCCGGGGCTCGGGCGATGTACTCGGTCATCCGCTGCGCCAGCGCGCGCACCGGCCAGGGATTCTCCCGGGTGGTGTCGCCGGCCTTCTCCGGCAGCGGCTGACGGACCGGTGCGGTCATGCCGTCGCGATCGGGTGCGGACCCCGGATCCGGCGCCGAGTCGGGGTCGACCGAACCGTCGGCAGCGGATACGGGCGTGTCGGTACCGCTCCCCGTTCACTCGACACGTCGCATCCCCGTCCGGCAGTCACGACTCGGCGGCGCCCAGCGTGACCAGCCGATTGCTCAGCAGCGTGAGGAAGGGGGCGCGATTGTCGCCGGACTGCTCGTACGCCAGCAGGGTCGACACATCCTCCGCGGTCAGATCCCGAAGATGGCCCCTGACCTGCGCCAACGTCATCCCGTCGTAGCCCGGCAGGGGGGCCGGCCCCTCGGCGTCCGGCTCCGTCGCGGCGTCCGGCTCGCTCGGGGCGTCCGGCTCCGTCGCGGCCCCCGGCTCGGTCGGGGCCTGCGGCTCGCCGGCCGCGGTGGTCTCGGCGGGGGTGCCCGCAGCGGGGTCGGTCTCGGATCCGGCCTCGCGTGGGGCGACGGTGTCCTGGGCGACGGTGTCCTCGGCGACGGTGCCCGCCGGCCCGGGGCCGGCGTGGGTGGCCGCCTCGATGACGGCGTCCGATACCTCCGCCGCCGCTTCCGTCGCGGTGGTCTCGGTCTCCGACATCGCCGTGGCCTCCGGCGTGTGCAGTTCCGACTGCGCGTCCTCGACCCGGATTGCTTCGGGCGGCGGGGGCCCGGCGACGTCCGGGGCCGGCGCGGGAGGGCGGTCCGCCGCGGTGCCCTCGGGTTGGGCGGCCGCCCGGTTCGGCCGTCCCGTGTCCGTCGACGCTGCGTCCGTGGACCGCGCCGGCGTCGCGGCGGGTGATGCGGGTCTCGGCGCGGCCGGCCGTCCACGCGGTGGGGCCGGCGCGGGCTTGTCCTCGTCGAAGGTCGCCCAGCTCGGACTCTCCTGGGGCTTCCCGCCGATGATGCCGCCGAGCAACTCGTCGCCCCGGGTGGCCAGGGTGGTGATCTCCTGCTGCACCTTCATCGACAGCTTCATGGCGTTGCCGACGAGGGCGACCGGGATCGCCGGGATCTCCTCGGGCAGGGAGCGCACCACCTGGATTCCGGTGGCGACGAGGCCGGCGGCGACGCGGACCGGCAGGGGCAGCGTGATGGCCATGGTGACCAGCCTGCCGCATTCGCCGCTCGGCCCGCACGTCGGTCCTCGACCGGCGGGGCCGGACCGGCCGCGCACCTACGATTGATCCATGACCTCGCCGACCTTGCCGCCGACCCCGCTGCCGCCCAGGCGCGTCCTGCTGGCCAGCCCCCGCGGCTACTGCGCCGGAGTCGACCGGGCGGTCGTCACCGTCGAGAAGGCCCTGGAGCAGTACGGCGCCCCGGTCTACGTGCGCAAGCAGATCGTGCACAACAAGCACGTGGTGGCCAACCTGGAGGCCCGGGGGGCGATCTTCGTCGACGAGACGGACGAGGTGCCCGAAGGCGCGTTGATCGTGTTCTCCGCCCATGGGGTGTCGCCCGCGGTGCACGAGCAGGCGGCGGACCGGCACCTGAGGGTGATCGACGCCACCTGCCCGCTGGTCACCAAGGTGCACAAGGAGGCGCGCCGGTTCGCCGCCGACGACTACGACATCCTGCTGATCGGGCACCGGGGTCACGAGGAGGTCGAGGGCACCCAGGGTGAGGCGCCGGAGTCGATCCAGCTGATCAACGACGCCTCGGACGTGGATTCGGTCACCGTGCGCGACCCGGAGCGGGTGATCTGGCTGTCCCAGACCACTCTGTCGGTCGACGAGACCCTGGGCACGGTCGACCTGCTGCGCAAGCGGTTCCCGCTGATGACCTCGCCGCCCAGCGACGACATCTGCTACGCCACCCAGAACCGGCAGGAGGTGGTCAAGCAGATCGCCCCCGAGTGCGACCTCGTCGTCGTGGTGGGGTCGAAGAACTCGTCCAACTCGGTTCGGCTGGTCGAGGTGGCCGTCGGTGCCGGCGCGGACGCCGCCTACCTGGTCGACGACGCCGGGGAGATCGACGAGGCGTGGCTGGACGGGGTGCGAACGGTGGGCGTCACCAGCGGCGCCTCGGTGCCCGACGACCTCGTTCAGGGTGTGCTGACCCACCTGCAGGAGCGTGGATTCCCGGGGGCCGAGGAGTACACGGCAGCCACCGAGACGCTGACGTTCGCCCTGCCCAAGGAACTGCGCCGGCCGGTCCGGGAGCGGGTCTGACCCCTCGACCGGGGTCAGCTGTGGGCGGGTGACGACCGTCTCGGGCCCCTGGCCCGCAGCGGCTGGGCGACGATCCGGATCAGCCCGATCAGCACGGCGGCGGCCGTGCCCATGGCCATCGTCGGGAACGTGGCGATGATGCGCAGCGCCGTCCCGTACAGGCCGCCGGCATTGGTGAACAGCATGCCGCCGACCACCAGGCCGACGACGAGGACCAGCGGCGGTTGCACCATCGCGGTGAAGATCGAACCCCGGCGGACGATCAGGGCAGCGCCCAGGACGCCCAGGTAGAAGCCGATCCGCAATCCCCAGGCGAGGACCCCGGACGTCAGGCCGTCGATCGCCGCGCCGGCCAGCGTGCAGGCCAGGGCCAGGACGATCACCGCCCAGGACGGCCAGCCCCGCACCGAGGACACCACCGAGGCGTCGGCCAGGCGCGGTCGCGCCGCAGTATTCGTGCTCACCCGTCAACGGTAGCCTCCCCGGTCCACGGTCGGCGTTTGCGCAAACGCCCGACATACGCCGATTCGGCCGCCTCCAGCTGCACCGCGGCCTGCGCCGTCACGTCCTGCGGGTCCGGCGGATGGTCGGGCGTCGCCTCTGTCGGCTGGAGCGGGACGGTGTCGATCCGGGCCGGACCGGTGAGTTCCTCACCGGTCACGCCGAGCTCGGCCAACCGGCGGGCCGAGACCAGCACCCGCGACTCCAGCGACCGCACCGTGCCGTTGTACGAGCGCACCGCCCGGTCGAGGTTGGCGCCCAGGCTGGTCAGGTGGCCGGCCAGCACACCGAGCCGTTGGTGCAGGTCCTGGCCCAGCGCATGGATCTGCGCGGCCGATGCGGACAGCCGCTCCTGCCGCCACACGTGGGCGACCGTGCGCAGCAGCCCGATCAGCGAGGTGGGGGTGGCCAGCACGACGTTGCGCCCGAAGGCATAGTCGGACAGACCCGGGTCCACGGACAGGGCCGCGTCGAGCAGCGGTTCGCCGGGGATGAAGAGCACGACGAACTCGGGGGCCGGCTGGAAGTGCCGCCAGTAGGCCTTGGCCGCCAGCGCGTCGACGTGGCCGCGCAGGGCCCGCGCGTGCGCGGCCAGCAGCGCGGTCCGTCGCCGCTCGTCCGGGCAGTCGGCCGCCTCCAGGTAGGACGCGAACGGCACCTTGGCGTCCACCGGGATCTGCCGGCCCCCGGACAGCCGGATGATCATGTCCGGTCGCACGCCCGCCGCCTCTGCGTCGGCCGAGCGCATGCCGACCTGGGTGTCGAAATCGCAGTGCTCGACCATGCCGGCCAGTTCGACCACCCGCTGCAGCTGCATCTCGCCCCACCGGCCACGGACCTGCGGGGTGCTCAGCGCCCCGGCCAGGCTCCTGGTGTGCTGGTTCAGGTCCGCCGAGGTGCGGTACAGCGCCGACACCTGTTCGCGCAGACCGGCATAGGCCGCGGCCCGTTCCCGTTCGACGTCGTGCAGGTGCTGCTCGACCCGCTGCATGGCGTCGGACGCCGGGGCCAACAGCGCGTCGAGCCGGTCGCCGGCGTCGCGGCCCCGGGGGTGCGCGCGACCCAGGGCGAAGCCGACGCCGATGCCGGCGGCCAGCAGCAGGGCCGCCAGAAGCAGGGCAGTGGTGTCCATGGCGGTGATGATGCCCGGGACGTCCGACAGTGCCCGGCCGACGGGCCGAACCCCGGCGACGTCCCGGGGGCCGCGCGGATGAA
>JBDHZW010000039.1:0-26470 GCA_039812105.1 Nakamurella sp.
CCGCGGCCGGCCCGGTCCGGGTGCCGTGGCTGGGCGTCACCATGAGCCCGTCGTCGATGGCGACCGCCCGGATCATGGAGACCTGGGCGCACGGCGAGGACGTCGCCGACGCGCTCGGCGTGCGGCGCGCGCCGACCGGCCGGCTGCGGCACGTCGCCCACCTGGGCGTGGCCACCCGCGACCACGCGTTCCGCACCCACGGCCGGACGCCGCCGGCAACGCCGTTCCGGGTCGAACTGACCGCCCCCGACGGGACGGCCTGGACCTGGGGGCCCGACGATCGGGCGCCGGACGTCACCGGCCCGGCCCTGGACTTCTGCCTGCTGGTCACCCGGCGCCGGCATCGGGACGACCTGGACCTGGTCGCGTCGCCGGACGCGGCGGAGTGGCTGGGCCTGGCGCAGGCGTTCGCCGGGCCGCCGGGGCCGGACCGGGCGCCCACCCGATGACGTCGCCGACTTGCCTCATATGCAGGTTCCGGATCGATTCAGAACCTGCATATGAGGCAAGTCGGCGCCGACAAGGCAAGACAGGGCGGGGTGGGCGGGGGCTGGTCAGGCGTTGCGGATGGCCGCGGCCGCGCCCAGATCCAGAAGCTGCACCGACTTCTCGCGCATCTCCACCTTGCGGATCTTGCCGGTGATCGTCATCGGGAACTCGTCGACGATCAGCACGTACCGGGGGATCTTGTAGTGGGCCAGCTTTCCGGTGGCGAACTCCCGGAGCGCCTCGGCGGTCAGCGGTGCCGCCTCGGGCCGGAGCTTGACCCAGACGCACAGCTCCTCGCCGTACCGCTCGTCGGGCACCCCGATCACCTGGGCGTCCTGGATGTCCGGGTGGGTGTAGAGGAACTCCTCGATCTCCCGCGGGTACACGTTCTCCCCGCCGCGGATCACCATGTCCTTGATCCGGCCGGTGATGTTCAGGTACCCCTCGGCGTCCATCACCCCCAGGTCGCCGGTGTGCATCCAGCGGGCGGCGTCGATCGCCTCGGCGGTCTTGTCCGGCTGGTCCCAGTAGCCCAGCATCACCGAGTAGCCGCGGGTGCAGAACTCGCCCGGCTCACCCCGGGGCAGGGTTCGGCCGGTCGCCGGGTCGACGATCTTCACCTCGACGTGCGGGTGCACCCGGCCGACGGTGGACACCCGCCGGTCCAGCGAGTCGTCCGCCCGGGTCTGGGTGGACACCGGTGACGTCTCCGTCATGCCGTAGCAGATGGTCACCTCGGCCATCCCCATCCGGTTGACCACCTGCTTCATTACCTCCACCGGGCACGGCGAGCCGGCCATGATCCCGGTGCGCAGCGAGGAGAGGTCGTAGTCGTCGAAGTCGGGCACGGCCAGCTCGGCGATGAACATGGTCGGCACCCCGTACAACGACGTGCAGCGCTCGGACGCGACCGCGTGCAGGGTGGCGGCCGGGTCGAACCCCGGCGCCGGGATCACCATGGTCGCGCCGTTGGTCACCGCCCCGAGGTTGCCCATCACCATGCCGAAGCAGTGGTAGAAAGGCACCGGGATGCACACCCGGTCGTCCGGGGTGTACCCGCACAGCAGGCCGACGAAGTAGCCGTTGTTGACGATGTTGTGGTGGGACAGGGTGGCGCCCTTGGGGAATCCCGTGGTGCCGGACGTGTACTGGATGTTGATCGGGTCGTCGGCGGACAGTTCGGCCTGGACCCGGTCCAGGTCGGCGGGGTCGCCGGCGCGCCCGGCCGCCAGCAGCGCATCCCATTCGACCGAGCCGAGCAGCACCACCGACCGCAGGTCCGGGCAGTCCGGCCGGACCTGGTCGATCATCGCGCCGTAGTCGGCAGTCTTGAACGACGGCGCGGCGACCAGCACGGAGATGCCGGCCTGCTTCAGCACGTACTCCAGCTCGTGCGACCGGTAGGCCGGGTTGATGTTGACCAGGATCGCGCCGATCCGGGCGGTGCCGAACTGGACCAGGGTCCACTCGGGCAGGTTGGGCGCCCAGATGCCGACCCGGTCCCCGCGCCCGACGCCGGCCGCGAGCAGGCCAAGGGCGACCTCGTCGGCGGCGTTCTTGAGTTCCGAATAGGTCCAGCGGCGGCCGGTCGGCACGTCCACCAGCGCCTCCGCGTCCGGCTGTTCGGCGGTGATCCGGTCGAGCACCTGCCCGATGGTGTCGCCGAGCAACGGCACCTCGGACGTGCCGGAGGCATACGACGGAACTGTGGCCATGAGCCCTCCTCGGTGAACGCTCGTCAGGTCCGATCCAACACCCTCATGCTCGGGCGGACCCGGCTTGCTCCGCCGCGGCCCGCTTCGCGCCGCCTGCGCACGCTGCGCGCCGGCGATTCCCGGCGCGCGGCGACAGGGCCGGCGCGAAGCCGGTCGGGCGCCGGGACAACCGGGTGGCGGCCACCCTTCCGTCCGGCCCGGCACCCTGCGCGCGGGTCGGGCGGCCCGAAACGGCGTGCCCGGCCGGCCCACTGGCGCAACCCCGGCTCAAGAAGACCGGCCATGCGCCACTCGCTCGCCGTGCTCGCCGTGCTCGCCGACTCGCCGTGTTCGCGGAATACCGGCTCGCCGGGTCCGCTTCGCGCCCCGTCGGCGCACACCGCCCCGTCTGCGCACACCGCGCCGGCGATTCCCGGCGCGCGGCGACGAGGGCCGGCGGGACGCCGGCCGGGCGCCGGGACAGCGGCGAGAATCGGCCCGCGACGACTCCTCAGGCTCGATCCGTTGTCGTCATGCGCCCGCCGACCCGGCTTCATCCGCCACCGGATCCGACGGGTCGGCGCACCAGCCACCAGGACGCCGCCGCGCCGACCAGCGCAAGCAGGGTGACCACCAGGAACGTCACCGCGTACCCGACGTTGGACGCCTCCCGGGCCGGGATGAGGTAGCTGTTCACGTAGTCGCCGAAGTCGGAGACCTTCAGCCCGGTCTGTTCGTCGCCGATCATGATGTCCTTCAGCTTGCCCACGGTCTCCATGTCCAGATCCGGACCGGGGGCGGCGTCCATGTCGGGGAACAGCCGGGTCAGGAACGTCAGGTGGAACACCGCGTAGAGCACCGCGATGCCCAGCGCGCCGCCACCCTGTTCCGCCGTCGCCGACACCCCGGACGCCTGGCCCTCGTCGGACTCGGGCACGCTGTCCACCGAGACTGGGTCGTTCACCGACAGCACGATGGCCAGGCCGCTGCCGTAGGCGAGCAGACCGGGCAGCAGCCACAGGTAGTTGTCCTTGGACACGGTCAGCGCGAGCAGCACCCCGGACAGGGCCAGGATCAGGAAACCGCAGGTCATCGGGGCGCGGCCGCCCGAACGGTCGTACCAGCGACCGGTCAGCGGGGCGAGCAGCACCATCGGCAGGGTGGTCGGGATGAGCGCGAGCCCGGCGATGCCCGGGTCCATCTGCAGATTGAGGATCAGCAGCAGCGGGAAGATCAGACCGAGGCCCATCTCGGCCATCCCGCCGATCCCCTGGCTGACCGTCGCGCCGAGATAGTTCCGGTGCCGGCGCAGCAGCGAGAAGCTCATCAGCGGGTTGTGCGCCCGGCGTTCCCGCCGCACGAACAGCACCCCGGCCACCACACCGATCACCACCGGCAGCCAGACCCCCGGGCTGGAGATCGGCCAGACGGCCGTCTGGGACAGCCCGAACACCACCCCGACCAGCGTCACGCACAGCAGTAACGCCCCGCTGAGATCCACGTGCACCTTGCCCTCGGCCCGCCGGTCCGCCGGCACGGCCCGCAGGGTGAACCAGACGACGAGCAGCAGCAGCGGCAGGTTGATCAGCAACACCGCCCGCCAGCTCAGCAGCGAGGTGAGCGCGCCGCCGATGGTCGGGCCGAGGGCGCCGGCGATCGCCGCCGTGCCGCCCATCGCGCCCAGCGCCCGGCCGCGCCCCTCCGGCGGGTAGGCCGAACTGATGATGGCCACGGTCGCCGGCAGCATCAGCGCGCCGCCGCACCCCTGCACCACCCGGGCCAGCAGCAGGATCCAGAACGCCGGAGCCAGGCCGGCCACCGCGGACGCGCCGCCGAACAGGGCCGCGCCCAGCAGGAAGATGCGCCGGCGACCCAGCAGGTCGCCCAGCCGCCCGCCCAGCACCAGCAGGCCGGCCAGCGGCAGCAGGCTCGCGTTCAGCACCCACTGGGCCAGGCCCGAGCCGATGGTGAAGGTGTTCATGACGCTGGGCAGGATCAGCGGCACCGCGGTCTGGTCGACCAGGATCATCGCGTTGGCCAGCGTCATGCTGATCAACACCAGGCGCAGCGAGGTCGCGGAGGTGCGTTCGGTCATGCCGACCCCTTTCGTCCGGTCGGATATGCCCAGGAGGGGCGTGGTCGACACCGGTCGCGCAAGATGACCATGATGACCGATGACCTGCACTATCTCGACGCCCGGCGGCAGGTCGCCCTCCTGCGCGACCGGCAGCTCAGCGCGCGGGAGCTGCTGCGGGCCCACCTGGTCCGGATCGAGGCGGTCAATCCGGCGATCAATGCGATCGTCACGCTCGCGCCCGAGCCGGCGATGCAGCGGGCGCACGAGCTGGACCAGCTGGCCGCGAAGGGCGAGTTCGCCGGTCCCTTGCACGGACTGCCGATGGCGCACAAGGACAATCACCTGACGGCGGGCATCCGCACTACCTTCGGCTCCCGGCTGCGCGCCGACCTGGTCCCGGACACCGACGACCTGATCGTCGAGCGGCTCAAGGCGGCCGGCGTGGTGACGATCGGCAAGACGAACATCCCGGAGTTCGCCGCCGGCGGGAACACGTTCAACGAGGTGTTCGGCACCACCCGCAACCCGTACGACCTGTCCGCCACGGCCGGCGGCTCCTCGGGCGGGGCGGCGGCCGCGCTGGCCGCCGGGCTGCACCCGCTGGCCGACGGCAACGACATGGGCGGGTCGCTGCGGCTGCCGGCCGGATTCTGCAACGTGGTCGGGCTGCGGCCGACCGCCGGCCGGGTCCCGATGTACCCGGCGCTCGACGGGTTCGCCGGGTTGTCCGTGGCCGGTCCGCTGGCCCGCACCGTCGATGACCTGGCGCTGATGCTGTCGGTGATCGCCGGGCCCGACCGCCGCTCGCCGCTGGCGCTGGAGGAGCCCGGCGGCGCGTTCGCGGACGTCCCGCCGGGTGCCCTGGCCGGGGCCCGGATCGCCTTCTCCCCGGATCTGGGTGGGCTGGTCGAGGTCGAGCCCGAGGTGGCGGCGATGGTCCGGGCGGCCGCCGCCGTCTGCGAGACACACGGCGCGCTGGTCGAGGAGGGCTGCCCCGACCTGGACGGCGCCGACGAATGCTTCCGGGTGCTGCGGGCCTGGCAGTTCGAGGCCACCCTGGGCAAGGAACTGGACGCCGGCGGCGAGTTGGTGCGGCCCAGCCTGATGGCGAACATGCTGGCCGGCCGGGCGTTGACCGGCCCGCAGGTGGGCCGGGCGGCGGTGCTGCGGACCGAGCTGTTCCACCGGATGCGGGAATTCCTGGACGGTTTCGACGCCCTGCTGCTGCCGGTCGCCCCGCTGCCGGCGTTCGACGCCGACGTGCAGTACCCGTCGACGGTCGCCGGGGCGGAGCAGCCGGACTACCTCGGGTGGATGCGACCGGTCTGTCACGTCACCGTCACCGGGCATCCGGCGATGTCCGTGCCGGGCGGGTTCAGCGCGGCCGGCACACCGATGGGGCTGCAGATCGTGGGCCGGCACCGTGGCGAACGGGCGCTGCTGGCCATCGCGAAGGGCTTCGAGGCGGCGACCGGGCACGGCCGGCGGCGGCCTCCGCTCTAGCGGTGTTGTGAGCGGTGGCACGAACCGTCAACGCTGCTCGTCGGGTCGGCGTCCTTACAACTGCCCGTTGCGCACGGGCGACCGCAACCGCACCCGACCCGAAACAGATTGATATGCAACCCCCCGCCTCACGTTCCACCCCGCCCGGGCCGGCCGGCGACGCCGACACTGTGCTGCTGAACACCCGGATGATCAACCGAGCCGCCCGGTCCACCGGTCCACGGCCCGGCTACCCGTCGCGGCCATATCCGACGGCGCCGCCCCCGACGCCCGCCCCCGAGCAGCGGGCCAAGCCCGCCCAGGACGACGCCGACGAGGACACCCCCAAGTTCGCGCTGACCAGCACCCAGGTGGTCGCCAGCATGTCGGCGGCCGTCGCCGCCGCGTTCATCGGCGCCCAACTCGGTGTGGCGGGGACCGTCGTCGGCGCGGCCATCGCGTCGGTGGTCTCGGTGGTCGGCAGCGCCGTCATCGGCCACTCGCTGCTGCTCACCCGCCGCCGGGTGGCGCTGACGGTGCAGCACGTGCGGGCCGGCGGGTCGGCTGACGAGGCCGAGACGGCGTTGCTGACCGCGGTGACCCGGCAGGACCTGGATCGGGTGGCGTTGCACGCACCGGCGGGAGCCCCGATCGCATCCTCGTTCACCGGCCGCCCCGCCTCGCCGGCCTCGCCGCCGCCCCAGCGCCAGGGGTGGTGGTCCCGACCCGGTCGGCTGCGCTGGATGCTGGTCGGCCTGGCCGCCTCGGTGGCCGTGTTCGCCGGTGCCCTGGGCGCCGTCACCGTGGTCGAGGCCGTCACCGGCAGCCCGATCTCCGGTGGGTCGTCCGGGTTCTCGGTGCTGGGCGGCGATCGCGGCGGCGATGAGTCGCCGACCTCGACCGCGCCGTCGTCCGGATCGAGTTCCGCGAGCACGTCCGCGACGACCGAGCCGAGCACCACCGGTTCGACGGCCACCTCGACCCCGCCGACCACCAGCACATCGGCGCCGACCACCGGCTCGTCGGAGGCGACCGCCACCAGCCCGTCCACGACGGCGCCCACCACGGCCTCGGCGCAGCCCGGCGCGGCGACCACGGACTCGGGGGCGGCGGCCGCGGATTCGGCGGCCGACACCACCGGCTGAACCCGGGACACGCCCAGGTCATCGCCCGGGTGGGCGGGCCCGGGCGTGTTGCAATGGACCGCGGAGATGACAGCCGCGGTCGCGGCTGCCGCGAACGTGCCGAATCGGGAGGTCCCGGGTGGATACCGCTGCCGCGCCCCAGTCGAGCGGGGACAGCGCGGCCGAGGCCGGGTCGGGTCTGAGTCGCCGGGACCGGGACATCCTGGCGTTCGAACGCCAGTGGTGGCAGTACGCCGGGGCCAAGGAACAGGCGATCAAGGAACGCTTCGACCTGTCGCCCACCCGCTACTACCAGGTCCTCAACGCGATCATCGACAACCCCGCGGCACTGGCCGAGGACCCGTTGCTGGTCCGGCGGCTGCGCCGGCTGCGGACCAGCCGGCAGAAGACCCGCTCGGCCCGCCGGCTCGGCTTCGAGGTCTGACCCCCGGGGACTCAACCCTGCGTGGGCCCCTCGCCGGGGGTCAGCAGCTTGACGATCAGGTCCAGGCCGGCGCCGGTCCGGTCCAGCCCGCCGCGGACGTCGGCGAAGCCGTTGTCGACCTTGGTCTCCAGCGCGACGAACCGCCGGTCGACCTGAGCGAAGCGCTCGCCCGTCTGGACGCTCAGGTTGTTGATCGCCGCGGTGTTGGCCTTGATCTCGGCGGTGTTCGCGTCGACCCGGCCCTCCAGCCTGGTCACCCGACCGGACAGGTGGTCCATCCGGCCATCCAGGCTGTCCATCCGACCCTCCAGGCAGGTCATCCGACCCTCCAGGCCGGTGAGCCGTACCCCGACACCGTCGATCGCCTGCTGGGTGGCCAGTACTCGGGCCGTCAGGTCGGCCAGATCCCGATCCCCGGCGGCGGCGAGGTGCCGTGCCGCCGCAGCGTCCTCGGCGACCTCCTCTATCCGCCGCTCGGCCGCCGACAACCGTTCCTCGAACCCGTCCTCCCGCATGCCGGGAAGGCTATCGCGACGGGCCGAGGGTTGGTGGAGTTGTCCACAATTTGCTGTTCAACGCCGGTGTTCATCAGCCTGCCGCGGGATCCGCCGCCGCCGGCGTCGGGGTCGACCGCGCGACCCGCGCGGGACCAGCGCGTCAACCGGCTGCCCGGCCGGCTGCTCGGGGACGGTCAGGCATCCGGACCATCTCGGCGCCGCTCGCGCCGACCGTCCAACAGGCGCCGGCCGGATCCGGAACGGACGCCGCGGCGGTAGGGCGCGGGGGACCCGTCGGGCAACCGCCCGGCGACCCGCTGCCGGCGGGGGATGCGCATCCGGACCCGGCGGGTGGATCGGCGGGGACGGCGGCCGGCCGTGCGCCACAGCTCCGGGTGGTTCTTCAGGTGGTTGTACTTCCAGACCGCGTAAGGGATGTGCAGCAGGTAGACGACCATGCCGACGACCGTCACGATCTCCGGCTCGTAGAAGAGCGCGGCGACCCCGAGGACCAGCAGGATCAGCATGGGCACGATCAGCTGGGGTGGCAGCCGCACCGACTTGAGCGCGATCGTCGGGATGCGGGACACCATCAGCAGGCCGATCAGCACGATCCAGATCGACACCACCCACGGCAGGGCCCACGGCCCGTCGGTGCCCAGCCGGTTGGTCAGCAGCAGCGGCGCGGTGACGATCAACCCGCCCGCCGGTGTCGGCACCCCGGTGAAGAAGCCCTTCGCCCAGGGCTTGGGTTCGTCGTCCAGCAGCGAGTTGAACCGGGCCAGCCGCAGCGCCGCGCACACCGCGAACAGCAGGCAGACGACCCAGCCGTAGCCCTTGCCCTCGTCGCGCAGCAGCCAGACGTACATGGTCAGCGCGGGTGCGACGCCGAACGAGATGCAGTCGGACAGGGAATCGAGCTCCGCGCCGACCCGGCTCTGCGACCGCAGCCAGCGGGCGGCCGGCCCGTCCAGCGAGTCGAGGACGGCGGCCGCGCCGATCGCGCCCACCGCCAGCCGCCACTGCCCGCTCATCGCGAATGCCACCGCGGTCAGGCCCGAGCACAGGGCCAGCACGGTGATCGCGTTCGGCAGGAACCGGACCCCCGGCACGCCGCCCATCAGGGTGTCCCGGGCAGCCGGGCCAGCACGGTCTCGCCGCCGACCGCCCGCTGACCCGGCCGGACCAGCGGCACCGTGCCCGGCGGGAAGTAGGTGTCCAGCCGGGAGCCGAAGCGGATCAGCCCGTAGACGTCGCCCGCGGCGATCGCCTGGCCCGCCCGCACGTCACAGACGATGCGCCGGGCGACCAGCCCGGCGATCTGGGTGACCACCACCTGCCCGCCCGCCGTGGCGTCGATGAGCAGGGAGTTGCGCTCGTTGTCCTCCGACGCCTTGTCCAGGTCGGCGGACAGGAAGGCGCCGGGCCGGTAGGCGACCTCCCGGATCACCCCGCCGACCGGGCACCGCTGCACGTGCACGTCGAAGATCGACAGGAAGATCGACACCCGGGGCAACGGGATCGGGTCCAGGCCGAGTTCGGCGGGTGGCGGGGCCTGGGTGATCAGGCTGACCAGGCCGTCGGCCGGGGCGAGCACCAGGTCGCGGTCCGGCGGCGGGACCCGGGCCGGCACCCGGAAGAAGGCCGCCGACGCCGCGGTGGCGGCGAGCCCGGCGGTGGTGACGACCCGGCCGGCCCGGCGCAGCCCGATCGCCCGCAGCATCAGCCGGCCGGCCAGGGTGGCCGCGGCCGCCCCGAGCACGATCGGCCGGCCGCCGGGATGGATGGGCGGGACGGTCGAGCGGATCAGCTCGACCATGTGCGAGCCGGGTGGTGAGTCGGCCATTGCGGGGAGTTCGCCTGCCCTTTCGCCGTTGAGGCCGCTGCGGCTGGTGGATCCGCCCGACGTTCGGATGCGCACAACGGTAGCGGAGCCGACCCCGCAAGTGGCGTTATGCGGTCGGGTCGGCGGCGCGCGGACACCGGCAACTCGGGCTGAGACCCGGTGTCAGTCCCCGTAGGTTGAGGGGGTGACGGACCTCGATGCGCCCTCGCCCCGGCCCGGCGTGTTGTCCCGGGTGGCGGTCGCCGACGTGGCCGTCCGGATGTTCGCCGAGCAGGGCTTCCAGGCCACCTCCGCCACCGCGATCGCCGAGGCGGCCGGGGTGTCCCGGAGCACCTTCTTCCGGCATTTCCGGTCCAAGGAGGACGTGATCTTCGCCGATCACGACGATCTGCTGGCGGCCATCGGCGAGTTCCTGGACAACGACCACGGCGATCCCTACCAAGCCGTCTGCGAGGCGGCCACGATGGTGTTCCGCCGGTTCCGGGACCGGCTGGCGGTGGTGCAGCTGCGCGACCGGGTCGTCCGGCAGACGCCGGAGCTGCGGGATCGGGAGCTGGTGACAATCAGCCGGTACGAGCGGCTGTTCGGCAACCACCTGCGCCAACGGCTGCCGGACGAGCCCACGCTGACCGCGATCCGGTTCGCCGCCGTGGTGACCGCCACCCACAACTACGAACTGCGCCGGCTGCTGCGCTCACCGGACCCGGTCGACATCGGCGAGGTGGTCGCCGCCCTGGACGAGGTGCGGGCGATGTTCGGGGTCGGGCCGGCGGTGGCCGGGTCCGGCGGGCCACCGGACGTCGTGGTGGCGGTGTTCCCGGCGACCACCCCGCCGGAACGGGTCGCCGCGGCGGTCCGGGAGCGGCTGGCCCGGCCGGATCGGGAGCCCGATCAGGGCAGGTAGATCTCCTCCAGGGCGGTCACCTGGCCGTCGGTCACCTGCAGCCGCCACGGGCTGTGCTGCGATCGGGCGATCTCGGCGGCCACCGCGGGCAGGTCGCCGGGCACCGGCCGGACCCCACCGTTCAGCACGCTGATCGTCGCGTCGGGGTCGACCGGGACGACCCGCAGGGCCGGGTTGTTGTTGCGGTAGTACCAGCCGGTGCACCGGTTGTTGTCGGTGCCGGTCACGCCGTCCTCGGCGCAGGCCTGCTTGGCCGCGTCCCCGGTGAACCAGTCGATCTTGTCCAGGGTCAGCTGCCGCGTCGCGGGGTCGGCGGCGGTGACGAAGCCGTACACCTCGCCGGCCAGGTCGGTCGCCGGGATCGTCGACCGGACGGTCGATGGGGCGGTGGGGGCCGGGCTGGAGGCGACGGTGCTGGTGACGGTCAGGGTGGTGATCACCAGGCTGCGCGAGGCGCCCGCCGACGGCGTCGCGGCGACGGCCGAGGTGGCCGGTGACGGGCCCGCCGGCGACGCGACCATCGTGGGGGTCCCCGCCGTTCCGCTTGCGCCGCAGGCCGCGATCGTCGCCGCACCGAGGGCGGCCGTCAGCACCGCCGTGATCCGCGACCGCATCCCGCGACAGTAGACCGCGGGCCACCGTCGCCGGGCCGTTTCCGACGATCGGCTGGTCCGCGGGTCGGTGGGGTGGCCGGCGGTTCCCCCGAGGCTCGGTGCCCGCGGACGATCGCCGGCGGTACGACGTCCGGCAGGTCCGGAACACGAAGGGCGCCGTGGCGCGGGTCGGGAGGGGGTCAGCGGATGCTGTCGCCGGTGGTCTGGAAGGCCCAGGCGTCGGCGATCATCTCCGGCAGACCCAGTTCCGGGGACCAGCCCAGTCGCTCGCGAGCCAGCGCGTTGGAGGCGACCAACCGGGCCGGGTCGCCCGCCCGCCGGGGCCCGACCGACATCGGCACCGGCGTGCCGGTGACCTCCTCGATCCCGGACAGCACCTGCCGGACCGAGTAGCCGTCCCCGCTGCCCAGATTGCAGATCAGGTGCTCGCCGCGGCGGGCCGCGGCCAGCGCCTGGACGTGCGCCCGGGCCAGGTCCAGCACATGCACGTAGTCGCGGATCGGGGTGCCGTCCGGGGTCGGCCAGTCGTCGCCGAAGACGGTCAACGGCTCCTTGGTGCCGGCGACCGCGCCCAGCGCGTTGGGGATCAGGTGGGTCTCCACCGTGTGCCGTTCGCCGGCGCCCAGGGCCGCCCCGGCGACGTTGAAGTACCGCAGGGACACCGCGGCCAGCGGCGTCGCCGCGCACTCACCGGTGATCATCATGTCGACGGCCAGCTTGGTGGCGCCGTAGGTGTTGCCGGGCCGGGCCGGCGCCTCCTCGGTGATCGGCACCGATTCGGGTTCGCCGTAGGTGGCCGCGGTGGAGGAGAACA
Organism: Nakamurella sp.; assembly: GCA_039812105.1. GTDB lineage: Bacteria > Actinomycetota > Actinomycetes > Mycobacteriales > Nakamurellaceae > Nakamurella. The sequence goes on from JBDHZW010000039.1 coordinate 11,987, forward strand.
CCAGCGTCGGTACGCCGTGCTCGGCGATCGCGTCCAGCAGGGCGCGGGTGCCGTTGACGTTCGTCCGCCAGTAGACCGAGGGCTTGACCACGGACTCGCCGACCAGCGACTTGGCCGCGAAGTGCAACACCGCGTCGAATCCGCCGCCGGCGAGAACGTCGGCGGCGGTGCCGATGTCGGCCTGGACCAGGTCGATGCCGGCCGGTACCGAATCGGCGTGGCCGGTGGAGCAGTCGTCCAGCACGACGACCTGGTGGCCTTCCCGGGCCAGCAGCCGGGTGACCACCGAACCGATGTAGCCGGCCCCGCCGACGACGAGGGCCTTCACCGGGCCCGCCGGACGTCGCGCGGCCGCCGGGCCGGCTCGGGTGTGCTGACTGGTGTGACGAACGTGTGCATCGCTGGTACCGACCCCCGCCAGGTTGTCCATCTGCCGCCCGCCCACCCGATGGTGGGCACCAGCAGATGCAACCAGACGCGGTCAGTTCCGGGACGTCAGGGCGTCGATCAGCGCGTCGCAGAAGGCCGGCAGGTCGTCGGGGCGGCGGCTGGTGATCAGGTTGCCGTCGATCGCGACCTCCTGGTCGACAACCGTGGCGCCGGCGTTGGCCAGGTCGGTCCGGATGCTCGGGTACGACGTGACCGTCCGGCCGTCGACGACGCCGGCCTCGACCAGCGTCCACGGCCCGTGACAGATCGCGGCGACCGGCTTGCCCGACTCGACGAAGTCCCGGACGAAGTCGACGGCGTCCTGATCGAGGCGCAGCTTGTCCGGGTTCACCGTGCCGCCGGGCAGGACCAGGGCGTCGTAGTCGCCGACCGAGGCGGAGCCGACCACGACGTCGACCGGGAACTCGCCGGCCGGATCCAGGTCGTGGTCGCGGGCCTGGATCCGGCCCTGCTTGATCGACAGCAGGTCGGTGCGGGCGCCGGCCGAGCGCAGCGCGTCCCGGGGCTGCTCGAACTCGACCCGCTCGACGCCGTCGGCGGCCAGGATCGCCACCCGGCGGTTCGTCAACTGTTCGGACATGGGTCCTCCGTCTTCATCGACTGTGGGTTGATGATCTGGGTGTGGTTGCCTCTGGCTCGTACCCGGGTACCGGGGTCGGTGAAACCCCGGCGGCGGTGATCGGCGCGCTGCGCGCGGCCGGGTGCGTGTTCGCCGAGGAGGAGGCGGCGATCCTGGTCGAGGCCGCCGACGATTCGACGGCGTTGGCCCGGTTGGTGCGGCGGCGGGTCGACGGGGAGCCGCTCGAGTACATCGTCGGCTGGGTGGAGTTCGCCGGCCGCCGGGTCGGGGTGGACCCCGGGGTGTTCGTGCCCCGGCGGCGCAGCGAGCTGCTGGTGCGGGAGGCGCTGGTCGCGCTGCGGGGGATGGCGGAGCCGCTGGTGGTCGATCTGTGCTGCGGGTGCGGCGCGATCGGGCTGGCCGTCGCGGCCGCCTCGGGTGCCCGGCTCTGCGCCGCCGATGTCGATCCGGCGGCGGTGCTCTGCGCCGAACGGAACCTGGCCGCCGTCGGAGGTCGGGTGTTCCTCGGCGATCTGTTCGACGCGTTGCCGGCGCGACTGCGCGGGCGGGTGGACCTGCTGATCGCCAACGCCCCGTACGTGCCGACCGCGGCGATCCCGCTGATGCCACCGGAGGCGCGCGAGCACGAGCCGCCGGTCGCGCTGGACGGGGGCACCGACGGGGCGGACGTGCTGCGCCGGGTGATCGCCGGCGCGCCCGGCTGGCTACGCGCCGGCGGGGTGCTGCTGGTGGAGCTCGGGGAGAGTCAGATCGCGTCGATCACCGAGGCTTTCGTCGCCGCCGGGCTGGTGCCGCGGATCGTCCGGGACGACGAGCTGGGCGCCCTCGCCGCCCTTGCCGCCCTCGCCCGCCGCCCCGACCCGCCCCCTCCCGCGCGGATCAACTAGCCGGGCGCGGCCGAAACGACACCGAATGTGACCGGTGGTGCAGGAGTCGACCGGTTCATCCGCGCGGGCCCTCGCGGAACCTCAGCGGCGGCGGGTGCGGGAGGTCGCCTTGGAGGCGGTCTCGGCGGCGTCGTCGGCGAGGTCTTCCGCCGTGTCGGTGGCCTTGTCGGTGAGCTCCTTCGCCGTGCCCGTGGCCTTGTCGGTGACGTCCTCGGCGGTGCCCTTGACGTCATCGACGACCTGACCCGCCGTGTCCACGGCCTGGTCGACCACCTGGCCGGCCTCGTCGACCAGCTTGTCGGCGGCGTCCTTGCCCTTGAGCGCCAACTCGCCGGCCTTGTCGGCCATGCCCTCGACCTGCTCCTCGACGCTGTGGCCGGCATTGAGCAGTTCGTCGCGGAACGTTCCGGACAGTTGGGTGACCATCTCGGCCCACCGGGTGGCCAGTTCGCGGTTCAGTTCGACGGCCTTCTGCAGGTAGTCGAAGTAGCGCTCGACCGGCTCGACGAAGTCCAGCGACGGCATGCTCACCAGGAACTCCATCCGCTCGGACACGGCGCGGGCGCCCTGCTTGAAGGTGTCGACGGTCTTGTCGGTGGCGTCGGCGTACGTGGTCATGCGGTTCTCCTTCTGGGTTGATTCGGATCTGATTCGCGCCACGAACGGCCGTCCACGGTCGACGGGACGGACGCTGATCGGTGCTGAGCAACGTGGGCGAATGAACGTGGGCGAATGAACGAGCGCGGAACGCGCGACCCGGCGTGTGCAACGGGATCCCCCTTGACCCGCCCACGACGCTAGCAACGTCGGCGGCCGACCGCGGTGTGAGGAATCTTGCCGCGTCAGGCCGTTTCGGGCGATCCGCGAGCGGGTACCACGATGTCCCTTCGGCGGTACCGCGTCGAGCGCTCGACTACGGTGATCCGGGTGACCGCCCCGTCCCAGGCCGCCGACCCGACGGGCATCCTCATGCCGATCGGCGGGGCCGAGGACAAGGTCGGCCGGATGACCGTGCTCCGCGAGGTGGTGCGGCTGGCCGGCGGGGCGGACGCCCGGATCGTGGTGATCTCCACCGCGTCCTCGCTCGGCGACGAGATCACCCACGCCTACCTGCAGATCTTCAGCTCGCTCGGGGTCGGCGAGGTCGTCGGCATCCGGCCCGAGAGCCGTGCGCAGGCCGGGTCCGCCGACCTGGTCGAGGCCGTCGCCGGCGCCACGGCCGTATTCATGACCGGCGGCAATCAGGTCAAGCTCGCCGCGATCGTCGTCGGCACCCCGCTCGGTGCCGCGATCCGGGCCGCCCACCGGCGCGGCGCGTTGATCGCCGGCACCTCGGCGGGAGCCAGCATCATGTCCACCCACATGGTGTCGCTGGGCAGCGGCGGAGCCACGCCGAAGTTCCGGATGAGCCAGGTCTCCGAGGGCCTCGGGCTGCTCGGGCAGGCCATCGTCGACCAGCATTTCACCCAACGGAACCGATTCGGCCGGCTGCTCTCGCTGGTGGCCGGCAACCCCGCTCAACTCGGTATCGGAGTGGACGAGGACACCGCGGCGGTGATCCGTCCGGACGGCCGGCTGGAGGTGAAGGGCCGCGGTGTGGTGACCGTGATGGACGGTTCGGCGGCGCTGACCACCGCCTACACCGCGACCGGCACGCAGCCGCTGATGGTCTCCGACGTCCGCCTGCACACGCTACCCCGCGGGGTGGTTTTCGACCTGAACGAGCGGCGGCTGGTGTCCGCACCGGGGCTGCCGGACCTGAGCGTGCCGCCGCCGATCACCCGCCCCGGTGACGTGCCGGCCGGCACCCGGCCGGACAGCCGGCGGATCGCCGCCGAGGGCGTGCACGAGACGACCGCCGAGCTGCGCCGGCGCCCGGCGTCGTCGTGAAAGTCGGGAGGTCGACATGAAGTTCGTGGGTATGCGGGACGGCCGCACGGTCACCGTCGGGCGGTTGTTCGACTCCGACGCGGGTACGGCCACCGTCGCGCCGGTGGCCGAGGTCGGCGACTTCTACGCCGATCTCGCCGGGTCGCTGGCCGCGGCCGCGGCGCTCGACGCCGGGACGGTGGCCCGCGCCGAGATCGTCGAGGTGCCGGCCGTTCCCGCTTCGGCCCGGGTGCTCTGCGTCGGCCTGAACTACCGGCTGCACGCCGACGAGGCCGGCCTCAAGCTGCCCGACCACCCGGCGATCTTCGGCCGCTGGACCGCCTCGCTGATCGCCTCCGGGGTGCCGGCCCCGGTGCCGCCGGGGGAGCCCGGCTGGGACTGGGAGGTCGAGCTGGCCGCCGTCGTCGGGCGCCCGCTCCGGGGCGTGGACGCCGCGACCGCGCTGGCCGGGGTGTTCGGCTACGCCGCGTTCAACGATCTGTCCGCGCGGGAGCACCAGATGCACTCGCGGCTGTGGACCGTCGGCAAGAACGCCGATGCCAGCGGCCCGATCTCGGAGGTCGTCACCGCCGACCAGGCCGGCGACCCGGCCGCCGGGTGGCGGCTGACCACCGTGGTGAACGGCGAGACCATGCAGGACGGGTCGACCGCCGACATGGTGTTCGGCGTCGGCGAGTTGCTCGCCTACCTGTCCGAGATCATGACGCTGAACCCCGGTGACGTCGTCGCCACCGGCACCCCCGATGGCGTCGGGTTCAAGCGCACCCCGCCGCGGTACCTGGTCGCCGGCGATTCGGTGACGGTCGCCGTGGAGAACGTCGGGTCGGTGACGACGCCGGTCGTGTGATTGGTGCCTGCGCTCGTGCTGGCCCGCCCTTGGACGGTCGGCGGGAAACGACCGCGGAGCGGGCAATTTCCTTCTGGTGGCGGCCACCGGGCGGGTCCACGCGCCGTTTGGAGCGGCCTCGCGCCCGGGTGTGGTCGCGGCGCGCCGGTCACTGTCGGCGTGCGGTGATCACGGTGAGCAGCGAGCCAAGCCACGTTGGCCGACGGGTCCATAACAGATTGGTTATAGTTGAACCCGTGATGGGCGGAGATCTGATCCGCGAGGCGCGCAAGCGCGCCGGCCTGACCCAGGCCGAGCTGGCCGGCCGGGCCGGCACGACGCAGTCGGGGATCGCCCGATGGGAGTCCGGGCGGACATCCCCGAGCCTGGACGACGTGCGGCGGCTGATCCGGCTGTGCGGCTTCGACCTGGAGGTCGCCATCGTGCCGTACGACGACAGCGACATGGCTCAGGCCGAGCGGCTGTTGGCGTTGACGCCGGCGGAAAGACTTGAGTGGAATCAGCGAGCCGTGCGGCAGATGGCCCAACTCCGAAGGGCCGGACGTGGAACATGAACTGGATGTCGGCGGCCTGCTGAACGTGCTCGATCGGCACGAGGTTGCGTACGTGATGATCGGTGGGCTGGCCGCCGTCATTCATGGTTCCCCGATCCCGACCCAGGATCTGGACATCACCCCGGCGTCGGGAACAGACAACTTGGCGCGGCTGTCGTCAGCGCTGACCGATCTGGGCGCCCGGATCCGCGCCGACGGCGTGCCCGACGGTCTACCCTTCGCGCACGACGCCGAGTCCCTTGCCGCGGTCCAGGTGTGGAACCTGACCACCAGGTTCGGCGATCTCGACATCAGCTTCGTGCCGTCCGGCACCGCGGGCTTCGCCGACCTCGACCGCTCGGCCGAACCCGTCGAGTTCGCCGGAGTGGTGGTCCGGGTGGCCTCGCTCGCGGACGTGATCCGCTCCAAGCAGGCCGCGAACCGGCCCAAGGACCAGCGGGTCCTGCCGGCCCTGCGGGAGATCCTCGCCCGGCGCGGCGAACGCTGAATCGAGGGAGGGGTTTCGGCGCTTCCGAGGGCCGAGGAAGAGCACGAACTCCTCCCTCGATTCGGGGCCGGCTGATTCGGGGCCGGGCGCCCGAGTCCGCCCGACCCGGCGGCCGAGCGTCACCGCTCCTGCTCACCGTCCCGCCGCAGGATCTGCGCCACCACCCGCATTAGCATCACCGACGAGATGATCAGCCCGAGGTAGCCGACGGCGGTGAGCGCGCCGGTGTCCCGCTCACCGGCCGACACCGCGACGCCGACCAGCATCAGCGTGGACGCCAGCAGCCCGACCGCGGCGACGACGGCGAACAGCACCTGGTCGATCCATCGGGCCAGGTGCGTCCGGCTCTCCCCGGTGAACGCCTCGACGTGCAGCCGGACCCGCCCGGCCCGCAGTTGCAGGGCGATGTCCTCGGTGAGCCCGGGCAGCGCGCGGAACGACGGCAGGTTGCGCATCAGCTCCTTCTGCGCCACCTGCTTCGGGTCCGCGGTCTGCGCCTCGACTGTGGCGCCCAACTGCGACGACGCGGCGACCGCCAGGTCCATCCGCGGGTCGATCACCCGCAGCGTCCCCTCCAGCGTCAGCAGCGCCCGGGCCAGCAGCGTCAGCGTGGACGGCACCGGCAGTTCGTGGGTGCGCATCACCCCGATGATCTGCTGCAGGCTGCGCGGGTCGAACCCGCCGGCGTGCATCTGCTCGGACAGCAGCCGGCTCAGCTCGGCCTCCAGCGCCTGGCTGTCCATGGACTCGCCGGCCGACCCGGACATCGACCGCAGCCCCCGGGCGATCAGCGCCGGCTGGTGGGTGGCCAGCCCGCCGACCATCAGCTGCAACGACTCCATCGTCACCGGGTCGATCAGGCCGACCGCGCCGAAGTCGATCAGCCACAGCGTGCCGTCGCCGTCGATCAGGATGTTGCCGGGATGCGGGTCGGCGTGGAACACCCCGGACACCATCACCTGGTTCAGGAACGCCGACAGCAGCCGGCCGCTGAGCACGTCACGGGGCACCCCGCAGCGGTCCACCGCATCCGTCTCGGCGACCGACACCCCGGGCACCCGGTCGATCACCAGCACGCCCTCGGTGCTCAGCGACGTCACCACCGGCGGGATCCGGACACCGGGGGTGGGCACCGCGCCGAGCGCCCTGGCGTTGGCCGCCTCGTGCACGTAGTTCAACTCCTGCTCGACCGAGCGGATCAGCTCGTCGGCGATGGCCTGCACGCCCAACGACCGGGCGGCCTCCGATCGGCGGCTCAGCTGCCGGGTCGCCCAGCGCAGCACCGCCGAGTCTCGGGCGACGCCGACCTCGACCTCGGGCCGGCGCACCTTGACCACCACCGGGCGACCGTCCGGCAGCACCGCCGCGTGCGTCTGTCCGATCGAGGCGGCGGCCAGCGGCTCGTCGTCGAAGCGCAGGAACACGTCGTCGACCGGGCGGTTCAACTCGGTCTCGATCGCCGCCCGGATCTGCCCGATCGGCACCTTCTTGACGTTCGACTGCAGGTCGGACAGCTCGACGATGACGGCCGGCGGGATCAGGTCGGAGCGGGTGGACGCGATCTGCCCGAACTTGACGAACACCCCGCCGCAGTCCTCCAGGAAGCCGCGGATCCGCCGGCCGCCCTCCGGGCTGGTCAGCGCCGAGCGGGAGACCAGCCGGCGGCCGACCAGGCCGTGCCGGCGGGCGATCCGGGTCACCTCGAACAGCCGACCGCCCACCGTGGCGAACGCCCGGATCCGGGTGCGCCAGGACACCCGCCGGCCCCGGCGGCGGGGGCGCAGCACCGCTTCCAGGGTCACCGACAGGACCATGGTGACCAGCAGGGCGAAACCGAAGGTGGTCAGCAGCAGGTCGGCCGCCGCCCCCTCCTCCTCGAGATGGTCGTCCAGGACGACGGTGGCCAGCACCAGGCCGATGAAGGACCCGACGATCCCGGCCAGGGTCGCCCGCAGGAAGCCACGGTGAATGCCCAGGATGCGACCCGACACGAAGCCGACACCGAGCACGAAAACGATGACCAGCAGGTATTGCCACCACGTCAGTTCGAGGTCGATGGACACCCGGCCAGCTTGACCGGTGTCAGGCGTCGAACCCGAACAGCCGCGCCGGTGTGCCGACCATGATCTGCTCGCGCACCGCCGGATCGGGCAGCAGCCGCTCGGCCAGCGTCAGGATCGTTGCGTAGTCGATCCGCTCCGGGGCGCGCAGGAATGGCCAGTCCGACCCCCACAGGCAGCGTTCGGGTCCGAACGCCTCGACCAGGGCGCGCACGTACGGCCAGGAGTCGGCCCACGGGTAGCGCTGGGCCGAGCACTTGACCAGGCCGGACAGCTTGACCCAGCAGCGGCCGGTCCGCCCGGCCTGCAACAGCGCGTCGAATCCCGGCTGGGCGAGTCCCCGGGCCGGGTCGGGCCGTCCACAGTGGTCGATCAGCACGGTCACCCCGGACGCGTCGAGCAGGGGCGCCAGTTGCACCAGCTGGTCGCCCTGCACCTGGACGTCGGCGACCATGCCCAGGTCCTTCAGGTGACCGAGCAGCGGGGCGGTGTCGGCGAAGTGCTCGACGCCCAGCAGCGCCGCCTGCATGGTGGTGCCGACGATCCCGCGCTCCTTGAGGGCGCCGAGGTCGTCCCGGCCGATGTCGTTGTCGACCACCGCGACGCCGCGGAACCGTCCCTGCCCGCGGTCGAGAAGGTCGAGCAGGCAGCGGTTGTCGGTGTCGTAGCCGGAGTTCGGACCGACCAGCACGGCGTTGCGGACGGCGAACGCGTCGAACAGGTCGATCAGCTGCTCGGCCGATCCCTGCTCGTTCGCCACCGGGTGGTACCAGGCCTGCGGGTGGTACGGGAAGCTCCGCGGGTCGAGAAGGTGCAGGTGGCAGTCGATCTTGGGCTCGCTCAGGATGGGCACGCCGGTCAGTATCGCGTCGCCTCCCGGCGGGTGGACGCCGCTTCTGCTCAGCGGGCCCCAGATACCCTCCCGATGTGTGGTTCGCCTATGTGGACGAAAGCGGAAACACCGGACGTAGGTTGGACGACCCCGACCAGCCGATCCACTGGCTCGTCGCATTGCTCGTACCCGAGGAACGGGTGCTCTCTCTTTCCCACGCCGTCGAGGCGCTGCTCAGCGTTGGTCGAACGGACGCTCGACTTCCTGAACTGCACGGTGCCGACCTATTCGGCGGGAAGAATGACTGGCAAGGCGTGCCGCCGGCCGAACGCGTTCGTGTGTACCAATCGGCACTCGCGCTGCTGGCCAGGCACGACTGCGTGATAGCTCATTCATCGATCGACAAGACCAAGCTCTCCGAGAGCCCATCCGGTCGAACGACACCCCACCTGCTGGCCCTACAGTTCCTGGTCGAGAAGCTCGACGCATTCCTCCGTGTCCAGACCGATCCCCTTCGCCAGCGAGCGCTTCTCGTCGCCGATGAGACCCACGAGCACGAAGCCTTCGCCATCGGCATGGTCGCGGCCATGCAGGCCAGAGGCGCCGGGATCGTGCCCGGGCGCATCATCGGACAGATTGTCGACACGGTCCATTTCGTGCGCTCCGAGGTGAACTGGGGCGTCCAGCTTGCTGACCTGGCCGTCTACGCACTCAACCGGGCGACGAGAGCGCTACACAGCGGCGCGCCGATCCGCCGTAATGACCAGGCCCTCGTCGACATGTGTCAGGCGTCAGTGTGGCCTCTCGTTCGGACCTACCGAGCAACCTGGCCGTCGTAGTCGACCGAAGAACAAGAGGTCCGCCCTGTGTTCCAAGGGCGGACCGGGGCGGACCGATGAGCCTCAGTGTCCCAAAGCTGCGTACGGCCCGCTGTGATTGTAACGGGGTCTGCACCCATCCAGTTCCACGAGAACCGAGCGCGGCCGGCGCCCGTATGCAGGTCCATGGGTGGCACACCGGCGGTATCAATGTCCACGATGTCCGGCTCCGGATTCGACATGGACCTCAGCGCATCGGACATTGCGCGCATTCGAGATCAGTTCGACTTCGTCCGCGCCGGGCGGGTCGTCACGAACAACGCCGCGAGCACCCAGCCGCCGCGGCCGCTGCTGGACCTGTACCGCAGCCTGGTCCCGTCCTACGAGAACGTGCACCGCGGGCAGTCGGCCGCCTCGGCGTACACGACCGACCGGTTCGAGGCGGCCTACGACACCATCGCGCAGTGGTTGAATGCGCCGAGCCGGCGTTGCATCGCCACCTACCGGAACACCACGGAGGCGATCAACGCCGTCATGTACTCGCTGCTCACCGAGTTCCGGGACGGCGACAACATGGTCACCACGATGCTGGAGCACAACTCGAATTACGTTCCCTGGCACGGGCTCTGCCGGGAGATCCTGCCGCGATTCGGCCGCCGGGTGGAGCTGCGGATCGCCCGGTTCGACCACCGCACCGGCGAACTCGACCTGGATCACCTGGCTTCGCTCGTCGATGGGCGGACCAAACTGATCTGCTGCACCGGCGCGTCCAACGCCCTCGGCAGCAAGCCGTCGCTGCCGGCGATCAGGGCCATCGCCGACGCCAGCGGCTACCGCCAGCCGACCGGGGAGCGCCGGTCCCGGCTGCTGGTGGACGGCGCGCAGCTGGTGCCGTCCACGGCCGTCGACGTGCGGGCGCTGGACCCGGACTACCTGGCGTTCTCGTTCCACAAGTTGATGGCGCCGTTCGGGGTCGGCGTGCTGTACGCCAAGGAGCACCTGCTGGAGTCGTCGCTGCCCTTCCTGTACGGCGGCGACATGATCGCCGACGGCCAGGTCTTCCCCGATCGGGTCGGGTACAACGCGCTGCCCTGGAAGTTCTCGGCCGGCACCCCGAACATTCTCGGCGTGATCGCGTCCGCGCAGGCGCTGCGGCTGACCGTCGACCTGGTCGGCGGCGACCCGGCGCGCCTGTGGTTCCGCACCGAGGATCCGCTGCCGGCGTCGGTGGTCGGCACGACGATGGGTCGGATCGGTCGGCACACCGCCGCCCTGACCCAGCGGGCGATGGACGGGCTGAGCCGGGTGCCCGGTCTGCGGATCCTGGGCGTGCCGCGGGGCGGGGCCCGGTCGCCGCTGGTGGCGTTCACCGTCGCCGGATGGAGCCCGTTCGCCCTGGCCGAGGCCCTCAACCGGACCGGCGTCGAGTCCCGCGCCGGATGTCACTGCGCGACGCTGGCCCATCACGACCTGGGGCTGGACCCGCCGGCCAGCTGCCGGCTCAGCTTCTACCTGTACAACTCCGCCGACGACGTGGACCGGGCCGTCGAGGCGGTGCGGCGGGTCGTCGCGCACGGAAGCCGGAGCGGCGGGCGGCACCGGCGGGCGGCCGCCTGAGCAGGGCGGGCGCGGAGCGGTCCGGCCTCGCGCACCCGGCGGCGCGCGCCACTGCCTGACAGAATCGCAGCAACTCTCGGTGGAAGGGCTGCTGATGGCGGAGCAGGAGTACGTCCCGGGCAACGGCGATCCGGACATCACCATCCGGGAGACCCGGGTCTACCGGGGCCCGAACTTCTGGTCGTACGAGCCCGCGGTGCACATGGTCGTCGACATCGGACGGCTGGAACAGCGGCCGACAGACACCCTGCCCGGGTTCACCGAGACCCTGGTCGACCTGCTCCCCGGGCTGCAGGATCACCAGTGCTCCCGCGGCCGGGACGGCGGGTTCGTCGAACGGCTGGTCGAGGGCACCTGGGCCGGGCACGTCGTCGAGCACGTCGCCCTGGAACTCGAACGGACCGCCGGGCACGAGATCACCCGCGGCAAGACCCGCTCCACCGGCGAGGACGGCGTCTACAACGTCATCTTCGGCTACCTGGACGACACCGTCGGCACCCTGGCCGGACGGCTGGCGGTGCGGCTGGTCAACCACCTGATCCCGGACAACGACCTGTCCGGCGACGAGTTCGACTTCGCCGCCGAGCACGACACGTTCCTGCGCACCTGCCAGCGGGTGGCCTTCGGGCCGTCCACCCAGGCCATCCTGGACGAGGCGATCGCCCGCGACATCCCTTGGCAGCGGCTCAATTCCGGGTCGCTCGTGCAGTTGGGCTACGGGGTCAACCAGCAGCGGATCCGGGCCACCATGACGTCGTTGACGTCCTCGCTGGCGGTCGACATCGCCTCGGACAAGGAACTGACCAACCGGCTGCTGGCCGCCGCCGGGCTGCCGGTGCCGTCCTCCGAGGTGGTCCGGCGGGCCGACGACGCGGTGCGGATCGCCCGCCGGATCGGCTACCCGGTGGTGGTCAAGCCGCTGGACGGCAACCACGGCCGCGGGGTGGCGATCAACCTGCAGGACGAGGCCGCCGTCCGCGCGGCCTTCGACGAGGCGTACGACCAGTCCCGGCGCGGCTACGTGCTGGTCGAGTCGTACATCGCCGGCAAGGACTACCGGGTGCTGGTGATCGGCGGGCAGATGATCGCCATCGCCGAGCGGGTGCCGGCGCACGTCATCGGCGACGGGGTCAAGACGGTGGAGGCGCTGGTCGAGGCGACCAACGCGGACCCGCGCCGCGGCGTCGGACACGAAAAGGTGCTCACCCGGATCGAGGTGACCGAGGCCGCCGTCGAACTGGTGAAGGCGCAGGGGTACGAGATGGCCGACGTGCCGCCCCGCGGCGAGATGGTCAAGCTCGCGCTGACCGGGAACATGTCCACCGGCGGCATTTCCATCGACCGCACCTTCGAGGCGCACCCGGACAACATCGACATCGCCGAGGAGGCTGCCCGGGTCGTCGGGCTGGACATCGCCGGGATCGACTTCCTCTGCCCGGACATCACCCAGCCGGTCCGGGAGACAGGCGGCGCGATCTGCGAGGTGAACGCCGCGCCGGGCTTCCGGATGCACACCCACCCGACCATCGGCGACCCGCAGTACGTGGCGAAACCCGTTGTCGACCTGATGTTCCCGCCCGGCAGCAACGCCCGCATCCCGATCGTCGCGGTGACCGGGACCAACGGCAAGACCACCTGCAGCCGGATGATCGGGCACATCTTCAAGTCGATGGGCCGCAAGGTCGGCATGACGTCCACCGACGGCGTCGTCATCGACGACCGGCTGGTGATCCGGGCCGACGCGTCCGGCCCCCGGTCGGCCCGGATGGTGCTGCAGAACCCGCGGGTCGACTTCGCGGTGTTCGAGGTGGCCCGCGGCGGGATCCTGCGGGAGGGCCTGGGTTACCCGCGCAACGACGTGGCCGTGGTGTTGAACGTCGCGCCGGATCACCTGGGGCTGCGCGGCATCGACACCGTCGAGCAGCTGGCCCAGGTGAAACAGGTGATCGTGGAGGCGGTCCCGAAGAACGGCGCGGCGGTGCTGAACGCCGACGACCCGCTGGTCGCCGGCATGCGCCGGGCGTGTTCCGGAGAGGTGGTGTGGTTCTCCATCGTGCCGGACAACCGGACGATCTCCGACCACTGCCGGCGCGGCGGCAAGGCCGTCATCCTGGAGCGTTCCGAGCTGGGCGACCTGATCGTGCTGGTGCACGGCCGGCGCCGGATGCCCTTGGCGTACACGCATCTCGTGCCGGCCACGTTCGGCGGCAAGGCGATGTTCAACGTGCAGAACGCGATGGCGGCCGCGGCCGCCGCCTACTGCGCCGGTGCCCACCTGGGCGATATCCGCGGCGGCCTGCGGTCGTTCACCCCGTCGTACTACTCGGCGCCGGGCCGGATGAACCTGACCGAGGTGCGCGGCGTGAAGGTGATCGTCGACTACTGCCACAACGCCCCGGCCATGGTCGCGCTCGGCGACTTCGTCGACCGGTTCTTCGACGACGACACCGTTTTGGAGCGCCCGCAGCGGATCGGGGTGGTCGCCACCGCCGGCGATCGCCGGGACCAGGACATGATCGACCTGGGCCGGGAGGCGGCCAAGCACTTCGACGTGGTGATCGTCCGCGAGGACGACCGGCTGCGCGGCCGGGCCCCGGGGGAGACCGCGGGCCTGATCGTGCAGGGCGCCAAGGAGGGGCAGGCCGAGGGCGGCCGGGTCAAGCGGATCGAGACCGTGCTCGACGAGATCGAGTCCACCCGGGTGGCCGTTGAGTGGGCCAACCCGGGCGACCTGGTCGTGGTCTGCGTGGACCGGGCCCGGGCGGTGTGGGACGAGCTGCAGATACTGGCCAAGCGGGCCCAGCCGGCCGACGACTGAACCGGCCGGGCGCTTGCGGCGGTCGTTGCCCGGCCGGCACGAATCTCCGCTTGGTGACCCTGGGTGACGGCTATGCCACGGTCGGCGAATGGGGCGTTTGCCCGTTGTCGGGCTCCGCCGGTCGGCCCTAGGGTCGGGCACGATCCGGTACGACCCGGGTCAGCCCATCGGGTGAACGGTGAGACGGACGCACCTCATCGGAAGCCGCCGCCGACGGAGGGAGCAGGTCATGAGATCGACGGTCGCCGAGTACGGCCGGCAGCCGGCGTCGAGGGCCGGCGGTCGCGTGGCCCGCGAGCGCCCGGACGGTGCTGCCGGACCGTCGGTCGCCGAGGCCGTCCCCGGGCTGGTGCACCGCACCGGCCCGACGCCCGGGGAAGGCCAACCGGTCGACGCGCTCGGGGGGCCGCGGCTCGACCGGGCGGCGGCGGGCTCGCTGGCCCGGCTGCGGGATACTGATCGGCCACTGCCGGACGACGCCGGCCGGTCGACGGGCGATGCCGCGGGCGCCGAGTCGGCCCTGCCGGCACTGCGGCAGCGGACCGCGCCCGACCGGACCGGCGGGTCCGACCGGCGTCCCGCCGACCGGACCCCGGCACCGGGGGGGCTCCGGGCGCGGTTACCCGTCCCGGTGCCGCCGGGCC
>JBDHZW010000040.1:0-26383 GCA_039812105.1 Nakamurella sp.
CGGTCCACTTGAGCCGGTGGTGCGCCGGTCGCGGCCAGCGACCGCACCCCGGCGCCGCACCCCGGCCCGTCCCAGAGGGGCCGCCGGTCGCGCTCCCCTACTTCCCGCGGAGGCCGAACGGGTTGCCGTTGGGGTCGGCGAGCACGGCCACCCGCGCGCCCGGGGCGACCTGGCGAGCGGCGCTGCGTTCGGTGGCGCCGGCCGCCAGCAGGGTGGCGATGGTGCCGTCGAGATCGTCCACGTCGGTGTAGAAGACCGGGCCGCCGGTCTGCTCACCGGGCGCGAGGGCAACCTCGAATCCGTCGACGTTGAAGCCCACGTAGTAGGGCGAGTCGGTGTGCGGCGCCCCGTACAGGGCGGTGTAGACGGCCTTGGCCGCGTCGAGATCGGTCGCGGGGACGACGACACTCTTGATGCTGGGCATGGCTGTGCTCCTCGTGGTGGGGACGGCGCCCGGTTGGCGCCGCCGGTGGATGAAGCGGGGTCGCGGTCGACGACCGTCAGCGACCCACGTAGTGGGCGAGATGCTCGCCGGTGAGGGTGGACCGGTCGGCGACCAGGTCGGCCGGCGTGCCCTCGAAGACGACCCGGCCGCCGTCGTGGCCGGCGCCGGGGCCGAGGTCGATGATCCAGTCGGCGTGGGCCATCACCGCCTGGTGGTGCTCGATGACGATCACCGATTTGCCGGCGTCGACGAGCCGGTCCAGCAGGCCGAGCAATTGCTCGACGTCGGCCAGGTGCAAACCGGTGGTGGGCTCGTCCAGGATGTAGACGCCTCCTTTGTCCGACATGTGGGTGGCCAGTTTGATCCGCTGCCGCTCACCGCCGGACAGCGTGGTCAACGGCTGCCCCAGCGAAAGGTAGCCGAGCCCGACGTCGGCCAGCGCCGACAGGATCTTGTGCGCGGCCGGCAGTTTCGCCTCGCCGGCGCCGAAGAACTCGACGGCCTCGGCCACCGGCATGGCCAGCACCTGGCTGATGTCCTTGCCGCCGAAGGTGTAGTCGAGCACCTGCGCCTGGAACCGCTTGCCCTCGCACACCTCGCACGTGGTGGCCACCCCGGCCATCATCACCAGGTCGGTGTAGACCACCCCGGCGCCGTTGCAATTGGGGCACGCGCCCTCCGAGTTGGCGCTGAACAGCGCCGGTTTGACGCCGTTGGCCTTGGCGAACGCCTTGCGAATCGGCTCCAGCAGCCCGGTGTAGGTGGCCGGGTTGCTGCGCCGCGACCCCTTGATCGCGCCCTGGTCGACGGTCACCACCCCGTCCCGGGCCGACAGCGATCCGTGGATCAGCGAGCTCTTGCCCGAGCCGGCCACCCCGGTGACCACCACCAGCAGGCCGAGCGGCACGTCGACGTCGACGCCCTGCAGGTTGTTGGTGTCGGCGCCGCGGATCTCCAGCGCTCCCGTCGACGTCCGCACCGACTCCTTCAGCGCGGCCCGGTCGTCCAGGTGCCGGCCGGTGAGCGTGCCGGAGGCGCGCAACCCGTCCACGGTGCCCTCGAACACCACCTCGCCGCCGGCGCTGCCGGCCCCGGGCCCGAGGTCGACCACGTGGTCGCCGATGGCGATCGCCTCCGGCTTGTGCTCGACCACCAGCACGGTGTTGCCCTTGTCCCGCAACTGCAGCAGCAGCTCGTTCATCCGGGCGATGTCGTGCGGGTGCAGCCCGATGGTGGGCTCGTCGAACACGTAGGTGACGTCGGTCAGCGACGACCCGAGGTGCCGGATCATCTTGGTGCGCTGCGATTCTCCACCGGACAGGGTGCCGGACGAGCGTTCCAGGGACAGGTAGCCCAGCCCGATCTCGACGAACGAGTCAAGGGTCTCCCGCAGCGCGGTCAGCAGCGGCGCCACCGACGGCTCGTCCAGCCCGCGCACCCACTGCGCGAGGTCGGAGATCTGCATCGCGCACGCGTCGGCGATCGAGATGCCCTCGATCTTCGAGGACCGGGCGCCCTCGTTCAGCCGGGTGCCGTGACAGTCCGGGCAGACGTCGAAGGTGATCGCCCGCTCCACGAACGCCCGGATGTGCGGCTGCATCGCCTCGACATCCTTGGACAGCATGGACTTCTGGATCTTGGGGATCAGCCCCTCGAAGGTGATGTTGATGCCCTCCACCTTGATCTTGGTCGGCTCCTTGTAGAGCAGGTCGTTCAGCTCGCGCTTGGTGTACTTGGCGATCGGCTTGTCCGGGTCGAAGAAACCGCTGCCGCGGTAGATCCGGCCGTACCAGCCCTCCATCGAGTAGCCCGGGATGGTCAGCGCGCCCTCGTTGAGCGACTTGGTCGCGTCGTACAGGGCGGTCAGGTCGAAGTCGTTGACCCGGCCCATGCCCTCGCAGCGGGGGCACATGCCGCCGGTGATGGAGAACTCCCGGCGCTCCTTGATCTTCTGCCCGCCCCGGTCGAGGGTGACCGCGCCGGCGCCGCTGATCGACGCGACGTTGAACGAGAACGCCTGCGCCGACCCGACGTGCGGCTTACCCAGCCGGCTGAACAGGATGCGCAGCATGGCGTTCGCGTCGGTGGCGGTGCCGACGGTGGACCGCGGGTTCGAGCCCATCCGCTCCTGGTCGACGATGATCGCGGTGGTCAGCCCGTCCAGCACGTCGACGTCCGGGCGGGCCAGGGTGGGCATGAAGCCCTGCACGAAGGTGGAGTAGGTCTCGTTGATCAGCCGCTGCGACTCGGCCGCGATCGTGCCGAACACCAGCGAGCTCTTGCCCGAGCCGGAGACGCCGGTGAACACCGTGAGCCGGCGCTTGGGGATCTGGATGTCGACGTCCTTGAGGTTGTTCACCCGGGCGCCGTGCACGCGGATCAGGTCGTGACTGTCGGCCGCGCGGGTGTCGCCGCGGGCGGCCGACCGGCCTCCGGTCGTGGTGGCGGTGCTCATGATCTCTCCGTCCAAGGGGTGGGTCCGGCAGGGTTCCTGTCTACCGGATCGCTCCGACACTCGACCCGGTCCGGGTCAGCCACCGGCCGTCGCGCATCAGCTCCCGGCCGGGAAGTTCGTCCGCCTCCCGCCAGGCCTGCACCCGATCCGGCGTGACGACGAACCAGCGGTAGGACGTCGCCTCGGCCCGGGGGTCGAAGCCGGTCCGGGCGGCGAACCGGTCGGCCCGGTCGGCCGGTAGCCCGTCGAGGTCGATGACGTCGACGGCGCCGTCCATCATGGTGACGTCCCGGGTGGCGCCCAGACCGAGCCGGACCCGGCCAGTGGCGGCCAGGTTGCGTCCGGTGGGGCTGTCGGCCGTGGTGGCCAGCAGCAGGGTCCGGCCGTCCCAGTCGAACGACAGCGGCACCAGGTACGGCGCGCCGTCGGACGACGCGCTGGCCACCCAGACGTCGACATCGTGGGTCAGGCGATGCTCGGTGTCCCGCCGACGCCAGACCGGCGAGCGGGGATCGGCGCACATCACGGCCGTGGCTCAGCCGACCTGGTTGACCCGGATCATGTTGCCGGTCGGATCCCGGAACGCGCAGTCCCGCACGCCCCAGGGCTGGTCCATCGGTTCCTGGACCACGTCGGCGCCGCCGGCCTGCAGCGTGTCGAACAGCGCGTCGACGTCCTTGGTGGCCAGGGTGATGGCGCCGTAGCTGCCCTTCGCGATCAGCTCCAGGACGACCCGGCGCTCGTCGTCGGTGATGCCGGGGTCGGCGGCCGGCGGGTGCAGCACGATCGAGGTTCCGGGCTGGTCGGGCGGGCCGACGGTGAGCCACCGCAGGCCGTTGTAGGCGACGTCGTTGCGCAGTTCGAAGCCGAGGGTGTCGCGGTAGAACGCCAGCGCGGCGTCCGGATCGGTCTGCGGCAGGAACGCGTTGAGAATGGTGATATCCATGCCGCTCACGCTAGGTCGGGTGCCACCGGCGGCGCTTCTCGATTCCTGATCGGTCTGGTCACCTGCTTGGCCAGGCACGACGGCAGCTCCGGCGTCGGCGACGCGTGCCGGGCCCGGTAGGCGCTCGGCGGCTCCCCCACCAGTTCGGCGAACCGGGTGCTGAACGTGCCCAGGGACGAGCAGCCGACCGCGAAACACACATCGGTGACGCTCATGTCGCCGCGACGCAGCAGCGCCATGGCCCGCTCGATGCGCCGGGTCATCAGGTAGCCATAGGGCGACTCGCCGTACACGAGTTTGAACTGACGGCTCAGGTGACCGGCCGACATGTTGGCCCCGCGGGCCAGCGCCTCCACATCCAACGGCTGGGCGTACTCCCGGTCGATCCGGTCCCGCACCCGCCGCAGCCGGGTCAGGTCGCGGAGCCGCTGCTCGTCGGAGGTGGTCACGCCTCCGATCGTGCCACGGCGAACGAAGTCGGGTTCAGACCACCTGGATCTGCACGCCGGGCCCGCGGGCGGCCAGCAGCCGCCGGATGTCCGGCCCGTCGCTGGTCAGCACCGTGTCGCCGGCGCCGACCAGCCACGCCCGATGGGCGTCGACGACGTCGGCCGTCCCCGATCTGGCGAGCAACTCGCCCACCCTCCGCCCGGCGATGTCAACCGGCACGGCGCGCGTCACGCCCGACGCCGAGGATGCGCTCCGCCTCGTCGAGTTCGGCCCCCGTGAACGGTCCGTCCTCCGCCTCCCAAGCGTTCAGCGCCTCGCCGAGCAGCACGTTCCGCACCTTGTCCGCGGCCACCTCGCTCAACCACTACGAGACGCTGACGCCGGCCTGGGCGGCCGCATCCCGGACGGCCCGCGCCAGTTCGGGATCCATGGTCACCGACAGTCGATCCGTCGCCATACATACGATGGTAGTACCGCCCGGTGGGGTCGGGTTCAGGCGTGCCGCAGGCCGCCCTTCTGCATGAGCGGCAGCACCTCCTGGCCGAATTCCTCGAGTTCCTTGGCGTAGTCCAGGAAGCCGAAGATCGCGCCGGCCATGCCCGCCTCGTTCAGCTCGTGGAACTGCTCGGGGGTGCCGATCAGGTTGGGACCGCCCCAGCCGGCGATGAACCGCTCCTGGAACTGCTTGATCTGGGTGCCGAACGATGCGCTCTCGATGCCCAGCACATCCATGATGATCTGGGCGCCGGGCCAGTCCCCGGCGTCGATGATCGCCTGGTGGGCGGCCCTGGCCTCCTTCTCGGTCTCCCGGCAGATCACCAGGCAGTAGGTCCAGACGTCGACGTTGCGCTCGTACTTGTCGTTGGCGATCGACTTGATGTTGTTGACGTAGCCGGGCATCTCCTCCAACGGGGAGGCGATCAGGTTGACATCGACGTTGCGGGCGGAGAAGTCGATGCCGGCCGGGGACGCGCCGGCATTGAGCAGCACCGGCCGCGGCGTCTGCACCGGCTTGGGGTAGGCGTGCGCGTTCTTGGCCTGGAAGAACGTCCCGTCGTGGTCGAAGTCGCCGTACCTGGTCCACAGCTCCTCGGCGAAGTCCAGCCACTCCTGGCCGTAGGCGTAGCGCTCGTCGTGCTCGCGCTGCTTCTGGCCGAACAGCTCCATCTCCGGCCCGAACCAGCCCATCACCAGGTTCATGCCGAACCGGCCGTTCGAGATGTGGTCGATGGTGGTGGCCATCTTGGCGCCGACGATCGGGTGCACGGTGGGCACGTGGGTGGTGGTGAAGACGCCGATGTTCTCCGTGGCCTGGGCGATGCCCGCGGCCCAGGTGTAGGTCTCGAAGCAGACGCCGTTGAAGTTGGTGTTGCCGCGAAAGCCCGTCCAGCGACCGACCGGCACGATCGCCTCCATGCCGAGTTCGTCGGCGGTGCGGGCGATCTGCAGCTGCTGGTCCCAGGTCACCCGGAAACCGGTCGGGGCGTCGCTCATGATCATCCCGCCGCTGCAGTTCGACGAGAAGATGCCCAGCTTCATCGGTTGGTCGTTGAACACCGGGTGCGCGGAGGTCGGCTTGGTGGCACCGAGCAGCCCGTCGGCTTCGTGCATGGCCAGGGTCATGGATGCTCCTGAAAAGGGGTGGCGGGAGGGTGGCCGGAACGAACGGCGCGGATCAGATCTGTCCGCCGTGATCGGAGATGATCCCGCGGACCAGCTGCTTGACTCGTGAGTTGTGCTGGTAGATATGGGCTTTGACGTCCTCGGGGGACCGGTCGAGCAGCGCGACGGTGATGTCCTGGTGGTAGCTGATGTCGAACAGGTTCCACCAGTCCCGGTCGGCGATGGCGTTGCGCCACAGCCCGGAGATGCCCAGCCGGTGGTAGGCGTCGACGAGCTGATCGCACCCGCTGAGCCCGACGAACTCGGAGTGGTAACGGTGGCTGGCCTCCAGGAACCGGTTCAGATCCGGCAGCGGCTCGTTGACGATGCTCTGCAACTCCTGGGCCAGCTTCTGCAGGATCGCCACGTGTTCCTCGTCGATGCCCCGCACGTACCCGTCGGCGATGCCCACCTCGATGGCGCACCGCGCGTCGAACAGCCGGTCGGTGACGTCCACGGTGATCGGGGTGGACACGAAGTTGCCGTCGTCCCGCCGGGTGACCAGCTTCTCCATGGACAGCTTGACCAGGGCGCGGGACAGGTTCTCCGGGTCGACGCCCAGGCTGGTGACCAGGCCGGCCAGGTCCAGCGGCTGCCCGGACGGGACCTGGCGGGTGAGCACCCAGTCCCGCAGGGCCTGGTAGGCCTGCTGCTCCCGGGCCTGCTCGAGCCGGCCGAACCGGCCGCGGAAGTAGGTGAGCGGGGCCAGTTCCTCCGCCTCGGCGGACACCACCTCGGCCAGGAACACGGTATGCGTTCCACCGGTGACCGTTTCCACCGTGCGGCACTCGATCGTCGCCAGATTGCCGTCCAGCAGCGGGCTGCCGGTCACCCCGGCGTGCACCCCGACGCCGGCGAACTTGTCGGCGCCCTTGGTGGCGAACTGGCCGGCCAACCGCTCCTGGGCGTCGGCCAGGATGTTGACCGCGAACGACTTCGCCTGCAGCACCGCGGTACCCGTCTCGCTGGTCCGGTTCAGGCAGACCAGCAGCATCGGCGGGTCCATTGACAGCGACGACATGGCGCTGGCCGTCGTGCCGAACGGGCGGCCGTCGACGGACGTCGTGATCACGGTGACGCCGCTGGTGAAGCGGCCGACCACATCCCTGAACACCTTCTGGTCGATCGGGGCGATCGGGGCGGATGCCGCCGGTCCGGACGTCATGACGTACCTCCCTGGGATGAGCCGATGAGCCGGCGGTGATGTGTGCTGCCGATCACAACGCCTGGATCGACGGTAGGGCGGTGGCGGGCGAGGGTCTATCCGCCTGGCGTCGCGGACTATCCCACCCGTGCGGAACGTCCCGGGTGCGCAGCGGCCCCGGGACCGCACGGAACCGGGGCGGTTTCGCAGTTCGGCTCAACGACTGCGGCCAGTGGATAGTGGCCCAGGTCACCCCCGACGTAGGTTCGCCGCATGAGCATCCACATCCTCGCCGTGGTCGCCAGCCCGCACGCATCGGGGTCGACGTCGGGCGCGGCCGCCGCCGTGCTGGCCGGGGCGGAGGCGGCCGGGGCCCGGACCAGCACCCTGGACCTGCGCACGGACGACAGCGCCGATGCGGTCGACCGGATCGAGGCGGCCGACGGCGTGCTGTTCGCCTCGCCGGTCTACCGGGCCGCGCACACCTCCCTGTTGGGCGCCCTGCTGGAGCGGATCCCGCGCGGGGCCGTCGGCGACGACCGCGCCCCCCTGGCCGGCAAGGCGGCGGCCATCCTGCTGACCGGGGCGAGCCACCACCACTTCCTGGCCACCGAACGCCTGCGCGGCACCCTCGCCTCCTTCTTCGCGGCCCAGACCCTCTCCCCCGGGCTGTATTTCACTCCCGCCTCGTACACGCCGGACAAGCAGCTCGTTCCGGACGCCCGCGAGCTGGCCGACTTGCACGGACGGGCGCTGGTCGACCTGACCACCGCGGTGCGGGCCAGCAAGGCGCTGTCCGCGCTGACCCCGCTCGTCTGATGACCGGGTCGACGGCACCGGCCGAGCCCCCGGATACCGACGACCGGACCCGGCCGTTCACCGGTATCCGGGTCATCGAACTCGGCAACTACATCGCCGCCCCCACCGCCGGCCGGCTGCTGGCCGACTTCGGGGCCGAGGTGATCAAGATCGAACGCCCGCGGACCGGCGACGAGCTGCGCAACTGGCGGCTCTACGCCGGCACCACCTCGATGCTGTACCGCACGATCAACCGCAACAAGAAGTCGGTCGAGCTCGGCCTGCGCACCGACTACGGGCAGGCCGCCGTGCTGGAGTTGATCGCCGGGGCCGACGTGCTGATCGAGAACTTCCGGCCGGGAACGCTGGACCGGTGGGGCCTGGACGCGGCCACGCTGGCCGACGCCAACCCGGAGCTGATCGTGGCCCGGGTCTCCGCGTTCGGCCAGACCGGGCCGATGGCCGCCCGTCCCGGATTCGCCGCGGTCGCCGAGGCCTTCGGCGGGCTGAGGGATCTGGTCGGCGAGCAGGACCGGCCGCCGTCCCGGGTCGGGGTGTCGATCGGTGACTCGATCGCCGGCCTGTACGCGGCCTTCGGCGTGGCGATGTCGCTGTTCGACCGGCAGGCCCGGCGCACCCGGGGCGAGCCCGGGCTGCCGCCGACCCGGCGCCAGATCGACGTCGCGTTGCACGAGGCGGTGTTCTCCATGATGGAGTCGCTCATCCCGGACTACACCGCCTACGGCGTCGTCCGCGACCGGCTGGGCGGGCGGATGGAGGGCATCGCCCCGTCCAACGCCTACACCTGCCGGGACGGAACCAGCGTCGTCATCGCCGGGAACGGCGACTCGATCTTCGTCCGGCTGATGCACGCCATCGGCCGGCAGGACCTGGCCGACGATCCCGGACTGGCCGGCAACGCGCAGCGCTGGGCCGACCGGGACCGCCTCGACCAGATCATCGGGGACTGGACCGCCCGCCTGGAACGGCCCCGCGTGCTCGAGATCCTCGACGCCGCGTCGGTGCCGGCCGGCCCGATCTACACCGCCCCGGACATCCTGGCCGACGAGCAGTATGCGGCCCGGAAGATGTTGCAGCGGCTGCCGGTCGAGGTCGACGGCCGAACGGCGACGGTCACCTTCCCCGGCATCGTGCCGCTGATCGGGCCGCAGTCGCTGCCGGTCGACCACGTCGGGCCGGACCTCGGCGAGCACACCGACGAAATCCTGTCCGGGCTGCACGCCAGCCACTCCGTCGGCCTGGCCGGCTGACCGGCACAATTGGCCCTCTCACCCGCACCCGCCCACCACCGAAGGGAACCCAGCATGACCGCGACCTACCGCGTGACCGAGATCGTCGGCACGTCCACCACCACCATCGACGACGCCATCGCCAGCGGCATCGGCCGGGCCGCCGAGACCATCCGGCACATCGACTGGTTCGAGGTGACCCAGATCCGCGGCCACGTCCAGGACGGTGCCGTCGGCCACCTGCAGGTCGGGCTGAAGGTCGGTTTCCGGCTGGAGGACTGAGCGCCGCCACGGACCCCACCGGTCCCTGAACCGCGGTTGCGCAGCGGGATGTCCCGCTGCGCAACCGCGGTTCCGTCGTCCCCGAGCCGGTGCGGGCGCACGCCGAGAGGCGCCCCCGGATCGGATCGATCCGGGGGCGCCTCGGGTCGGGCCGGGTCAGTGCCGGATGCCCTCCTTGACCATCAGCGGCAGCACCTCGTCCCGGAAGGTGGGCAGTTCCTCGTTGGGGTCGATCATGCCCATGATCATCCCGCCCATGCCGGCCTCGTTCAGTTCCTTCATGCCCTGGACGACCTGCTCCGGCGTGCCGACCAGCGGGTAGCCGCCCCAGCCGGCGATGAACCGCTCGGACATCTCCCGCGCGTGGTCGAACGACTGGCTGGCGCCGGACAGGGCGATCTTGATGACGTTGCCGGCGGCGCCCCAGTCGCCGTCGTCCAGCACCTGCTGGAAGGCCGCCTTCGCCTCCTTCTCGGTCTCCCGGCAGACCACCAGACCGTAGGTCATGACGTCGATCTGGCGGTTGTAGTCGTCCCGGGCCTTGGCCCGCACCTTGTCGGTGTAGGCCTTGATGTTCTCCAGGGTGTCCAGGCTGGCGAAGTTGATGTCCACGTTGCGGGCGGAGAACTCGATGCCGGCCGGCGAGTTGCCGGCGTTCAGCAGCACCGGGTGCGGATCCTGGTGCGGCTTCGGGTAGGCCTCGACATCGCGCCCGGAGAAGTACTTCCCGTCCACGTCGAAGCTGCCCTTCTCCTGCCACAGCCGCATGACGTAGGAGACCCACTCCTGGCCGAAGGCGTAGCGGTCGTCGTGACCGCGCTGCTCGCCGCCGAACATCTCCATCTCCGGCGGCACCCAGCCCATCACCAGGTTGAGCGCGAACCGGCCGCCGGAGATCCGGTCGATGGTGGTGGCCGCCTTGGCGGCGACGATCGGGTGGATGGTCGGCAGGTGCGAGGTGGAGGCCACCGCGATGTTCTCGGTCGCCTCGGAGATACCGGCCGCCCAGGTGTAGGTCTCGAAGCAGTTGCCGTTGAAGTTCGTCGAGCCGCCGAAGCCCTTCCACCGGGCGACCGGGACCAGCACCTCCAGCCCCATCTCGTCGGCCTGCCGGGCGATCGACTTCTGGTGCGCCCAGGAGATCTCGAAGCTGGACTCGATGTGGGACATGATCAGCCCACCCGAGCAGTTGATGCCGAACAGGCCTAGCTTCATCCCCTGATCGTTGAGCAACGGGTTGGTCTGCTGGCGGTCCTGGACCGGCTTGGTCTCCGCCTCGGGGCGGGGATCGGTGGGCGCGAGGCCGAGACGCTCGTTCGCGGACTGGGCTTCGGTCATGGCGGGGCTCGTCTCCTTCGACGGGTGCTGCGGGGCAGGGGGCATCGCCACCCGGCGAGCCGGGTGGTGCGGGCAATGTCAAGGGTGGTCGGGATCAGCCCATCTTGAACGGATCTCGGGTGCCGCCGGTCAGTTCGACCAGCACGGACTTGTTCTCCAGGTACTCGTTGACGGCATCGGTGCCGTTCTCCCGGCCGATGCCGGACAGGCCGAACCCGCCGAACGGCATGTTCGGGGTGACCACCCGGTAGGCGTTGATCCAGATGGTGCCGGCGCGGATCGCCCCGGCCACCCGATGGGCTCGGTGCACGTCCTTGGTCCACACCGCGCCGGCCAGGCCGTACGGGGTGTCGTTGGCCAGCGCGATCGCCTCGTCCTCGTCGGTGAAGGTGTAGGCGGCCAGCACCGGGCCGAAGACCTCCTCGCGGACGATCGTCTTGGTCGGGTCGGCGACCACGACGGTCGGCTTGACGAACAGCCCGCCCAGCTCGGCGTTCGGCTCGCCGCCGCAGGCGATCGTGGCCCCCTCGGACTTGGCGCCCTCGAGGTAGCCGAGAACCTTGTGGTACTGCGGCTCGTTGGCCACCGGTCCCATCTCGGTCTCCGGCGCGGTCGGGTCGCCCTGCTTGATCGAGTTGGCCCGCTCGACGACCTTGGCGATCAGTTCGTCCTTGACCGACTCGTGCACGATCAGCCGGGATCCGGCCATGCAGGTCTGCCCGGTGGCCGCGAACACGCCGGCGACCAGGCCGTTGGCGGCGGCGTCCAGATCGGCGTCGGCGAACACCACCTGCGGCGACTTGCCACCCAACTCCAGGGTGATCTTGTTGATGTTCGCGACGGCGGCCTGGGCGACCTTGGCGCCGGTGGCGGTCGAACCGGTGAAAGCGACCTTGTCCACACCCTTGTGGGAGGCCAGCGCCTCACCGGTCGACCGGTCCCAGCCGGTGACCACGTTGAGCACGCCGGCGGGCAACCCCGCCTCGGTCAGCACCTCGGCGAAGGCGACCGTGGAGGCCGGCGAGTGTTCCGACGGCTTCACCACGCAGGTGCAGCCGGCGGCCAGCAGCGGAGCCAGCTTGAAGGTCAGCAGCAGCAGCGGGCTGTTCCACGGGGTGATCGCGCCGACCACGCCGACGGGCTCGCGCACGGTGTAGCCGAAGTAGGTCTGCGGGGCCAACTGCGGCACCGTCTTGCCCTCGATCTTGTCCGCCAGCCCGCTGAAGTAGCTGTACCAGGTGCCCAGAGCCTTGAGCTGGCCGAGCATCTCGCGCATCAGCTTGCCCGAGTCGCGGACCTCCAGCAGGGCCAGCCGCTCGGCGTTGTCGGTGATCGCCTGGGCGATGCTGCGCATGATGGCGGCCCGCTCGAACCCGGTCTTGCGACCCCATTCGCCGTTGAACGCGGCCCGGGCGGCGGCGACCGCGACATCGATGTCCTCCGGCCCGCCGTCGGCGATGATCGCCCAGGGTTGGCCGGTGTACGGGTTCAGGGACTTGAACGTCTTCCCCGAGATGGCGTCGACGCGCTTGCCGTCGATGAACAGACCGAAGGTCTCCAGATCACCGGACGCGATGTCGGTCATGAATTGTCTCCCCGGTTGTCGGAGTGGTGGCTGGAACGACACATGAACGGTATGAAGTGGGTCACCCCCGGGACTATCCGTTCCGCGAGCGGTTACGTCCGAAACCTGCGGACCGGCGCCCGGCGGCCTGCGGTCACCGGCGCAGGGTCACCGACGGCAGCTCGTTGAACTCGTCGCGGTACTGCTGGGCGAATCTCGACTGGTGGAAGAAGCCCCAGCGGATGGCGACGTCGGTGACCCGCACCCGCTCCGGATCGCTGCGCAACAGCTCCGCCCGGACCCGGCTCAGCCGGATCCGGCGGACGTAGGCCATCGGCGACTCGCCCAGCTGCTCGGCGAAGGCGGCGTGCAACGTGCGGACGCTGACGCAGCCCACCCGGGCCAGCACCTCGGGGGTGATCTCGGTGTCCGCGTTCTCCTCGATGTAGGCGATGACCGGCGCCAGCCGGCCCAGCCGGCGCTTGTTCTCGGCACCGGAGAGCAGGTCGCTGTACTGGTGCCGTCCGGCGTGCAGCAGGGAGGTCATCACGTAGCCCTCGAGCTGCTCGCGGGCCATCGGCAGATCGGCCAGGCCCTGGTCCCGGTCCAGCTCGCCGGCCAGGAACTGCACCGACCGGAGCAGCGATCGACCGGCCGCGGTGGTCAGGTCGAGACCGAAGTCGAAATCGATCACCTGGGTCACCGGCTTGCCGAGCATGTCCGACAGGTGCGACTCCAGGCTGGTCCTGGGGATCTTCAGAATCAGCTGCTCGGCGTCCGGCGTCCAGCGCACGGTGTTCGTCTGGACCGGGGACAGCACGACGCCGCTGTGCTCGGCGGCGGTGAACGCCCGCCCGCCGTCGCTGCGCGACGCCCGGGTCTCGCCGGCGATCGTCAGATTGATGTGGTAGCAGTCCTCGGTGGCCGGCATGGTCAGCTCGGCCTCGGCGCCGTGGGTCAGGTAGCCGAGCGTCATCCGACGGTCCGTGGTGGCGTTGAGCCGCATGTCCATGCCGTCCTGCCGGCCGGTCAACTCGTGCGGCAGGTAGACCCGGGTCACCGCGTCCCGCGCCTCTTCCAGGCTCGGTGTGCTGATCACCGGGGTCGACGTCAAGTATTCGGGCACCGTTGCCCTCCTTCGGGCGACCGTCGCGATGGCGTCCGACACCGGAGGGTACCCCGATCAGCCGTCCGGGTGATGGCAAGCGGCTACCCCGCGATGGCCACCGTCTGGCGCGCTCGCGGACGCCGCCACGGCGCCGGCTCGCGACGCAGCAGCACCGCCACCACCTCGCGCGGGTGCACCTCGGGTGCCGGGATCGGATCGACCGGGAGCAGATCGACCGGGAGCGACGTCGCGGCGGGCATGCCCCTACGGTCGCGCAGGTGGGCGCCGCCGACCATCCGATGACGGCGGCCGGTCATCCCATTTCCGCAGATCCACCGGCCGACCGCGGCACACTGGGGCGCATGGTCGACCGTCCCGCCACCGTTGCCGATGTGCACCGCATCGCCGCCGCCATGCCGCACGTCACCGTCTACCCGGGCAGCAAGGAGAACCCGGTCTACCAGGTGGGCGGGCGCAGCTTCGTGTTCTTCCGCAACCCGCGGCCGGACGCCGTCGACCCGGACACCGGCGAGCGGTACCCCGACGTCATCGTGTTCTGGGTGGACGGCGAGGCGGACAAGCAGGCGCTGCTGCAGTCCGGTCCGCCCTACTTCACCACGCCGCACTTCGCAGGTCACCCGTCGGTGCTGATCAGGGCCTCGCAACTGGGTCGGCTCCCGCTGACCGAACTGACCGAACTGATCCAGGACGCCTGGCTGGCCCGCGCCTCCCGGACTCGCGCGAAGGCCTGGCTGGCCGAGCACGGGTTGCCGTCGCCCGTCGATCGGGGTTGACGGGGGGGTGATCATGGGGAGCATGCCCGGGAACCGGACATTCTCGGCACCGAACGGGAGATCGTCATGCCGCTCGTCACTCCCCCGCTGCCCGACGACGCCCCGGCCGAGGTGCTGGCGATGTCCGGCCAGGAACCCCGGACGCCGGTCGACGACCCGACGCTGGGCATCGCCGTCACGCCGCCGGTCGGCGACTTCGCGCATCGGATCGTCACCGTCGGCGACTCGCTGACCCACGGCTTCCAGAGCGCCGCCATCTACAACACGGATCTGTCCTACGGCGCGATCGTCGCCTGGGAACTCGGCTGGTTCGACCACTTCCGCTACCCGCGGTACGAGGGGCTGGGCGGGCTGCCGCTGAACATCGAATACCTGCTGCGGGAACTGGAACAGCGCTTCGGCCCGACCTTCAACTGGCTGGAGGTGCCGTTCGCCGCGCTCCGCGCCCGCAGCTTCATGAACGACGTCGAGGAGTACTGGGAACGCGGGCCGGGTGCGGTGGTGCCGAACCTCGCGGGATACAACCACGCGCTGGCGGTGTTCGCCTGGGATCTGTACGACGCCCTGCACCAGTCGTTCGCGTCGTGCGCGCAGTTCGCCGCCGATCCGACCAACAACCTGCTGATCCCGTTGGTGGACAACGCGCCCAGCCGGGCGGCCCTGCGCGTCTACCCGCACGGCGACCCGGACACCGAGTCGCTGACGCTGTTCGATGTGGCCGAAAGGCTCGGCCAGGACGGCGGTATCGAGACCCTGGTGGTCTGGCTCGGGGCGAACAACGTGCTCGGCAGCGTGCTCAGGCTGGACCTGGTGTGGAGCACCGACGAGGGCTTCCGGGACCCGGTCGCGAAGGCGGGATTCACCGTCTGGGATCCCCGGCACTTCCGGCTCGAGTACGACGAACTGGTCGACCGGGTCGACCGGATCGACGCGAGAAACGTGATCCTGTGCACGATCCCGCACGTCACCATCCCGCCGGCCACCCGCGGGGTGTTCGCCAAGATCCCCGATTCCGCGTATTTCCCGTACTACGCCCGGCCGTGGGTCACCGATCGGGACTTCGACCCCGACCACGACCGCCACCTCACCGCGGGGCAGGCCTGCGCCATCGACTACGCGATCGACCTGTACAACGCGCACATCGAGGACGTGGTCCGCGACGCCCGAACGGCCGGCCGCAACTGGTACCTGTGCGACATCGCCGGGGTGCTGGACCGGCTGGCCTACCGCCGGTACCTGCAGAACGACGACGACGCCCGGCCGTCGTGGTGGACGCCCTACCCGCTGCCGCCCGCGCTGGCCGCGGTTCAGCCCGAGCCGGACACCCGCTTCCTGACCGCGACCGGCGACGGCGGGCGCGAGAAGGGCGGCCTGTTCTCGCTCGACGGGGTGCACCCGACGACCGTCGCCTACGGCATCGTCGCCCAGGAGCTGGTCAGGGTCATGCAGGGCGCGGGCGTCGCCTTCACCACCCCGAACGGCACGCCGCGGACGGGACCGATCGACGTCGACTTCGACCGGCTGATCCGCCGCGACTCGCTGCTGACCGTGCCCCCGCAGAACATCGACTCGACGCTCGGCGTCATCGGCTGGCTGGACGAGACCGTCGACGTGTTCGCCCAACTCATCCGCGGACAGCTCTGATCCGGCGCCCCGCCGGATCAGAGCTGTCCCAGCCCCCGTCTCGCGGCAGTTATCAGCCTTGTCTAATATTAGCGTAGCCTGATACTCTTGCCGGGTGCATGCGTTCGACGTACTGGGCGATCCGGTCCGGCGGCGGATCATCGAGCTGCTGGGCGAGGGTGAGCTGACCTCGGGCGGGATCGTCGAGCTGATCGGGGCCGAGTTCGGCATCACGCAGTCTGCCGTCTCCCAGCATCTGGCGGTCCTCCGCAGCTCCGGCTTCGCCGTCGTCCGCCGTGACGGCGCACGGCGCATCTACGCCCTGGAACCCGGGCCGCTCAGCGAGATCGACCGGTGGATGGACCGTTTCCGCCATCTGTGGGGCCAGAAGCTGGACGCCTTGCACACCGAGATCGTGCGCGGCCGGCGCGCACGACGGGACGCCGACGAGGAGTCGTCATGATCGATCTGCTGGACCAACTCGCTCGAGTACACCGCTCGGTCGCCGAGGAGTCCGACGGGATTCCGGACGAGGTCGTCCGGGTCACCGTGCGCCGCAGCTACCCTACCGACCCGGCCGATCTCTGGGACGCCATCACCCGGCCCGAACGGTTGGCCCGCTGGTTCTCGCCGGTGTCCGGCGAGCTCCGGGAAGGCGGCCATTTCCAGATCGAGAACAACGCCGGCGGCGAGATCCTCGCCTGCGAACCGCCGACCCGGCTGCGCACCACTTTCGGCGGCCCGAGCAGCCTGGTCACGGTCACCCTGCGGCCGGCCGGCGACGCGACCGAACTCGTCCTGGACCACACCGTTCCGCTGGCCCTGGCGGGCAGCGTGGCCGGCGCCCTGTTCGCCGGACCCGGCTGGGACGAGGCACTCATCGGCCTGTGGCTGCTGCTGACCCATCCCGACGTCGATCGGGTCAGCACGCTGGACACGGAGCCGGGACGCGAGTGGGCGCACCGGGTGGTGCTGGCCTGGGTCGAGGTTGCCCGGGCCGCCGGCGCCCCGGCCGATCAGCTCGAGGCCGGTCACCAGGCGGCGCTGGCCCAGTTCGCCCCCCACGTGCTGGCCGACAATCCCGCCTGACCAGCACATCGGTCGCAAGGTTCAGCCGGCCGGCCCGACCAAGGCGTCGCGGCGGCCGGACCAGGACTTGTCCCACCGCACCTCCTGCGAACGCAACGGCCGGCCGCAGCCGGTACAGGTGTCGGCGGAGGACGTCTCGGCGCCGCAGGCGGTGTGCACGATGGCCATGTGACCGCCGCCGGCGGGCAGGTCGGTGTGCGCCTCGGCCCAGCCGGCCAGCGCGTGCAGCACCGGCAGCAGGTCGGCGCCGGCCTCGGTGGGCAGGTACTCGTCATGGGTCCGGCGGGTGCCCTGGTACTGCCGGCGGATCAGCAGGCCGTCGCGCACCAGCGCGGCCAGCCGGCGGGACAGCACCGAGTCGGCGATGCCCAGCGACATCCGGAACTCCTCGAACCGGCGCCGGCCGTGCAGCGCGTCCCGCACGATGAGCAGGGACCACGGATCGCCGACCACGTCCAGACCGCGCCGGACCGGGCACATCTCGGTCGACCAGTCGGATCGAAGAGCCATCGACCATCCATCCTTGCTTGCTTCCAGGACTCACTTGCTTGAAGAAAGTCAGCGTGGGTAGGCTACCGCGGACAACTGGCTACCTTCAAGAAAGAGATTCGGATGGAGCAGGCCCGACGAACCCGCCGGTGGCATCCGGCGCTGACGGTTCTGGTGGTCTCGTTCCTGGCGCTGATCGCCGCGGCCGGCTTCCGGGCGGCACCCGGACCGCTGTTGCCCGCCCTGCAGGCCGAGTTCGGCTGGTCCACCGCCGCGATCTCGGCGGCGATCAGCCTGAACCTGTTGCTGTACGGGCTCACCGCCCCGTTCGCCGCCGCGCTGATGGACCGCTTCGGCGTCCGCATCGTCACCACCTGTGCGCTGTCCCTGGTCGCCGCCGGCAGCGCGTTGTCGATCTTCGTCACCGCCCCGTGGCAACTGCTGCTGACCTGGGGCGTGTTGATCGGGCTGGGCACCGGGTCGATGGCGCTGGCCTTCGCCGCCACCATCAGTCAGCGCTGGTTCCTGCGGCATCGCGGCCTGGCCATGGGCGTGCTCACCGCGGGCGGCGCGACCGGGCAGCTGCTGTTCCTGCCGCTGATCGCCGAGGTCGCCACCCGGACCGGCTGGCGCACCGCGTCCCTGGTGATCGCCGCGGCCGCGCTGGCGATCGTGCCGGTGCTGCTGATCGTGCTGCGGGACTACCCGGAGCAGCGAGGCGTCGCCCCGCTCGGCGCCGGACCCGACTGGCGGCCGCCGTCCCGGGACCACGGCCGGCCCGGCCGGCGGAGCCTGATCGCGCTGCGCACGGCCGCCCGGGTGCCGTCGTTCTGGGCGCTGGCCGCCGCCTTCGCCATCTGCGGCGCCACCACCAACGGCCTGATCGGCATTCACTTCATCCCGTCCGCGCACGACCACGGCATGCCGGAAACCGTCGCCGCCGGGCTGCTCGCGGTGGTGGGCATCTTCGACATCGTCGGCACCATCGGCTCCGGCTGGCTGACCGACCGGGTCGACCCGCGGCTGCTGCTGGTCGGCTACTACGCCTTCCGCGGCGTCGGACTGGCTCTGCTGCCGTTCCTGCTGTCGGATGCGATCCACCCCAGCATGGTCGCCTTCGTCGTCATCTACGGGCTGGACTGGGTCGCCACCGTGCCACCGACGGTCGCGCTGTGCCAACGCATCTTTGGCGTCGACGGGACCGTGGTCTTCGGCTGGGTGTTCGCCTCGCACCAGATCGGCGCCGCGGCGGCCGCGCTGGCCGCCGGGGTGATCCGCGACCAGACCGGCTCCTACACCCTGGCCTGGCTGTCCGGGGCGGCGCTGTGCCTGCTGGCCGCCGGCCTCTCCGTGGCGACCCGCCGGCCGCCGCACCCCCCTGTCGATCATGCAGAACACGCCGTTATCCGCGCCGAATAAGGGCGTGTCCTGCATGATCAGCAACAGGTGAGGGCCGGGGGTCACCCCACCCGGCGCCGCCGGGCGACCAGTGACGCGACGAGCCGCCAACCCAACAGGAACAGCGCCAGCACCACCCCGGCCACGAGCAGGAAGCTGGGCGCGGTGCCCTGGCCGGCGACCACCCGGGCCAGCATGCCGATCCCCCAGGTCCCGGCCCAGATCAGCAGGCCGGCCGGCACGATCCGGGCGGGGTCGAACCCCGACCGGCCCAGCAGCCGGGCGGCCAGCCAACCGATCAGCAGGCCGAGCAGGAACGGCCAGGCCGTGCCGGCCAGGCCGCCGAGCACGTTCTCGCCGTGGCTGCCCCGACCGACCGCGGCGAACACCAGCACCAGCACCACGTCGGTCACGGCGGCCAGGGCGGGAGCGGCGATGCGGGGCGGGCGGGTCGCGGCACGGGTCATCACCCGATCATGCCGTCCGCCGCCGGGCCGGATCACCACGGGCCCGCCACCCGCCGTTCGGCGGACGCTCGTCATCCGATGGAGTTGAGCTGACAGCAATCCGTGGCCGGCGCGCCGCCGAATACCTCATAGTTGAGGAGAAGACGTCTGGGGGCGGCGTCGGAACGGAACGACGGTGGGCGGATCTGGTACCGCGCACGCGCGGCAACTCGTCGACGGGTTGATCGACCGCGTCCATTCCGAATGGCCGTCGGTCACCTTCGTCATGGCCTTCCCGTCCGGCGAGCAGGTCCTGCTGCCGCGGCACCAGGCGGGCCTGCCCCCGTGCCAGCACGCGCACGACGGCTACTTCAACGCGGTGATCAGGCCGCACTGCGCGGCCGATCCGCTGCCACGGGCCCGCGGCACCTGCCGGATGGTCCCGCTCCGCGGAACCGGTCCGGAGTATCGGCTGGAGCTCCGCTCGGGTGCCGTCACCACCGTTCCGCCGGAACGCGGGAACCGCCCGACGCGGGAGGCATCGGGCGGTTCCTGAGGACGACCCCCGGACGTGCGCCTCTCGGCACGTGGTCGCTCTCGGCGACTGAAAGGGGTGGAGCCCGGGGCATGTTCTGCGGGGACCGTCGATCTAGTCAACCAGCCGCCCCGCCGCGATCTTCCGCGCCGTCGAGTGACCTGCGTCACGCTAGCCGGCGGCCGCGCGACCGGCCGGCGAACCATGATCATCGTGGCGCCCGGCTGATAGATTCCGGCTGCCGGCGCTGATCCGGCGGCCTTGGTCGAACGGCGGGTGGCGGACATGGCGCGCGGGATCATCGAGTGGATGCGCGGCCACGACCCGGCGGGCACCGCCCGGCACAAGGCGGTCAAGGTGGCGATCGCGGTGACCGCCGGCCTGGCCATCGGCACCGCCATCGGCAACGCCCAGTTGAGCCTGTTCGCCTCGTTCGGCGGGATCGCGTTCCTGCTCTTCGCGGACTTTCCGGGCACCCGAAGTGCCCGCCTCGGCGCGTACCTCGGGTTGTTCGTCGTCGGCGGCGTGCTGATCGCACTGGGCACGGTGATGTCGCCGGTGGAGTGGCTGGCCGTCGTGGGGATGCTGGTGATCGGCTTCCTGATCCTGTTCAGCGGGGTGCTCAGCGCGGCGATCTCGGGCGCCGGACGGGCGGCGCTGCTGAGCTTCGTGCTTCCGGTGATGGTGCCGGTGCCGGTCGCCGAGATCCCGTCCCGCTGGGCCGGCTGGACGCTGGCCGCGGTGCTGTCCATCCCGCTGGCGGTGTACGCCTGGCCGCCCCATGACCATGCCCGGCTGCGGCACGCGGCGGGCGCCGCCTGCTCAGCCCTGGCCGACCGGCTGGCGGCCTGGTCGGCACCGGACGAGAGCGACCCGGGCAGGCTCCATGACGGGGCGGTCGCCGCGATCGCCGACCTGCGCACCGAGTTCCGGCGCACCACCGTCCGCCCGGTCGGGCTCACCGCCGGCAGCCGGCAGCTGATGCGCCTGCCGGACCGGCTCGAATGGCTGCACACGGTCATCGACCGGCTGCCGGCGACCGGGGAGCGCACCCAAGGCCAGATCGAGGTGACCGCCGGCAGCGTCGCCGCGCTGCGGGCCGCGGCGACGATCCTCGCTCAGGCGCCCCGGCGCCCGTCGTTCGCGACTCGTCAGGAGCTGTCGGCCAGCCTGCGACCCCTGCAGCAACTGCCGGTGGCCACCCACACCTTCGCCCGCCTGGTCGACGCCCGGACGCTCGCCGACCCGGCCGTTCATTCCTCGACGTTGCTCGAGGTCGTCTACACCACCCGGCTGACCGGATCGACCGTCGCCGGCGCGGCCGCCGCCGATGCCCGTCCGGTGCTCGATCGCCTGGTGGGTCGCCATCCGGAACTGCCGGCGGGATCGGTGCTGCCCGTGCACAACGTGCTCACCGGCCACCTGACCCTGCGCTCGGTGTGGTTCCAGAACAGCGTCCGCGGCGCCCTGGGCCTGGCCATCGCCGTGGCGATCGCAGAGATCACCGACGTGTCGCACGGCTTCTGGGTGGTGCTCGGCGCGATGTCGGTGCTGCGGACCACGGCACTGACCACCGGCGCCACCGCGCTGCGGGCGATCGGCGGCACGGTGGTCGGCTTCGCGGTCGGCTCGGCGATCATGCTGCTGGTCGGCACCACCCCCTGGCACCTGTGGCTGATCCTGCCGATCACCCTGCTGGTCGCGGCCTACCTGCCCGAGGCGGTGTCGTTCACCGCCGGCCAGGCCGCATTCACCGTCCTGGTCGTCGTGCTGTTCAACATCATCTCGCCGACCGGCTGGCAGGTCGGCCTGGTCCGGGTCGAGGACGTGCTGTTCGGCTGCGCGTCGGCGCTGATCTCCGGGGTACTGCTGTGGCCGCACGGCGCGGCGGCGGCGATCCGCCGAGCGCTCGCCGAGTTCTACCGGCGTGCCGCCGACGCGGTGGTCGCGACCGCCGATCGGCTGGTCGGCGCGGTCGAGGCCGAGCCGGACGTCGACCGCGATGCCGCAGGCGCGGCGCTGTTCGAGGCGGCGGTCGCGTCGCTCCGGCTCGACGACGCCCTGCGCGAGTACCTGTTCGAGCGCGGCACCCGGAACGTGCCGCTGGACGCGTTGACCCGGCTGTCCAACGGTGCCGTCCGGGCCCGGATGACCGCCGAGGCGATCGCCGAGCTGCCCGTCACCACCGTACCGACGGCGGCGGTCGTCGACGCGATCACCGGGTCCGCGGCCGGTTCCCGCGGCTGGTACGGGCACCTGGCGGATCGGCTGTCCGGCCGGAACCCGGGTCCGCTGCCCGCCGTACCGGACCCGGAGGCGGAACGGGTCGTCGTCACCGACACCCGCCGGGCCCTGGCGACGGCCCCGGACGAGCGGGCGACCCGGATCCTGGACGGCCGGAACCTGTGGGTGGCGGCCCTGTACCTGGACAACCTCAACTGGGTCCAGCGCCGGCTGGGCGCACCGACCGAGGAGTTGACCGGCCGGCCCGCGACGACGTCGGCGGGTGAGCCGAGCGCCTCCGGGGTGCCGGCGTGACCGGGGCGGGTGGGCGGCCTCCAGACAGCGGAGGTCCGCGTCGCCGCCTCCCCGGGCCGTTCGCGCTGGTCGCGGCGGCGGTGCTGGTCCTGCTGCACGGCGTGCCCTGGTGGGTGCTGGTGCTCGCACCCGGTTGGCCCGGCTGGCTGTTCTGGTTGGGCACGGCCCTGCTGGTGGTGGCGGTCGGGTTGTTCCCGGTGGCCATGGTCCGCGGTCACGGCCGGCGGGCGCAGGACGGCTGGGCGGTGGCCGGCGACACCTGGCTCGGCGTGATCTGGATCGTGTTCACCTGGTCGGTGCTCGGCGGACTCGTCGACATCGGGCTGCTGATCGCCGGGATCCCCGACGGACCCCGCTGGGTGGCGGCGGCGGTGCTGGCCGTGACCGTGGGGTTGGGCGGCTGGGGGATGGCGGCGGCCCGCCGGGTGCCCCGGGTCCGGCGCACCGAGATCGTCCTGGACCGGCTGGACCCGGCGTTCGACGGCGTCACTGTCGCGCTGCTGGCCGACACCCACTACGGGCCGATCGACCGGGAGCGCTGGTCGACCCGCCTGGTCGAGGCGGTGAATCGGCTGCAGCCCGACATCGTCGCGCACGCCGGCGATCTGGCCGACGGTTCGGTGCCGCAACGGCGGGCGCAGGTCGCCCCGCTGGGCGAGGTGCGGGCCGGCCTGGCCCGGGTGTACATCACCGGCAACCACGAGTACTTCTCCGGTGCCGTCCCGTGGGTGGAGCACATGGCCGGGCTGGGCTGGACCGTGCTGCACAACCGGCACCTGGTGCTGCGCCGTGGCGACGCGTCGCTGGTCCTCGTCGGGGTCGACGACCTGACCGCGGCCGGCTCGGGCACGCCCGGGCACGGCGCCGACCTGGCCGCGGCGTTGGCCCAGGTCCCGGCCGGCGCGCCGGTGGTGCTGCTGGCGCATCAGCCCAAGCAGGTGCGCGCCGCGGTCGCCGCGGGGGTGGACCTGCAGCTCTCCGGGCACACCCACGGCGGCCAGATCTGGCCGTTCCACCTGCTGGTCCGGGCCGAACAGGGCGCGCTGCACGGATTGACCCGGCCCGGTGCGCGGACCCAGCTGTACACCACCCGCGGCGCCGGGTTCTGGGGCCCGCCCTTCCGGGTGTTCGCGCCCAGCGAGATCAGCCTGCTGGTGCTCCGGTCACCACATCCCGGCGGCTGACTACCCGTGGTGAGCGGCGTGGCCGCCGCCGATCGACGACCGCAGCTGGGCTAGGTCCGATGACGGCACCAACTCGATCGGCAACGCGTGGATCACCCGGGACTGGGCGGACCGGAGCACGACCACGGCATCGGACGACCACACGTCACGGAATCCCGCGTACGACATCTCGGACACGGCGGTCGGACCAGCGACGGTCATCGACGTGGACCCGAAGCGTGTCCAGTGCAGGCTCCCGGCCGGATACAGCCGACCGAAGACTCTGGCGAACCCACGACGTTGCATGAAGCCGATGCCGGTGAGCACCACCGTCAGCAGGAGCGCCATCTGCAGGGTTTGATCGAGTCCGATACCGACGGCCATGAAGATTGCGATCAGGACGAGAAGGCCGACCCAGCTGGCCGGCCGGGTGATGTGGTAGCGGAAGGCTGCCGCGCCCAGGCGTGTGCCGGTTCGGGCGTCGGCTCGAAGGCCGACGGCGTCCGCCGGTATCGGCGGGGTTCCGGACGGCGGAAGGGAAGTGGTCATGGGCGGATCCTTTTCGGGGGGGGCCGGGAGCGGTCGCCGTAGGCATCGTGGCGGCGGCTGCGTCACGTGTCGGTGTGTTGGGCGCCCGACGTGACCGGCGCCACCTCGGCTCGTTCCGGTGCCACCACCGCCCGGATCCGACGCGCGTCCGGCACCGTCCGGGCAACGAGTGTCGGCGCGCTGCGCGGAAGGGTCAGCGGAGCCTGTCCCCCGGCCCGATCGGGGGCTTATCCCTACTCCCCCGCCGCCGACCGCGGACCAGAATGAGCACCATGACCGAGATCGCCCGCCTGCCCGAGCCGAGACCGGCCGACCGCTGGTCCCTGTTCGGGATCGCGCTGGCCCTGGTCGGGCTGTGGGTCGTCGCCCTGCTGAACCTGGTCCTGCTGGTGGTGGCGGTCAGCCTGCTGATCGTCTGGATCGGGTTGCCGCTGCTGCTGGCGGCGCTGGCGATGCTTCGCTGGCTGGCCCGGCTGCACCGGCGGCTGGCCGGCCGGGTGCTCGGCAGCACGATCCTGGATCCCTACCTCCCGCTGGTGCCGGGCGGGTTGTTCGTGCGGCTGCGGGTCCGGCTCACCGACCGGGGCTCGTGGCGGGATCTGGCCTGGCTGTTCGAGGTGCTGACCATCGGCTTCGCCCTGCAGCTGACCGCGCTGCTCTCGTTCCCGTTCCTGCCGCTGGGCTGGTGGGGCTCGCCGTTCCTGCTGCGGCTGGACGCGAGCATCACCCGGCTGCTGCTGGCCAGCCAGGACGAGCGGCTGCACCAGCGCATCGAGGCGCTCGAGTCCTCCCGGCAGGACACCGTCGACCATTCCGCGGCCGAGCTGCGGCGCATCGAGCGGGACCTGCACGACGGCGCCCAGGCCCAGCTGGTCGCCCTGAGCATGAACCTGGGCCTGGCCCAGGAACTGGTCACCCGCGACCCGGCGGCGGCCGCCGAGCTGATCGCCGAGGCCCGGGCGTCGTCGTCGACGGCGCTGTCCGAACTGCGGTCCCTGGTCCGGGGCATCCACCCACCCGTCCTCGCCGACCGCGGGCTGGCCGGGGCCATCGAGGCGTTGGCGTTGACCCACCCGCGGTCGGTCGACACCGACGTCCAGCTGGACGGGCGGCCGCCGGCCCCGGTGGAGTCGGCGGTGTACTTCGCCGTCGCCGAGCTGCTCACCAACAGCGCCAAGTACGCGGCCGCCCAGCACACCTGGGTGTGGTTGCGGCACGACGACGGCATCCTCACCGCGATGGTCGGGGACGACGGGGTCGGCGGCGCCGAACCGACCGCGGACGGCGGCATCGCCGGGGTGCAGCGCCGGCTGGCCGCGTTCGACGGCACCCTGTCGCTGGCCAGCCCGCTCGGTGGTGGAACGATCGTCACCGTCAAGGTGCCGTGCGTGCTCCGGGTGTCGACCGCGGCGTAGCCCGGTTCCCGATCGGGCGAAGGGTGTTGACCGGATGCGTGTCGTGCTGGCCGAGGATCTGGCCCTGCTGCGGGACGGCATCGTCCGGATCCTGAACGCGCACGACATGGAGGTGGTGGAGGCCGTCGACAACGGGCCGTCGCTGCTCAAGGCGATCACCGAGCACCGGCCGGACATCGCCGTGGTGGACGTCCGGTTGCCGCCGACATTCACCGACGAGGGCCTGCGGGCCGCGCTGGCCGCCCGGGAGCGGATCCCCGGCCTGCCGGTGCTGGTGGTCAGCCAGTACGTGGAGCAGCTGTACGCCCGGGAACTGCTGTCCCAGGGCACCGGCGGCGTCGGCTACCTGCTCAAGGACCGGATCTCCGACGTCGCCCAGTTCATCGACGCGGTGCACCGGGTGGCCGGGGGCGGCACGGCGATGGACCCCGAGGTGATCGGCGCCCTGCTGTCCCGGCACCGGGACAACTCGCCGATCGCCTCGCTGACCCCCCGCGAGCACGAGGTGCTCTCGCACATGGCCGAGGGCCGGTCCAACGCGGCGATCGCCGCGGCCATGTTCATCACCGAGAAGGCGGTGGGCAAGCACACCAACTCGATCTTCGGCAAGCTCGCCCTGGAGCAGAGCGAGGACGACAACCGCCGGGTGCTCGCGGTGCTCGCCTACCTGGAGAGTTCACCGCGCGCCTGAATCTCAAAGTGATCATGGCAATCTCTGCTCGACACGCCGACGACACGCCGTGCGAACGGCAGGGATCGCCATGATCAACAACGAACAAACCCTCAACCTCAGGTTGAGAGTGAGACTTTCGCGGGCAGCG
The DNA here is from genome assembly GCA_039812105.1 of Nakamurella sp. Taxonomy (GTDB): domain Bacteria; phylum Actinomycetota; class Actinomycetes; order Mycobacteriales; family Nakamurellaceae; genus Nakamurella. Next base: position 26,303 of record JBDHZW010000040.1, read on the forward strand.
GGCATGCCAGACTGTCCGCCGTGACGGCCTACCTGGACGGGAACCCACCCCGGGCGTTCGCCCACCGCGGCTGGCATCTGG
>JBDHZW010000041.1:0-26194 GCA_039812105.1 Nakamurella sp.
CCGGGTCCGGGTCGTCCTGGCGGCGGCCGGGGCGGTGGCCGCGGCCCGGGCCTGGGCGGCGGCCGCCCGGGCGGTCAGCACCTGACCGGTCGCCTTCGGCAGCTTGACCGTGCCGGAGATGACGTCCTTGAAGTACTTCCCGGGCCGGAAGGCGGGCACGTTGGTCTTCTTGACCTTGACGGCCTCCCCGGTCCGCGGGTTGCGGGCGGTGCGCGCGGCCCTGGCCCGCTTCTCGAAGACTCCGAAGCCGGAGATCGAGACGTTGCGGCCCTTCTGGACCTCCCGCTGGATCAGGTCGATGACTCCTTCGACCGCGACCTGCGCCTTCTTCTTGTCACCGTCCAACCGCTCCGCGAGCTGGTTGATCAGGTCGGTCTTGTTCACTGTCCCTCCCGGGCTCTCGGGCCCGCGGCACATTGGGGGCCGATTGGTGGCACACGGTAGGCCGAAATCGGCGAAAGCGCTAGTGCGCCACGCCCAGGAAGCTGTGTGTTCTAACGGTTCTCAGCCGGTCCGCAGGGCCTCCGGCGGCGGTCCCACGGGCCCGGCGCGATCAAGAACGGCCCGAAATGCTCTGTTCGCCAGTACATTTCAAATCGCACCGGGATTCCGGTCGGCTACTGGGTGACCGGCTTGAAGGCCGGCCGGGTCGCCTCAAATTTTTCGATCTCGTCGGCGTGCCGCAGGGTCAACGAGATGTCGTCCCACCCTTCCAGCAGCCGCCACCGGATGTACGGGTCGATCTGGAATTCGATGACCAGCGTGCCGGCGGTGATCGTCCGGGCCGCCAGATCGACGGTCACCTCGGTGCCCGGCTCGTTCTCCAGCAGCTTCCAGAGCAGTTCGACCTCGTCCTGGGTCACCTGCGCGGCGACCAGGCCGGCCTTGGCCGAGTTGCCCCGGAAGATGTCCGCGAACCGGGGCGAGATCACCACCCGGATCCCGTAGTCCATGAGCGCCCAAACCGCGTGTTCCCGTGACGATCCGGTGCCGAAATCGGCGCCCGCCACCAGCACGGAACCGGAGCGGAAGGCCGGATCGTTCAGCACGAAGGTGGGATCGCCCCGCCAGGCCGCGAACAGGCCGTCCTCGAAGCCGGTCCGGGTGATCCGCTTGAGGTAGACGGCCGGGATGATCTGGTCGGTGTCCACGTTGGTCCGGCGCAGCGGGATCCCGACGCCGGTGTGGGTGGTGAATGCGTCCATCGTTGTCTCCTTCAGGCGTTCGATCCGGCCAGGGCGGCCGCCGGCTCGAGATCGGCCGGGGAGGAGAGGGTGCCGCGCACCGCGGTGGCCGCGGCCACCAGCGGCGAGACCAGGTGGGTGCGGCCACCCTTGCCCTGCCGGCCCTCGAAGTTGCGGTTGGAGGTGGACGCGCTGCGCTCGCCGGGCAAGAGCTGGTCCGGGTTCATGCCCAGGCACATGGAGCAGCCGGCGCTGCGCCACTCGGCCCCAGCGTCCAGGAAGACCCGATCCAGACCCTCCTGCTCGGCCTGCTCGCGGACCCGCATCGAGCCGGGCACCACCAGCATCCGCAGGGTCGGGTCGATGGTCCGGCCGCGCAGGATGTCCGCCGCGGCCCGCAGGTCCTCGATCCGGCCGTTCGTGCAGGAGCCGAGAAACACGGTGTCCACGTGGATCTGGCGCAGCGGGGTGCCCGGGGTCAGATCCATGTAGGCCAGCGCCTTCTCGGTGGCCAGTCGCTCGTTGTCATCGGTCATCGACTCGGGGTCGGGCACCACGTCGGACAGCGGCAGGCCCTGCCCCGGGTTGGTGCCCCAGGTGACGAACGGGGTGAGCGCGTTGCCGTCCAGGATCACCTCGGCGTCGAAGGTGGCGTCGTCGTCGGTGTGCAGCGAGCGCCAGTACTCGACTGCCCGGTCCCATTGCTCGCCGGCGGGCGCGTGGTCGCGGCCGGCCATGTAGGCGAAGGTGGTCTCGTCCGGCGCGATCATCCCGGCCCGGGCGCCGGCCTCGATCGACATGTTGCAGATCGTCATCCGGCCCTCCATGGACAGGGCCCGGATCGCCTCGCCGCGGTACTCCAGGACGTAGCCCTGCCCGCCGCCGGTGCCGATCTTGGCGATGACGGCCAGGATGATGTCCTTGGCGCTGACCCCCGGCGCCAGGGTGCCGTCCACGGTGATGGCCATGGTCTTGAACGGCTTGAGCGGCAACGTCTGGGTGGCCAGCACGTGCTCGACCTCGCTGGTGCCGATGCCGAAGGCCAGCGCGCCGAACGCGCCGTGGGTGGAGGTGTGGGAGTCGCCGCAGACGATCGTCATGCCGGGCTGGGTGATGCCCAGCTGCGGCCCGACGACGTGCACGATGCCCTGCTCGAGGTCACCCATCGGGAACAGCCGGACCCCGAACTCCGCGCAGTTGCGCCGCAGCGTCTCCACCTGGGTGCGCGAGACCGGATCCTCGATCAGCAGGTTCCGGCTCCGGGTGCCGCCGCCCGGATCTTCCTGGAACAGGGTGGGCACGTTGTGGTCCTCGGTGGCCAGGGTGAGGTCGGTGCGGCGCACCTGCCGACCGGCCTGCCGCAGGCCGTCGAACGCCTGCGGGCTGGTCACCTCGTGGATCAGGTGCAGGTCGATGTAGAGCAGGTCGGGCTCGCCCTCCGCCGAGTGCACGACGTGCGCGTTCCAGACCTTTTCGGCGAGCGTGAGCCCCATTGCCTGTTCTCCTGTTCGGTGCGAATCCTGTGGGCGAGGATCCCTGCCGATGTCCGGGGCGGTCGGCGGCCGGGTGGACATCTCAGTATGTGGGAATCTAGTATCGCCTCGTGGGACAGCATAGCGGTATCGGCGTGCTGGACAAAGCGGTCGCGGTGCTGACCGCGGCGTCGGCCGGCCCGGTCACGCTGGCCGAGCTGTGCGCTGCGACCGGGTTGCCCCGGGCCACCGCGCACCGGTTGGCCGTCGGGCTCGAGGTGCACGGCCTGCTGATGCGCGACCGGGACGGCCGCTGGCGCCAGGGCCCGCACCTGGCCGCCCTCGCCGCCGGAGCGCCGGACCCCCTGGTGCTGGCCAGCGCCACGGTGTTGCCCGGGCTGCGCGACCGGACCGGCGAGAGCGTGCAGGTGTACCGGGCGGACGGGCTCGCCCGGGTGTGCGTGGCGGTGGCCGAGCCGACGTCAGGGCTGCGGGACACCGTGCCGCTGGGCGCGCGGCTGCCGATGACGGCCGGGTCGGGCGCCCAGGTGCTCACCGCCTGGGCCGACGCCGGCTACCAGCGGGCGGTGCTGGCCCAGGCGTCCTTCAGCGAGCGGTCGCTGGTGGAGGTCCGCCGCCGCGGCTGGGCCCAATCGGTGGCCGAACGGGAGGCCGGCGTGGCGTCGGTGTCGGTGCCGGTGCGGTCGCTGGCCGGTGAGGTCATCGCCGCGGTGTCGGTGTCCGGGCCGGTGGACCGGATGGGCCGGCGGCCGGGTGAGCGGTGGGCGGGCGACCTGGTTGACGCCGCCGGGGCCCTCACCGCGGCAATGTGATGCCGGCAAACCCGAGTTGATCATGGCCTGGTGGCCCTTTTGACGCGGCCAAAGGGGCCACTAGCCCATGATCAACAGCGTGGGAAGGGGATCCGCCGAGTCGCGCGGGCCCGGGAAACGGAACAGGCCGGACGCTGGTGGCGTCCGGCCTGTCTGCACTGCGTAGCCCCGAAGGGATTCGAACCCTCGCTACCGCCGTGAGAGGGCGGCGTCCTAGGCCGCTAGACGACGGGGCCGTGTAGAACCAGACAAGATCTTACAGGTCCCGCTGGGGTACTAGGACTCGAACCTAGAATGGCTGAACCAGAATCAGCTGTGTTGCCAATTACACCATACCCCACTGGGTATCTCGTCCGGCGGACCGGGCCGAGGCACCGGCAGACGATACTACCCGGCGCCGCGCCGATTCCTAAATCGCGTTGCGGGCCGCCCGCAGCCGGGCCAGCGACGTCTCCCGGCCGAGCAGTTCCATCGACTCGTACAGCGGCGGGGACACCGGGCGCCCGGTGACCGCGACCCGCACCGCCCCGAACGCGACCCGTGGCTTGAGCCCGAGCTTGTCGATCAGCCGCGACTTGAGCTCGGCCTCCAGCGCGGCCGCGGTGAACTCGGGCACCGCCTCGACGGCGAGGATCGCCTCGTCCAGCACCGGAGCCGCGTCGGCGGTCAACACCTTGGCCGCGGCGGCCTCGTCGACTGCGAACGCGTCCCCGGCGAACAGGAATCCGGCCATGGTCGCCGCCTCGGACAGCAACGCCGACCGTTCCTGCACCAGCGGCGCCACCGCCCGCACCAGATCCGACTGAGCCGGCGACGGCTCGGCCGGCAGGACTCCGGTGGCGCTCAGGTACTCGGCCAGCCGGCGGGCGAAGTCGTCCGGGGTGAGCAGCCGGATGTGCGCGCCGTTGATCGCGGTGGCCTTCTTGCGGTCGAACCGCGCGGGGTTCCCGGAGATCCGGGTGCCGTCGAACGCGCCGACCAGCTCGGCCGGGGTGAAGACGTCGCGGTCCACCCCGTCCACCGCCGGCAGCGACCAGCCCAGCAGGGCCAGGTAGTTGACCATGCCCTCGGTGATGAACCCGTCGTCCCGGTACTGGAACAGGTTCGACTGCGGGTCGCGTTTGGACAGCTTCCGATTGCCCTCGCCGGTGACGAACGGCAGGTGCCCGAACTGCGGGACCAGCTGCGCCCGGCCGATGTCGATCAACGCCTCGTACAGGGCGATCTGCCGCGGCGTGGAGGGCAGCAGGTCCTCCCCGCGCAGCACGTGGGTGATGCCCATCAGGGCGTCGTCGACCGGGTTGACCAGGGTGTAGAGCGGCTGGCCGGTGCCGCGGACCAGGACCGGGTCGGGCACGGTGCCGGTCGGGAAGCTGATCGGGCCGCGGACCAGATCGTCGAACCCGATGTCCCGATCCGGCATCCGCAGCCGCAGCACCGGGCTGCGTCCGGCCGCCGTCGCCGCCTCCACGAGCGCGGGATCCGGTGTGCGGTCGTAGTTGTCGTAGCCGAGTTTGGGATCGCGACCGGCCGCCAGATGCCGGGCGGTCACGTCATCGTTGGTCGAGTACGACTCGTACAGGTGCCCGGCGGCCAGGAGTTCCGCGACCACCTCGCGGTAGATGTCGCCCCGCTGGCTCTGCCGGTACGGCGCGTGCGGGCCGCCCACGTTCGGGCCCTCGTCCCAGTCCAGCCCGAGCCAGGTCATCGCGTCGACGATGGCCAGGTACGACTCCTCGGAATCCCGGGCGGCGTCGGTGTCCTCGATCCGGAACACGAACGTGCCGCCGTGATGCCGGGCGAAGGCCCAGTTGAACAGCGCGGTCCGGGCCAGCCCGACGTGCGGGGTGCCGGTCGGCGACGGGCAGAAACGGGCACGCACGGGGCGGTCCGGCGCGGAGGGTGTCTGAGTCATGGCAGCACAGACCCTATCCCCCGCCCTCGCCCCTTCCCGCGCGGATCAACGTCCATCGCGCGGATCAAACCGCACCGAATGTGACCCGTGTGACGCGAGTCGACGATTTCGTCCGCGCCGGCCTAGATGATCCGCGCGGTGCGGGAGAGGGTCAGCGGGGCTGGGCCGGGTTGCTCAGGGTGCCGATGCCCTCGACGGTCACCGAGACGGTCTGGCCGGCGACCATGGGGCCGACGCCGGCCGGGGTGCCGGTGAGCAGCACGTCGCCGGGCAGCAGGGTCATGATCGCGGAGACGAATTCGACGATCTCGCCGACCGAGAACACCATGTCGGCAGTGGTGCCGTCCTGCTTGACCTCGCCGTCCAGCTCGGTGGTCACCCGCAGGTCGGACGGGTCGAGCTCGGTCTCGATCCACGGGCCGAGCGGGCAGAACGTGTCGTAGCCCTTGCCCCGGGTGAACTGCCCGTCGGCCTTCTGCTGGTCGCGGGCGGTGACGTCGTTGGCGACGGTGTACCCGCGGATGACCGACGCGGCGTCCTCGGCCCGGACGTCCCGGCAGGGCCGGCCGATCACCACGGCCAGCTCGCCCTCGAAGTCGACCCGCTGCGACGAGGCGGGCAGCTTGATCGGCGCACCGGGCCCAATGACGCTGGTCGACGGCTTGATGAAGATCATCGGTGTGGTCGGCACCGGATTGCCCATCTCGGCCGCGTGGTCACGGTAGTTGCGACCCAGCGCCACCACCTTGGACGGCAGGATCGGCGCCAGCAGCCGGACGTCGGCCATCGGCCACGACCGTCCGGTGAACTCCGGCGGCCCGAACGGGTGGTCGGCGATCTCCCGGCCGCGCTGCTCGCTGCCGTCCGGGCCGTCCACGGCCACGAACGAGACACCGTCGGGATGGGCAATTCGGGCCAGTCGCATGGAACCTTCTCAGCTCGCGGTGGTCGGCAGCACATACACCAGCGCGTCCACCAGCGCCTGCCAGGACGCCTCGACGACGTTCGCGTGCACGCCGACGGTCGTCCACTCGTCCGGGTCGCGCGCGTCCACGGTGGAGCTGGTCACCAGCACCCGGGTGATCGAATCGGTGCCCGCGTGCCCGGCCAGGATGCGCACCTTGTAGTCGACCAGCTCGACGTCGTTGAGCTCCGGGTAGCGCTCGGCGACCGCGCTGCGCAACGCCGAGTCCAGCGCGTTGACCGGGCCGTTGCCCTCGGCGGTGGCGATGATCCGGCGACCACCGACGTGCACCTTGACGGTGGCCTCGCTGTTCACCGACCCGCCGGTGTTCTCCACGATGACGCGGTAGGACTCCAGGGTGAACGGCCGGGGCGGGACCGGCACTCCCATTGCAGAGTCGGCGGAGGCCAACTCGTCCCGGATCAGCAGCTCGAACGAGGCGTCCGCCGCCTCGTACGACCAGCCGGCCGCCTCCCGGTCCTTGACCGCCTCGACGATCCGGCCCACCGCCTCCGGCCGGCCGGCCAGGTCGACGCCCAGCTCCTTGGCCTTGAGCTCCACCGAGGCCCGGCCGGCCATCTCGGTGATCAGGATGTGCATGTCGTTGCCGACCAGCGTCGGGTCCAGGTGGTTGTACAGGTCCGGGTCGACCTTGATCGCCGAGGCGTGCAGCCCGGCCTTGTGCGAGAACGCCGACGAGCCGACGTAGGCCTGGTGGGTGTTCGGCGCGATGTTGGCCAGCTCGGCCAGCGCGTGCGAGACGCGCATCATCTCGGCCAGCGCGCCGTCCGGCAGCACCGGCAGGCCCATCTTGGTGGTCAGGTTGCCGACGACCGCGAACAGGTCGGCGTTGCCGGCCCGCTCGCCGTATCCGTTGGCGGTGCACTGCACGTGGGTGGCGCCGGCCTGCACGGCGGCGACGGTGTTGGCCACCGCGCACCCGGTGTCGTCCTGGCAGTGGATGCCCACCCGGAACCCGCCGCGTTCCCGGACCTCCCGGACGATCCGTTCCAGACCCATCGGCAACTGACCACCGTTGGTGTCGCACAGCACCACCACGTCGGCACCGGCGGTCACCGCCGCCTCGGCGACCCGCAGGCCGTAGTCCCGGTCGGCGGCGTAGCCGTCGAAGAAGTGCTCGCAGTCCAGGAACACCCGCCGGCCGTTGTCCACCAGCAGCCGCACGGTGTCCGAGACCATGGCCAGGTTCTCCTCCAGCGTGGTGCGCAGGGCGCGTTCCACGTGCCGGACGTCGGACTTGGCCACCAGGGTGACCACCTCGGCGCCGGAGTCGAGCAGCGCCCGCACCTGCGGGTCGGCATCGGCGCGCACGCCGGCCTTGCGGGTGGCCCCGAACGCGACCAGCTTGGCCGTGCCCAGGGTCAGCTCGCCGGCCGCGGCCCGGGCGAAGAACTCGGTGTCCTTGGGCATCGCGCCCGGCCAGCCGCCCTCGATGAACCCGACGCCGAGCTCGTCGAGCAGGCCGGCGACGGCGATCTTGTCGGCCACCGAGTAGGTGATGCCCTCCCGCTGCGCCCCGTCGCGCAGCGTGGTGTCGAAGACGTGAAAGGTGTCACCCAGTGGCGAGGTCCGCAGCATCAGCTGGCGGCGAGCGCGGCGAGCCGGTCGCCGATGGCGCTGGTCCGGGCCACCGACCCGCTCTGCCGGGTGGCCAGGTCGAAGGCGACCGCCGCCTCCACCCGGCGTGCCGCCTCGGGCAGGCCCAGGTGGTCCAGCAGCAGCGCGACGGACAGCACGGTGGCGGTGGGGTCGGCGGTTCCGGTACCGGCGATGTCCGGCGCCGAGCCGTGCACCGGCTCGAACATGCTCGGGTTGGCCCGGGACACGTCCAGGTTGCCGGAGGCGGCCAGGCCGATGCCACCGGACACCGCCGCGGCCAGGTCGGTGAAGATGTCGCCGAACAGATTGTCGGTGACCACCACGTCGAACCGGCCCGGGTCGGTGACCAGGTAGATCATCGCGGCGTCCATGTGGCAGTAGGCGACGGCCACGTCCTGGTACTCCATGGACACCTCCTCCACCACCCGGCTCCACAGCTGCCCGGCGTGGGTGAGCACGTTCGTCTTGTGCACCAGGGTCAGATGCCGGCGGGGACGGCGGTTGGCCCGCTCGAACGCGTCCCGGACGACCCGTTCGACCCCGAAGTAGGTGTTCAGCGACACCTCGGTGGCGATCTCGTGCGGGGTGTCCTTGCGCAGCAGGCCGCCGTTGCCGGCGTACGGGCCCTCGGTGCCCTCCCGCAGCACGATCAGGTCGATGGCCTTGTCGCCGGCCAGCGGTCCGGGCACCCCGGGATAGAGCCGGGCCGGCCGCAGATTCACGTGGTGGTCCAGCTCGAACCGCAGCCGCAGCAGCAGGCCCCGCTCGAGAATACCGGACGGCACCGTCGGGTCGCCGACGGCGCCGAGCAGGATCGCGTCGTGCTGGCGCAGCTCCCGCAGCACCGAGTCGGGCAGCAGCTCCCCGGTCCGGTGCCAGCGGGCGGCGCCCAGGTCGTACTCGTTGGTCTCGACGTCGGGGACGACGCCCCGCAGCACCTTCAGGCCCTCGGCCACCACCTCGGGACCGATGCCGTCACCAGGGATGACCGCCAGCTTCATCGTTGACCTCTCTTGTGCCTCACGGACCCGGCGTCACGCAGCGTCACCCGACGCCGATGCCAAGCCCGGCAAAGGGTACCGTCTGCGCGAACCCGGACTACTCGGCCGGGATGCCCCGGACCTGGATCGCCTCGATCGCCCCGCCGATCCGGTCCAGCAGGGCCTGATCCGGCAGCCGGTCGACCCGCAGCACCATGATCGCCGCATGCCCGTCGAGCTCCTGGGACAGCTGCGCGGCCTCGATGTTGACGCTCTGCTCGCCGAGCAGGGCGCCGATGGTGCCCATCACGCCCGGCCGGTCGGCGTAGGCGAAGATCAGCAGATTGCCCTCGGCCCGCAGATCGAAGTGCCGGCCGTTGATCTCGATCAGCTTGGCCACCAGCCGCGGGCCGGACAGCGTGCCGGACACGGTGCGCTGTCCGCCGTCGGCCATCGCCGCCCGCAGCCGCACCGAGGAGCGGAAGTCGCCGATCTCCTCGGTGGACACGCCGGTGAGGGTCAGCCCGTGCTCGGCGGCCAGGGCCGGCGCGTTGACGAAGGTGACCGCGTCGGTGATCACCGAGCCGAAGATCCCGCGGACCGCCGCCAGCTGCAGGATCGAGGTGTCCATCGCGGCCAGGTCGCCGCGGACCTCCACGGCCACCTGGCTGGGCACGCCGCCGGTGACCGCGGTGAGGATGGTGCCGAGCCGGGACACCAGCGGGATCCACGGCTGCAGCTCGTCCGACACCGGGCCGGCGGCCTGCACGTTGACCGCGTCCGGTACGAAGTCGCCGCGCAATGCCAGCCGGACCGAACGGGCGACCGCGGTGCCGGCCTTGTCCTGGGCCTCGTTGGTGGATGCCCCCAGGTGCGGGGTCAGCACGGTGTTCGGCGCGGTGCGCAGCGGGCTGTCCGGGTCGAGCGGCTCGTTGACGTACACGTCGATGCCGGCACCGGCCACCCGACCGTCGGCCAGCGCGTCGGCCAGCGCCTGCTCGTCGATCAGGCCACCCCGGGCGGCGTTGACGATGATCACCCCGGGCTTGACGGTGGCCAGCTCGGCGGCGCCGATCAGGCCCAGCGTCTCCGGGGTGCGCGGTAGGTGGATGGAGACGATGTCGGCGGTGGAAAGCAGCGTCGGCAGGTCGACCAGGCGCACCCCCAGCGCGGCGGCGCGGGCCGGCTGCAGGTACGGGTCGTAGGCGATGACGGTCGTGCCGAACGCGGCGATCCGGGCGGCGAACAGCTGGCCGATCCGGCCCAGGCCGACCACACCGACCGTCTTGTCGGCGATCTCGACGCCGGTGAACTTGCTGCGCTTCCATTCACCGGCCCGCAGGGAGGCGTCGGCGGCGGGCACCCGACGGGCCACCGACAGCAGCAGCGCGATCGCGTGCTCGGCGGCGGTGATGATGTTGGACTGCGGCGCGTTGACCACCAGCACGCCCTTGGCGGTGGCGGCCGGCACGTCCACGTTGTCCAGCCCGATGCCGGCCCGGGCGACCACCTTCAGCTGCGGGGCCGAGGCCAGCGCCTGCGCGTCGATCCTGGTCGCGGACCGGATCAGGACCGCGTCCGCGTCCTTGAGGGCGGGCAGCAGGGCGTCCCGGTCGGCACCGTCCACGTGCCTGACCTCGACCTCGGAACCGAGGACGTCCAGGGCGGACTGGGCCAGCTGCTCAGCGATCAGCACGACGGGTTTGGGCACGGCTTGTCATCTCCACGGTCGGTTCGGGGCAGGCGGCTCCGGTCCCACGAACTGCACGATCGGGACCGCGGCACGGCCTGGACGTGCGCCGGTCCGGCGTCAATCGTCCGGGGAGCCATCGTAGTCTCCAGGGACACCGCCGATTGCCACCGGTGCGCGTCCGCTATCGCCCGTCAGGTTGCGCCGGGCCACGAGACGCACAGCGACGACACTCCCCTGCGGGGTGATTCACACCGATGGCGGTATCAACTCGGTTGCAAATGGTTCTTCTGGGTTACCCGCGGCGATATCGTCCTTGCGTGCCTCGTGGCCGACACAAAGCCGGCCGGCGCTCCGAGAAGAACGGAACCCCCCATGAGCACATCCTCCGGTTACCCCGGACCCGGCAACGACCCGTACGGCACCCCGAGCCAACCGGATGCCGGCGGGAGCAATCCGTACCAGCAGTCCTCCTACCAGCAGCCGGCCGACCAGCAGGCCTACCCGCCGGCCGGGCAGTACCCGAGCCAGCCGTACGGCGCGCCGGGCTACCCACCGGCCGGTGCCTACGGTGCGGCGCCGCTCGCCCGGCCCGGCATGGTGACCGCCGCCGCCGTGCTCGCCTTCGTGGTCGGCGGCCTGTCCATCCTGGTCGGCCTGATCGCCCTGTTCGCCGGGAGCGCGTTGACCGGCTACGTCGGCGGGCTGGGCGGCATCGTGATCGTCGTCTCGATCCTGGTGCTGGCCGTCGGCGCCCTCTACATCTGGTCGGGCCTGATGGCCCTGCAGGGCAAGAACGCCAAGATCCTGACGATCGTCGCGATCGTGGCCGCGGTGCTCGAGCTGATCAGCCTGATCAGCAGCTACAGCACCGGAACGCTGGTGAGCCTGGCGATCTCGGCCGCGATCATCGCGCTGCTGCTGCAGCAGCCGAGCAAGGCCTGGTTCCGCAGCAAGGGCGCCCCGACCTTCTGACGGAGGCCGGGAACGAACGAGCCACGAGGCGGCAGACGATGAGCACGGTTCCGGGCTACCCGGGTTACCCCAACGATCCGAATCAACCGGGCGGCTCCCAGCAGGGTGGCTACCCGTCCGGCGGCTTCCAGCAGCCGTCCGGCTATCCATCGGGCGGTTTCCAGCAGCCGGGATACGGGCAGCAGCCACCCGGCTACGGCCAGCAACCGCCCGGCTACGGGCAACAGCCGCCGCCCGGCTACGGACAGCAGCCGGCGTACTACGGCTACCAGCAGCCGCAGTACGCGGCCGGCTACCCCGGCTACGGCCAGCCGGTCAAGGCGGGGCGGCCGGGCATGGTCACCGCGGCCGCGGTGCTGGCCTTCGTCTGGGGCGGCCTCGGCATCCTGTTCGGGATCATCGGGCTGGCCGCCGGCAGCATCCTGAGCACGGCCAGCAGTGCGGTGTGCAACTCCAACACGATCTACGACGCCGACACCGCGGACGCCTGCAACGCGGTCAGTGGGGTCGGCGGGTTCCTGATCGCCATCACCATCGGCACGATCGTCATCGCGGCGTTGATGATCGCCGGTGGGGTGACCGCGATCAGCGGCAAGAACGGCCAGATCCTGGTGATCGCCTGTGCGGTCTACGCGATCCTGGCCATCGTCTCGATCATCCTGTCCGGCTTCGGGTTCACCTTCCTGCTGGGATTCGTCATCCCGGTGCTGATCGTGGTGTTCCTGCTCAACGGAACGTCGCGGGCCTGGTTCCGATCCGTGGGCGGGCGCACCTTCTGACGCCCGACCCGCCTGACGCACGGCAGAGCCCCGGTCCGCGGACCGGGGCTCTGGCGTGTCGGGCTCAGCCGCGGGCGGCGGTGCCCTCGTAGTCGTCGGTGACGGCGACCCAGCTCATCAGCGGACGCAGCTTGCGGCCGGTCTCCTCGATCGGGTGCTGCTCCTGCTCGGCCCGCAGCTTCTTGAACTCCGGCGCCCCGGCGTCCTGGTCGGCGATGAACCGGGCGGCGAACGAACCGTCCTTGATCTCGGCCAGGATCGTGGCCATGTTCTCCTTCACGTGGTCGTCGACCACCCGCGGGCCGGACACGTAGTCGCCGTACTCGGCGGTGTCGGACACCGACCAGCGCTGCTTGGCGATGCCGCCCTCGTACATCAGGTCGACGATCAGCTTGAGCTCGTGCAGGCACTCGAAGTAGGCGATCTCCGGCTGGTAGCCGGCCTCGACCAGGGTCTCGAAGCCCTGCTGGACCAGCCGGGACATGCCGCCACAGAGCACCGCCTGCTCGCCGAACAGGTCGGTCTCGGTCTCCTCCGGGAAGGTGGTCTTGATGACGCCGGCCCGGGTGCCGCCGATCGCCCGGGCGTAGGACAGGGCCAGCGCCTGCGCGCCGCCGGTGGCGTCCTGCTCGACCGCGATCAGGCAGGGCACACCCTTGCCGTCGACGAACTCGCGACGGACCAGGTGACCCGGACCCTTGGGCGCGATCATGATGACGTCCACGTCGGCGGGCGGCTTGATGTAGCCGAACCGGATGTTGAAGCCGTGGCCGAAGGCCAGTGCCTTGCCGGCGGTCAGGTGCGGCTCGATCGACTCGGCGTAGACGTGCCGCTGCACGTGGTCCGGGGTGAGGATCATGATCAGGTCGGCCTCGGCGGCGGCCTCGGCCGGGGTGACGACCCGCAGGCCCTGGTCGGCCGCCTTCTGCCGGGACTTGGAGCCCTCGGGCAGGCCGACCCGGACGTCGACACCGGAGTCGCGCAGGCTCAGCGAGTGGGCGTGGCCCTGCGAGCCGTAGCCGATGACGGCGACCTTGCGTCCCTGGATGATCGACAGGTCGGCGTCGTCGTCGTAGAAGATCTCCACGGCCATGGGTTGGGTTCCTGCTTTCTCTCTCGGTGCTGACTGGGGCTGACTGGGGGTCAGTCTGCTCTGCTGGACGAGGTGATGGCGCGCGGACCGCGGCCGAGGGCGACCATGCCGGACTGCACCAGCTCCCGGACGCCGAACGGCTCCAGCATCTTCACCAGGGCCTCCAGCTTGTCGCTGGTGCCGGTCGCCTCGACGGTCAGCGCGTCCGGCGTGATGTCGATGATGTGCGCCCGGAACATGTCGACGATGGTGACGATCTGCGGGCGGGTCGTGCTGTCCGACCGCAGCTTGATCAGCAGCAGTTCGCGCTGCACGGCCTGGGCCGGGGCCAGTTCGACGATCTTGAGCACGTTCACCAGCTTGTTCAGCTGCTTGGTGACCTGCTCCAGCGGGAGCCCCTCGACCGCCACCACGATGGTCATCCGGGAGACCTCGGGGTTCTCGGTCGGTCCGACCGCCAGGGAGTGGATGTTGAAGCCGCGGCGGGAGAACAGCGAGGACACCCGGGCGAGCACGCCGGGCTTGTTCTCCACGAGCACGGACAACGTGTGGCGGGACAAGGGAAATGCACTCCTCGGTGAGGTCGGGCCCGACGCTTCGGGCAGCCGACCGGTCAGGCTATCGGGCAGGGCCGGGCGGGCGGGCACGGGGGCGCGGCGGGCCGCCTGTGCTCGCCCACTTTTCGTCGGCCTATTCCTCGTCGAACAGTGGCCGGATGCCGCGGGCGGCCATGATCTGGTCGTTGCCGGTGCCGGCGGCGACCATCGGCCACACCTGGGCGTCCTTGCCGACGGTGAAGTCGATGACCACCGGGCGGTCGTTGATCTCCATCGCCGACTCGATCGTCTTGTCGACGTCCTCCTTGGACTCGCAGCGCAGCCCGACGCAGCCGTAGGACTCGGCGAGCATCTTGAAGTCCGGGATGCGGTGCTTGTGCGTGCCCAGGTCGGTCTGCGAGTACCGCTCGCCGTAGAACAGGGTCTGCCACTGCCGGACCATGCCCAGGTTGCCGTTGTTGATGACGGCGACCTTGATCGGGATGCCCTCGATCGCGCAGGTCGCCAGTTCCTGGTTGGTCATCTGGAAGCAGCCGTCGCCGTCGATGGCCCAGACGGTGGCCTCCGGCCGGCCCATCTTCGCGCCCATCGCCGCCGGCACCGCGTAGCCCATGGTGCCCAGACCGCCCGAGTTGAGCCAGGTGTAGGGCTTCTCGTACTTGATGAACTGGGCCGCCCACATCTGGTGCTGGCCGACCCCGGCGGCGTAGATGGCGTCCGGGCCGGCGATGGCACCGAGCCGCTCGATCACGTACTGGGGGGACAACGACCCGTCGGCCGGCCAGTCGTAGCCCAGCGGGAAGGTGTCCCGGAAGTCGTCCAGCTCGGCCCACCAGGCGGTCAGGTCGGCAACCACTCCGGCGGCCTGTTCGGCCTGCACGGCGGTGACCAGGTCGTTGATCACCTCGCGGACGTCGCCGACGATCGGCACGTCGGCCACCCGGTTCTTGCCGATCTCGGCCGGGTCGATGTCGGCGTGGATCACCGTGGCGCCCGGCGCGAACGTCGCGAGCTGGCCGGTCACCCGGTCGTCGAACCGGGCACCGAGGGCGACGATCAGGTCCGCCCGCTGCATGCCCGCCACCGCCGCCACGGTGCCGTGCATTCCCGGCATCCCCAGGTGCTGGATGTGCGAATCCGGGAAGGCGCCGCGGGCCATGAGGGTGGTGACGACCGGAATACCGGTCGACTCGGCCAGCTGTCGCAAAGGCTCGGTCGCCCGGGCCTTCAACACCCCACCACCGACGTAGAGCACCGGACGACGCGAGGCGGCGATGAGCTTCGCGGCGGCGGCGATCTGTCCCGCGTGCGGCCGCATGGTCGGCCGGTAACCCGGGAGTTGGAGGTCCGGCGGCCAGACGAAGGTGGTGTCCGACTGCAGGACGTCCTTGGGGATATCCACCAGCACCGGGCCCGGTCGGCCCGTCGATGCCAGGTGGAAGGCGGCCGCGATCGTTTGTGGGATCTCGGCCGGATCGGTGACGAGGAAGTTGTGCTTGGTGACCGGCATCGTGATGCCGCAGATGTCGGCCTCCTGGAAGCCGTCGGTGCCGATCATCGGCCGTCCGACCTGGCCGGTGATCGCCACCAACGGAACGGAATCCATGTGCGCGTCGGCGATCGGGGTGACCAGGTTGGTGGCCCCCGGGCCGGAGGTGGCCATGCAGACGCCGACGCGTCCGGTGGCCTGCGCGTAACCCGTGGCCGCGTGCCCGGCACCCTGCTCGTGGCGGACCAGCACGTGGCGGACCCTGGTGGAGTCCAGCAACGGGTCGTAGACCGGCAGCACCGCGCCGCCGGGGATGCCGAAGACGACGTCGACGCCCACTTCCTCCAGCGAGCGGACCACCGAGGCGGCCCCGGTCACCCGCTCGACGGTGCGGTTCCCGGCCGGGTTGCCCCCGGGGTTCGGGACCGGTGGAGGAATGACGGCGGTGCGGCCCTGCGTCATCGGAACCTCTTCTTCTCGGGCGCTCTGCGGTGCTGGATCGCTGTGTTTCGTGCATGTGACGGACCCCGGGCAACAAAAAACCCCTCGTCACCGGAAGCGGTGTCCAAGGGGTTGCGCGTCGTCGCCGGTCGGCGAGGACGCGCTAGCTGATTACGAGGATCTGAGCCACCCCGGCAGAGTAGGACGCGGCTCGACGCGCTGTCAAACGCGCCCACTCGTCCTTCTTCTGCCCGGATGCCTCGTACCCTGATGCGCGTGACCAGCCGGCCCGCGACCGGGGTGCCCGACGAGGCGCCGGCCCCGCCCGTCGCCGGGAGCCGTCCCGAGGCGATCGATCCGCTCGTCGGCGACACAGTCGGCGAGCGTCACCGGCTGTCCCGCCCGGTGATCGCCTACTGGCGCTGGCGGTGGGTGTTCAGCCTGGTGCCGTCGCTGCTGCTGCTGGCCGCGCTGGCGATCGTCATCCCGTGGGGCGCCTGGTGGATGCGCTGGTCCTTGTTCCTGGTGCTGACCGCGGTCGGCATCGTCGGCCTGATCATCCTGCCGCCGATCCGGTACCGGGTGTTCTGGTACGCCATCTCGACCACCGAGATCGACATCCAGCACGGCATCGTGTTCATCAAGCGCAGCGTGATCCCGATGCACCGGGTGCAGAGCCTGCGGGTGGAGCGGGGGCCCCTGGCCGACCACTACCGGATGGCCACCCTGCGCATCTCGACGGCGGCCAGCTCACTGTCCGTCTCGGGCCTGGACCGTCGCGAGGCCGACACCGTGTGCACTCGGATCAGCCAGCTGGCCGACGTGGCCGACGATGTCTGAGACGTCCAGGGCCGACCTGGTCAAGCCGACGATGGTCGAGGCCGGCGCGCACCCGCCCAGCTCGATGGGGGTCGCGGTGCCGGACACCCGGCTGCACCCGATCTACCTGGTCATCGAGACCGCCAACACCGTCCGGCAGGCCATCCCGTTCCTGGTGGTGACGATCCTGGGGGGCGCCCCCTGGCAGGTCAACGTCGCCCTGTTCGTGCTGATCATGATGGTGGCCACCGCCCAGTGGTACGTCCGCAAGTACTCGGTGATCGCCGGCGTGCTGCGGGTGCGCAGCGGCCTGATCAACCGGACCATGCGGATCGTGCCGATCAGCCGGATCACCGCGCTGGAGGCGCACCGGTCGCTGGTCCAGCGGCTGATCGGGGTGTGGGGGCTGAACGTCCAGTCGCCCGGCGACGGCGCCGGCGCGGTGGTCAGCCTGGGCAGCCTGTCCGGCCGCCGGCTGGACGAGTTGCGGGTGGCGCTGGAATCCGGGCGGGCCCACCACGGCCCGGTCGACGAACGATATGCCGGGCGCTCCAAGACCATCCGGAGGTACCTGGCCTGGCGGCACACGGAATCGATCGGCAAGGGGCCTGACGTCATCGCCGTGCTGTCCACCCGGGACATGCTGGTGGCCACCATCACCAACAACACCATCCCGCTGATCTTCGCCGGGGCGCTGGTCGTCTGGTTCCGGTTCTCCGAGTTCGTGCCGGAACGCGCGGCCGACGTCATGGAGCACACCGTGGTGCCGCTCGGCGTCATCGCCGTCCTGGTCGCGCTGGTGGTGATCGCCATCGTCGGCGGGGTCGTCTGGGGGGCACTGCGACTCAACCGGTTCACCCTGATCCGGGACGGCGACGTCATCCGCAACACCCGCGGGCTGCTGGGCAAGCAGTCCGCGACGATCCCGGTGCGGCGCGTCCAGGCGGTGCGGATCGTGGAGGGCTTCACCCGCTCCCTGCTGGGCTACTGCAGCCTGCAGGTGGAGGTCGCCGGCTTCGGCCGGGCCAACACCAACCAGCGGATGCTGTTTCCCTTCGTCCGCATCGACCGGGCGCCGGCGCTGATCCGGCGGGTCCTGCCCGAACTGGCCTTTCCGGAGCAACCGCTGCTGCCGATCCCGCGCCGGATCTACCGCAAGTACTACGTCGTGCCGCTCAACTACGCCTACGGCTTCACGCTGGCGATGCTGTTCCTGCCCGGCTGGTGGGCGGCGCTGGCGGCGCTGCCGATCCCGTTGGCGATGGTGCTCGGCTACTTCCGCGGCCGGGAGGCCCGCTGGGGCATCGACGCGGAGACGGTCACCCTGCGGTGGCGCCGCATCTTCGCCCGCAACACGGTGATCGCGCACCGCGCCGGGGTGCAGAGCACGGAGTGGTCGAGTTCGCCCTGGAAGGCCAAGGCGCACGTGGCCGGCTTCGAGATGCACTTCTCCTCCGGCCGAAGGGCCAAGATCCGGTACATGGTCGATGACGACGCACTGATGCTGCTGCACGCGGTCGGCCGCCCGGACTCGCCGCCCCCGGCGGCGACCGCCACGGGCTGACGGAGGCCCGACGGTCGGGTCCGTACCGTGGAGGCGATGCCCGGTCCCTCCTTTCCGCGCGCCCGCCGGGCGCTGCCGATCGCGCTGCTGGCGATCGGCCTGCCGCTGACCGCGTGCGCGGACTTCTCCACCGAGGCCCCGACGTTCACCGTGCAGCCGTCGTTGACCGCCCGCGCGGCCGTCCCGCAGGAGACGACCCCGGGCGCCCAGCCGTCGATCATCCCGCCGTCCGGCAGCTCCGCCACGCCCTCCCCCAGCGGCTCGGCCGAGTCCACCGACCCCTGCGCGCCGACCGACGAGGCGGTGATCGCCACCTGCCTGACCGCCCCGTGGGGGTTGGCGCCGCTGCCGGACGGGCAGTCGGCCATCGTCGGCGAACGCACCACCGGCCGGGTGCTGAAGGTGGCCAAGGGCGCCGAGCCGCAACTGGTGGCGCAGATCGACGGGGTGGACGGCAGCGGTGACGGCGGCCTGCTGGGCATCGTGCTGTCCCCCTCGTACGACGAGGACGGCATCATCTACGCCTACGTCACCACCGCCGAGGACAACCGGATCATCCGCATCGCGTCCGGCGACGTGCCCAAGCCGATCTTCACCGGGATTCCGAAGGGGGCCACGCACAACGGCGGCCGGATCGCCTTCGCGGCCGACCGCACCCTGTATGTGGGCACCGGCGATACCGGCAATCCGGCGCTGGCCGCCGATCCCGCGTCGTTGGCCGGAAAGGTGCTGCGGCTGGACGAGTTCGGCAAGGCCGCCCCGTCGAATCCGGCACCCGCCTCCGCCGTCTACGCCTCCGGCCTCACCCAACCGACCGGGATGTGCGCACTCACCGACGGCACTATGGCGGCGCTGGACCACCGGCCGTCGTCGGACGTGCTGCTCCCGCTCACCGCGGGTCACAACTACACGACGCTGGCCGAGGGCGACGCGCTGTGGACGTGGCCGGCCGCGGACGGCGGCGCCGCCAGTTGCGCGATCACCAACGGGGTGCTGGCCAGCAGCTCCCTGGACAAGCAGCAGCTGACCGGGCTGCAGATGGCCGGGCCCCGGACCTTCACCGGGTCGCCCACCCAACTGCTGGACAACCGGTACGGCCGGCTGCTGACGGTCGTCGGCGACACCACCGGGCTGCTGTGGCTGACCACGTCGAACAAGGACGGTTTCGGCCAGCCGGTGCCCTCCGACGACCGGGTCGTCGTCGTGCCCTCCGGCGGGGGCGGCGGCGAGGGCGGGCTGGACTGATTTCGCGGACCGGTCAGAACCGGCGATTGGCCAGCACCGGTAGTTGTTCGCGCACCGCAGCCACCTCGTCCAGGTCGACGTCCACGACCAGCAGGCCGGGTGCCCGGTCGAGCTGTTCGATCACCGCGCCGTGCGGGGAGACGGCGACGCTGCCCCCGATGCCGGTGGGCGCGTTGCCCGTCGGCTCGCGGCCGACGGTGGCCGGATCGCCCTGGGCGGCGGCGACCAGGAAGCTGGTGCTGTCCAGCGCACGGGCCCGGGTGAGCAGATCCCACTGCTGCCGCTTGCCCGGCCCGGCCCCCCAGGACGCGGCCAGCAGCATGATCGTGGCGCCGCGCGCCCCCAGCTCCTGGTACAGGCCCGGGAACCGCACGTCGTAGCAGATGGTGAGACCGATGGTGACGCCGTCGACGTCGATGGTCACCGGCTCGGCGCCCGGCGCGACGGTGCGGGATTCGAGGAAGCCGTGGGCGTCGTACAGGTGGATCTTGTCGTAGGCCGTCTCCACCCCGCCGCCGGTGGCCAGCAGGGTGTTGCGGACCCGGCCGTCCTCGCCGGGGGTGAACATGCCGGCCACCACGGTGATCCCGGCGCCCTCGGCGATCTGCCGCACGGCCGTCGCCCAGGGCCCGTCCAGCGGTTGGGCGACCGGACCGAGCGGCACGCCGAACGCGCACATGGTCGCCTCCGGCAGCAGCACCAGCCGGGCGCCGTGGCCGGCCGCCCGGCGGACCGCGTCCCGCACCAGCTCGAGGTTGGCCTCCGGATCGGTGCCGCTGACGAGCTGCGCCGCCGCGATGCGCACGGCGCTCAGCCCGACCCGCCGACGGTGGCCAATACCAGCTCACGCACCCGGGCGGCGTCGGCCTGACCCTTCGTCGCCTTCATCACGGCGCCGACGATGGCCCCGGCGGCCTGCACCTTGCCGGAGCGGATCTTGTCGGCCACTGCCGGCTGGGCGGCCAGGGCCTCGTCCACCGCCTGCTGCAGGGCCGAGTCGTCGGACACCACGGCCAGGCCGCGGGCGGCGATCACCTCGTCCGGTTCGCCCTCGCCGGCCAGCACGCCGTCGACGACCTGCCGGGCCAGCTTGGTGGTCAGCTCACCGGTACCGACCTTGCCGATCACGACGGCGAGCTGGGCCGGGGTGATCGGCAGCTCGTCCAGCCCGACCCCGCGGGCGTTGGCCTGTTGCCCGAGGTAGGAGGTCCACCAGGAGCGGGCGTCGGCGGCCGGGGCGCCGGCCTGCACGGTTGCGTCGACCAGTTCCACCCCGTCGGCGGCGACCAGGTCGCGCATCTCCAGGTCGGTGAAGCCCCAGTCCTGCTGCAGTCGCGCCCGTCGCAGCCACGGCAGTTCGGGCAGCGCGTCCCGGATCTGCGCCACCCAGGTCGGGTCCGGAGCCACCGGCACCAGGTCGGGCTCCGGGAAGTACCGGTAGTCTTCGGCCGTCTCCTTGGACCGGCCGGACGACGTCGTGCCGGAGGCCTCGTCGAAGTGCCTGGTCTCCTGGGTGACCGTGCCGCCGCCGACGAGAACCGCGGCCTGCCGGGTGATCTCGTAGCGGACCGCGCGTTCCACCGAGCGCAGCGAGTTGACGTTCTTGGTCTCCGTGCGGGTGCCGAACACCGGGTTGCCGGCCGGCGTCAACGACAGGTTCGCGTCGCACCGCAGCGAGCCCTGGTCCATCCGGACATCCGACACGCCAAGAGATTTCAACAGGTCCCGGAGCGCGGACACGTAGGCGCGGGCGACCTGCGGCGCCGCGGCCTTCGTCCCGACGATGGGTTTGGTGACGATCTCGACCAGCGGCACGCCGGCCCGGTTGTAGTCCAGCAGCGAGTACTCGGCGCCGTGAATGCGTCCGGTCGCCCCGCCCACGTGGGTCGACTTGCCGGTGTCCTCCTCCATGTGCGCGCGCTCGATCTCCACCCGCACGGTCTCACCGTCGACGGTGACGTCCAGGTAGCCGTTCGACGCGATCGGGTCGTCGTACTGGGAGGTCTGGAAGTTCTTGGGCATGTCGGGGTAGAAGTAGTTCTTCCGGGCGAACTGGCACCACGGCGCGATGGTGCAGTTCAGGGCCAGACCGATCCGGATCGCGTACTCCACCGCGGTCCGGTTGATCGCCGGCATCGCGCCGGGCAGGGCCAGGCAGACCGGGCAGATCTGGGTGTTCGGCGGGGCGCCGAACTCGGTCGGGCAGCCACAGAACATCTTCGTGGCGGTGCCGAGTTCGACGTGCACCTCCAGCCCCAGCACCGGGTCGAAACGCCCGATGGCGTCGTCGTAGTCGAGCAGCTGTGCCTGGGTCATCGCGCTGCCACCTCCAGGTCGGGCGCCTGATCCGGGACCAGGCTCGAATGCTGCGCCAGGTAGGCACTCTCGAACGCCGCGGCGACCCGGTAGATCCGGTCCTCGCCCAGCGCCGGACCCATGATCTGCAGGCCGACCGGCAGCCCGGTGTCGGCGGCGATGCCGCTGGGCACGCTCATCGCCGGGATGCCGGCCAGCGAACCGGGAATCGTGGCCAGATCGTTGAGATACATGGCCATCGGGTCGTTCACCTTCTCCCCGATCGGGAAGGCGGTCACCGGGGAGGCCGGCGAGATCAGCACATCGGCGGCGGTGAAAGCGTTCTCGAAATCGCGCCGGATCAGCGTGCGGACCTTCTGCGCCGAGCCGTAGTAGGCGTCGTAGTAGCCGGCGGACAGCGCGTAGGTGCCCAGGATGATCCGCCGCTTGACCTCGGCGCCGAATCCCTGGCCGCGGGTCAGCGACATGACCTGCTCGGCCGACGCAGTGCCGTCGTCGCCGACCCGAAGGCCGTAGCGCATCGCGTCGAACCGGGCCAGGTTGGACGAGCACTCGCTGGGCAGGATCAGGTAGTAGGCGGCCAGCCCGTACCGGAAGTGCGGGCAGTCCACCTCGACGATCTCGGCGCCGGCCGCCGTCAGCATGGCCACCGCGGCGTCGAACGACTCCATCACGCCCGCCTGGTAACCCTCGCCGCGCAGCTGCCTGACCACGCCGATCCGCATCCCGGCAATCCCGTCGTCGCGGCCGCGGCGCACCGCGTCGACCACCGACGGCACCGGGCTGGGGATGGAGGTGGAGTCGCGCGGGTCGTACCCGGCGATCACCTCGTGCAGCAGCGCGGTGTCCAGCACGGTGCGGGCGCAGGGTCCGACCTGGTCCAGCGAGGAGGCCAGGGCGATCACCCCGTATCTGGACACCCCGCCGTAGGTGGGTTTGGTGCCGACCGTGCCGGTGACCGCGGCCGGCTGACGGATGGAGCCGCCGGTGTCGGTGCCGATGGCCAGCGGCGCCTCGAAGGCGGCCAGGGCGGCCGCCGAGCCGCCCCCGGAGCCGCCGGGGATCCGCGTCAGGTCCCACGGGTTGCGGCTGGGCCCGTAGGCGGAATTCTCGGTGGACGAGCCCATCGCGAACTCGTCCAGGTTGGTCTTGCCCAGGATGACCACTCCGGCGTCCAGCAGCCGGGTGGTGACGGTCGCGTCGTAGGGCGGGAGCCAGCCCTCGAGGATCTTCGAGCCGGCGGTGGTCGGCACGCCCTGCTGCACGACGATGTCCTTGAGCGCCAGCGGCACCCCGGCCAGCGGGGACGCGGGGGCACCGTCGTCCGCGATCGCCTTGTCGACGGCGTCGGCCTGGCCCAGCGCCCGCTCGGCCGCGACGTGCAGGAAGGCGTGCACCGCGCCGTCGACGGCGGCGATCCGGTCCAGGTGGGCTTGGGTCACCTCGCGGGAACTCACCTCGCCGCCGGCGATGAGGTCGGCCAGGGCGGCGGCGGTCATCCGTGTGAGATCGGCCGTCACTGTTCTTCACCCAGGATCTGCGGCACCCGGAACCGGCCGTCCTCCGCGGCCGGGGCGGCGGCCAAGGCGGCCTCGTTGGTCAGACCGGGCCGGACGACGTCCTCGCGGTAGACGTTGGTCAGCGGCACCGCGTGACTGGTCGGCTCGACACCGGGTGTGTCGGCGACCGAACTCACCGTGGCCACGGCGTCCAGGATCACCGACAGCTGCCCGACGTAGGTGTCCAGCTCCTGCTCGGTCAGCTCCAGCCGCGCGAGATGGGCCAGGTGGGCGACGTCATCCCTGGTCAGGGCGGGTTTGGTCACGGATCTCCCAGTGCTGCGATCGGGTCGGGGCAACGGCGCCCCGATCCTAGTCGGCCGAGGCTGCGAGGCCGCCATCAACGCAGTCGGCCGAGCCGAGGAGGGCCGCCATCCAATGCAGCCGGCGGGGCGTTCGGACTGCCCGTCGCACGGCTGTGATCTACCGGAAACGCGATGCGGTGACAATGGGCCACGAACGGAAACGGACAGGAACGGTCGTCACTGGAAGCGAGTCGACATGTCGTTTGTTCTTCGCGTTGTCCTGCCGGACAAGCCCGGCACGCTCGGGGCGGTGGCCACGGCGTTGGGTGAGGTCGGGGCGGACATCCTGGCGATGGACGTGATCGAACGGTCGCCCGACCTGGCGGTCGACGACATCGTGGTGGCCCTGCCGATGGGCCGCCAGCCCGACACCCTGATCACCGCGGCCGAGGCGGTCGAGGGCGTGCACGTGGAGTCGGTGCGGCCGGATCCGGGCGTGGCCGCCCGGCACAAGGAGTGGGAGCTGGTCGAGGCGATCGCCGCCGACCCCAAGCAGGCGGTGTCCACGCTGGCCCGGATGCTGCCGCTGGTGCTGCGGGCCGGTTGGGCGATGGTGGTGCGGACCCCGGCCAACGGCGGCCCCGGCTCGGTCGAACTGTTGGCCGGCGGCGGCGGCGTGCCGGACCTGACCGACGTGACGCCCGGTTGGGCGCCCATCGACAAGGCGGTGGTGCTGGATCCGGAGGGCCCATGGGTGCCCGAGGACTGGAAGACGGTCGGCACCGAGATGGCGGCCGCGCCGCTGTGGGATCCGGAGACGACGGTCATCGTCGGCCGGCCCGGCGGTCCGGCGATGCGCGACTCGGAGGTCGCCCGGCTCGGGCACCTGGCCGGCCTGACGTCGGTGGTCACCGGCCGGTCGCCGCTGGCGATCATGGACTGACCGGATCCGCATAGAGTCGGCGGGTGCCGACAAGTCTGCGCCTGGAGATCTTCCCCGCCGACCTGAACGCGACCGTCCGGTTCTACGTCGACCTGCTCGGCTTCACGGTCGTCGAGGACCGGCGGGCCGACCCGCTGCCCGCCATCAGCCTGGCCCGGGACGGGTTCCGGCTGGGCGCGGTCGCCGTGCCGGGCGGGTTCGCGGCGCACCGGCACCCGCCGACCGGTGCCGAGATCGTCGTCGAGGTCGACTACCTGCACGCCGAGCGGGACCGGATCGTTCGGGCCGGCTGGCCGCTGGAGGAGGACATCACCCTGCGACCGTGGGGGCTGAAGGATTTCCGCGTCCTCGACCCCGACGGCTACTACCTGCGCTTCACCACCCACCACCGGTGACCCGGTTCCCGCGCGGATCAACTACGCGGGCGCGGCCGAAATGTTTTACTTCCGTCCCACCCGTCACATTCGGTGCGAGTTCATCCGCGCGGCCGTCGTTGATCCGCGCGGGCAGGTGGGGGGCCGGGTCAGGTTCGGCGCCACCAGCGGTTGCGGCCGGTCAGGGCGAGCAGCTCGGTGAGGTCGTCGGTGCAGCCGGGCACCGGGATCGGCGGGGCGAACGCGTCGGCCCGCAGCCAGTGCTCCTGCGACTGTTTGGCGCGTTCCAGGACCTCCGCCACCAAGTCGTTGGGCAGCTCGTCGGGGGCGCCGATCGCCCGGGCCAGGTCCCAGGCGTGGATGGCCAGGTCGGCGGTGACCAGCCAGCCCAGGTTCTCCAGCGTGGCCGTCGACCCGTCCGGCAGCGGCGCCGGAACGCTCCAGTCGGCGACCGCTTCGAACGCGGCGGTCGACGCGGCACTGGCCGCGGCCCAGGCGTGGACCAACTCGGGACCGGTCGCGGCCGTCGCCTCCGATCGGCGGCCGGTGAACTCGCCGGCGACCCGGTTCTGCACGTTGACGATGTGCCGGACCAACCGCTGCACGTCCCACTCGGCGTCGGGGGTGCTCGACGTCCACTGCCCGGGCCCGACCGCCAGGATCCGGTTGTCGAACTGCCGGACGGCGCTGCGGTAGAACGGCACGAGCATCATCGGGTCAGTGTGCAGCACGCCGGTTCAGTCGCGCAGGAACCGGTCCGGGTCGGCCAGGAACCGGCGCCATTGGGCGACCAGGGCCAGTTCGGACCATTCCGCGCGCCGCAGACCCCAGTGGCCGAGTTCGTAGAGGTCGGCGCCCGGCAGCGCGGCGAGGATCGGGGAGTGGGTCGCCACGATCGCCTGACGCGTGTCGCCCTGCGAGCAGGTAGGTCAGGGCCAGGGTGTTGGTGAACGACAGCGCCGCCTCCGGCTCGTCCATCACGTAGAAGCCCGGGTCGCCGATCCTGGCGGTCAGCATCGCGACGAACGACTCACCGTGCGACATCTCGTGGAACGCCGGGTCGGGTCCGCCGGGATTGGCCTCCAGGTAGGAGTAGAAGCCGTGCATCGTCTCGGCCCGGGGGAAGAAGCCCCAGCG
>JBDHZW010000042.1:0-25793 GCA_039812105.1 Nakamurella sp.
GCTGGGCGGGGCCGTGCACCGCGCATTGGTCCGCCGGCCGGACGAGCCGATCCGGCGGGGGATGGCCCGGCAGGTCGCCTGGCGCACGGCGGTGACCGGCATCGGCGCGAGCGCCTTCACCCTCACCCGGGCCGCGGCGTCCGCCCTCGACCGGGCCGTCGGTGCGGGCGGGCGCCTGGCCGCGGTGCCGCTCGGGGCACCGGTCGGTCTGGCGGCGGGTCTGGCCCTGGAGGCCTACCGGCGCCGCGGCCTGCCGCAGGAGCCGATCACCACCGACGCTCCGGCCGTCGACCCGTGGCGGGCGACCGCGGCCAGCATCGGCGTCACCGCGGCGGTGTCCGGCGCGGCATTGCTGGAACGGCTGCTGGCCGACGGCACCGGAGCGGTGCTGGCGACCTGGCTGCCCGGCGGGCGGCTGGTCTGGCGGCCGGTCGGCCACCTGCTCACGCTCGCCGGGGTGGTCGGGGTGGGCACCGTGGTGTGGCATCGGGCGATCCGGTCCATCGAGGCGGGCACCAACGTGGTCGAGCCGATCATCGACGACCAGGGCGGCCGCCGCTGGGTCGGGCCGACGGCCAGCGGGTCGGCGGGCAGCCTGGTGCCGTGGACCACGCTGGGCCGGGAGGGTCGCCGGCACGTCCTGCTCTACCCCCGGGCGAAGCCGGTCAAGGATCTCCCGGTCAGCCTGCCGGACCTGGCCATCAGCTCGGTGATGGGTGAACCGGCGGTCGCCGAACCGGCCCTGGTGTACGTCGGCCTGGACAGCGCGCCCGGGGTCCGGCAGCGGGTGGACCTCGCGTTGGCCGAGATGGACCGGGTCGACGCCTGGGACCGGTCGGTGATCATGCTCTGCTCGCCCACCGGTTCCGGGTACGTGAACTACTGCGCCACCGCCGCGGCCTCCTACCTGACCCGCGGTGACATCGCGATCGTGACCATGCAGTACTCCAAGCGGCCGTCGCCGCTGTCCCTGTTCAAGGTGAAGGACGCGCGCGAGCAGAACCGGCTGCTCTGGCTGGCGATCAGCGCCCGGCTGCGGGACCGGCCGGGTCGCCGGCCCCGGGTGGTGCTGTTCGGGGAGAGCCTGGGCGCGCACACCAGCCAGGACGTGCTGCTGCACTGGGGCACCCTGGGACCGCAGGCACTGGGCATCGATCGGGCGTTGTGGATCGGCACCCCGTACGGCAGCGGCTGGATGCACCAGGTGACCGGGTCGCCCCGGCCCGACGTCGACCCCGACCTGGTCACCATGGTCAACGACTTCGACCAGCTCGCCGAGCTACCGGCGGCCCACCGGGCGGCGCTGCGCTACGTCATGGTCAGCCACGACAACGACGGCGTCACCAAGTTCGGGGTCGATCTGCTGGCCAAGCGACCGGCCTGGCTGACCGACGCGCGGCCGAGGATCGAGATCGTGCCGGACGCCAGTCCGCGCGGCATCCCCGCCCGGCTGCGGTGGCGGCCGATCACCAGCTTCCTGCACGGCCTGATCGACATGAAGAACGCCCAGCGGATGCAGGGGTACCGGGCCTGGGCCCACGACTACCGTCCGGACATCGCCCGGTTCGTCGCCGCCGTCTACGACCTGCCGGCCACCGCCGAGCAGCTGCAGCGGATCGAGGCCGCGTTGCGGGCCCGGGAGGATATCCGGGACAGGTTGCTCGCCCACCACCTGGACGCGATGACGACGCCGTCGCCGGAGGGCTGACCCGGTGGCGGCCCTGGTGTTCGCCCGCACCAGGGCCGCCGGTCGCCGGCCGGAACCCCTCGGGCGGGCAGGTCCGGGCGGTACCCGCATTCATCTCATGGGCCGGTACCAGCACGTTTCCGTCCGGGTATCAGTCCGTTATCAGGACGATTGACCGGTTCCGCGGGGCGATGAACACTTCCGTCCATGGATCCGGTGCGGATTGCGGTCCTCGGACCGCTGGCGATCGACGGTGACGCCGCGGCGCTGTCCCCCCGGGACCGCGTCGTGCTGTCCGCGCTGGTCCTGCAGGCGTCCGAGATATCCAGCGTCGAACGGCTGGCCGACGCGCTCTGGGGGGCGGCCCCGCCGACGTCCTGGCCGAAGGTGGTACCCGGGTGCGTGCACCGGCTCCGGCGGGTCCTCGGCGCGCAGGCGATCGAGACGACGCCCCGCGGATACCGGCTGGTGATCGACGACGACGAGGTCGACGCCCGCAGATTCGAGCGCATGCTGCAGCGGGGCCGCGAACTGCTCGCGGTCGGCGACCCGGACCGGGCCGCCTTCACCCTGGGGGAGGCCGTCAGCCTCTGGCGCGGCGGCGCCTACCTGGATCTGGACGGCTGGGAGCCAGGCCGGATCGAGGCCGCCCGGCTGGCCGAGCTCCGGCTGGAGGCCCAGGAAAGCCGCATCGACGCCGCTCTGCAGTCGGGGCGGCTTGCCGACATGCTCGCGCCGGCGCAATCCGCCGTGGCCCACGCGCCGCTCCGGGAGCGGCGGTGGGGACTGCTGGCCCTCGCCCAGTACCGATGCGGACGTCAGGGTGAGGCGCTGCAGACGTTGCGGCGGGCCAGGCAGATGCTCGTCACCGAGCTGGGCCTGGATCCGGGACCGGATCTGCTCGCGTTGGAAACCGCGATCCTCCGGCAGGATCCATCGCTGACCGTGCCGAACCCGCAGCCGGACACCGGCGAATGCCCGTATCTCGGCCTGGTCGGCTACGACATCGGCGATGCGGAGTCCTTCTTCGGGCGGGAGTGGGAGGTCGCCGACTGCGTCTCCCGATTGACCGCCGGCGGGTTCCTCGCCGTCGCCGGCCCGTCGGGAAGCGGCAAGTCGTCGCTGGTGCGGGCCGGAGTCGGGGCCGCGTTGGCCCGGGCCGGCGGGCGGCCGATCGTGATGGCACCCGGACCCCATCCGATGGCGACGCTGGCGGCGCTGGAATCGGTGGGGGTCGCGCTGATCGTCGACCAGTTCGAGGAGGTCTTCACCAATTGCGCCGACGCCGACGAGCGGCAGCGATTCTGCGCGGAGGTGGCGGCCCGGGCGCAATGGTGTCGGCTGATCATCGTGCTGCGCGGCGACCACCTGGGCGACCTGGCGGTGTATCCGGAGCTGGCGCGCCTGGTCGAGCGAGGGTTGTATCTGCTCGGTCCGATGGATTCGGACGCGCTGCGCGCCGCCATCACCGGCCCGGCCGACCGCGCGGGGCTGCTGCTCGAACCCGGACTCGTCGATCTGCTGGTGCACGAGGTGGATGGGGAGCCGGGCGCGCTGCCCCTGCTCTCGCACGCGCTGCGGCAGACCTGGGAGCGTCGCGCCGGCCGGACGTTGACCGTCGCCGGCTACCTGGCGAGCGGTGGCATCCGCGGCGCGGTCGCCCAGTCGGCCGAGAGGCTCTACGAGTCCCTCCCCGAACCTGAGCGGGAACTGTTGCGGCAGGCCATGCTTCGATTGGTATCGAGCACCGACGACGGCGATCCGATCCGGACCAGGTTGCCCCGGCGACTGCTGCTCACCGACCCGGACCGGGAGCGAATGGTGGACCGGCTGGTGACGGCCCGCCTGGTGACCATCGACCAGGACACGGTGCAGATCGCCCACGAATCG
This sequence comes from Nakamurella sp., assembly GCA_039812105.1. Taxonomy (GTDB): domain Bacteria; phylum Actinomycetota; class Actinomycetes; order Mycobacteriales; family Nakamurellaceae; genus Nakamurella. The sequence goes on from JBDHZW010000042.1 coordinate 3,578, forward strand.
ATCGCGCGGGCGTGGCCGCGGCTGTCCGGCTGGCTCGACGAGGACGTCGAGGGACAGCGGATGATGCGCCATCTGTCCGCGTCCGCCGATGCCTGGGACGGGTTGGGTCGACCCGACAGCGAGCTGTACCGGGGGATCCGGTTGGACCGGGCCGTGGACTGGCGGGAGCGGAACGAACCCGCCCTGACGCCGACCGAGGTGGATTTCCTGGACGCCGGCCTGGCCACCCGGGACGCCGATCGGCGACTGGTCGAGGAGCAGGCCCGCCAGCGGGACCGGGGGCGTCGCCGCAACCGGTGGGCGATCGGCGCGGTGGTGACGGTCGTGGCCGCGGCGCTGCTGGCCGGGGTGCTGGCGGTGCGCCAGCAACAACAGCGGGAGGCGTCGGACGCCGCGGCCGCCCTGGCCGAGGCCACCCGGGTGGCCGGGGCCGCGCGGAGCGCCCCCGACCTGGACGAATCGCTGCTGTTGTCGGTGGAGGCCAGCCGGATCCAGGACGCGCCGAGCACCCGGGCGCAGCTCACCGACCTGATCTCGGACCACCCCGCGCTGATCCGCACCCTGGTCGCCCAGGACGAGGTCAGATCGCTGGCGGTGAGCCCGGACGGTGGCACCCTGCTGGTCGGGCAGGGCCACACCGGGACCGCCGTCTACCGCACCGACACGCTGCAACAGGCGGAGTTCTCCCCGGTGGACGGCTTCGCCATCAGCTACCGCCGGGCGGCGGCCAGGTCCTGCTGAACGGGCGAGGCTCCGGCGGGGTGACCGGGTCCCGCGGGCAATTCACCGCCGCGATCAGCGATCCGGGCCTGCTGAACCTCCGGGACCTGTCGTCCGGGGCGCTGACGGGCGTTGCGTTCGATTCGGCCTACAGCGGGGACGGGCACCGCTTCGCGATGTACGGCCAGGTCGTCACCGACGGGTCGCTGCAGCCCGCGTATCTGGTGTGGAACAGCGACGCGCCGGACGCGCCGCCCGAGCAGTTCGGTTCCACCCCCTCGTTCGGAATCGTGCTCAGCCCCGACGGCGGCCTGCTCTACGCGCTCACCCAGCAGCCGAGCCTGGACGAGTACGACGTCGCCACCGGGACACTGCTGCGGTCGGTACGGGTACCGCCGGGCATCGTGCCGATGCCGTCGGACCAATCGGGCGCCGACTGGTACGACGACCTGGGCGACATCCTGGCGATCAGCCCCGACGGGGGCACCCTGGCCCTCGGGGAGGGTACGGACGTCACCCTGTTCGACGCATCCACCCTGACCGAGCGCACCCGGCTGCACGGGCTGGACGACCGGGTGCTGGCGGTGGCGTTCTCACCCGACGGCCGCTCGGTGGCCGCCGGCGGCATCGACAAGACCGTCGTCGTCTGGGACGTGACCAGCTACGGGCAGACGGACCGATTGACCGGAGCCGCCGGACCGGTCCTGGCCCTGGCCTTCGCTCCCGACTCGGCCACCCTGTACAGCGGCGGCGCGGACAAGCGCACGCTGGTCTGGGATCTCGCGGGCAGCCGCCGCTTCATCAGCCGGACGGTGCCGGGGTCGAACCTGACCGGGGCGGGCGCGACGGAGCCGGCGCCGGACGGTCGGGCCATCGTGTACACGGCGGAGCCGGACTCGGCCGGGCGCCTTCAGTTCCTCGACGTGACGACCGGCCGGATGACCGCGCCGGTCTCCGACCCGAACGCCGGCCAGCTGGTCACCTGGCTGCCGCCGGGGGACTCGACGGTGATCAGCGCCGTCGGTCCGGCGCTGCGCCGCTGGGATCGCGACGACCTGGACATGGTCGCCGAACACTGGGTGGACTCCAGCGCGATCTCCGCGCTGGCCGCAACGCCCGACGGCGGCTTCGTGCTGGTCGGCGACCGGGCCGGCGGGCTGCGCCGGGTCGACACGGGCGCCTGGCAGGCGGGTCCACAGGTGGCGCTCGGGCATTCCGTGGTGGCGATCGCCCCGGTCCCGTCGACCAGCCGCGCGGTCGCCTTCCTGGACGACAAGACCTACGCCGACGTCGATCTCGCCGACGGCACGGTGGTCACCCGGAACTCGGTCGGCTTCGACGTGAAGGCGGCGGCGGCGTCGCCGGACGGTCGGCGGCTGGCCGTCGGCGGCGTGCACGGTCAGGTCGGCCTGCTCGACCTGGGCAACCACGAGTGGATCGCCGGACCCCGGGTGGTGCCGCCGCCCTACCTGCTCAGCGTCGCCTACGCCGGCGACGGGTCCTACTTCGCGACGTCGTCGGTGGACGGCAGCGTGCATCTCTGGGACGGTGCCACCGGCGACGGAATCATGGCCTTCCCGGTCGCCGACTCCCCGGCGGTGGCCGTGGTCGACCCGGCGGACGGCAAGGTGGTGGTGGCCACCCACGACGGCGCGGCCTATCGGGTCGATCCGGACTTCGCCGGCTGGGTCCGCTTCGCCTGCTCGGTCGCCGGCCGGAACCTGACCACCGACGAGTGGCAGGCCGTCTTCGGCGACCGGCCCTACCACGAGACCTGCCCAGCGGGCTGACCTGCCGAACTGGCGGCACCGCGGGAGTCGCCCGGGTGACTCCGGTGCTGACTCCGGGTGCCCGTCGCCGGTATCAATCCGTTATCGGCGCGATTGACCGAATTTCGTGGGCGATAAAGACTGGCGTCCGTGGGTGTCGCGACCATCGCGGTGCTGGGACCGTTGGGCGTCAACGGCGACACCACCGCGCTCGCGCCCCGGGACCGGATCGTGCTGGCGGCCCTGGCCCTGCGGCCCGGGGAGGTGTCGAGCGTCGAACGCCTCGCCGACGCGCTCTGGGGGGCGGCGCCACCGCCGTCCTGGCCGAAGGTCGTTCCGGGCTGCGTGCACCGACTTCGCCGGGTGTTGGGGCCGGCCGCGATCGAGACCACGCCGTACGGCTACCGGCTCACCGTCGGCGATGACGACATCGACGCCCGGCGGTTCGAGCGGCTGTGGCAACGAGGAACGGAACTGCTCGCCCTGGGTGAGCCGGAGCGCGCGCTGCCCACGTTCGACGAGGCGCTCGGATTATGGCGCGGGTCGGCTTTCCCCGACCTGGACGGATGGCAGCCCGGCCGGGTCGCCGCCGACCGGTTGGCCGAACTGCGCCTGGATTGCCAGGAACGCCGAATGGATGCCGCGCTCCGCACCGGCCGGCACGCCGACGTGCTGGTGCAGGCGCAGTCCGCGGTGGCCGAGGCGCCGTTGCGCGAGCGTCGTTGGGGTCAGTTGGCGCTGGTCCAGTACCGCTGCGGGCGGCAGGCGGAGGCCCTGCAGACGCTGCGGCGGGCCCGGAACCGGTTGCGAGCCGAACTCGGCCTGGATCCCGGCCCGGACCTGGTGGCGCTCGAGGCGTCGATCCTGCGGCAGGAGCCGGGCCTGACCGCCGACCCGGGCGTCCCGGACGTCGGCGGGTGTCCGTATCTGGGTCTGCTCGGCTATGGAATCGACGACGCGGAGTTCTTCTTCGGGCGCGAACAGGAGGCGGCGGACTGTCTGAACCGCCTCATGGACACCGGTGTGCTGGCCGTGGTGGGACCGTCCGGCTCCGGCAAGTCGTCGCTGGTCCGCGCCGGGGTCGGGTCGGCGCTGGCCCGCGACGGGCGTCGTCCCGTCGTGATGCTGCCGGGGACGTCCCCGACGGAGACGATCGGCCGGATCGAGCAGGTCGGTATCACGCTGATCGTCGACCAGTTCGAGGAGGTCTTCACCAACTGCCCCGATCCCGACGAGCGCCGGCGGTTCTGCGACGACCTGGTGGCCCGGGCGCAGTGGTGCCGGGTGGTCGTCGCCCTCCGGGCCGACCATCTCCCGGACCTGGCCGGCCATCCGCCGCTGGCCAGGCTGGTCGAGCGGGGGTTGTACCTGCTCGGTCCGATGGGTCCGGACGCGTTGCGGGCCGCCATCACCCGGCCGGCCGAGCGGGCGGGCCTGCTGCTGGAACCAGGTCTGGTCGACCTGCTGGTCCGCGAGGTGGAGGGCGCGCCCGGCGCGCTGCCGCTGCTTTCCCATGCCCTGCGGCGGACCTGGGAACGGCGGGAGGGCCGCACCCTGACCGTCGCCGGCTACCAGGCCGCCGGTGGCATCCGCGGCTGCGTTGCCCGGTCCGCGGAGGATCTCTACGAATCCCTCACCGACCCGCAGCGCGACCTGCTGCGACAGATCCTGCTCCGGCTGATCTCGACCACCGGCGACGGCGATCCGATTCGCATCAGGGTGCCCCGCCGGCAGCTGCTCACCGACCCCGACCGGACGGGGCTGGCGGAGCGTCTCGCCGGCGCCCGCCTGGTCACCATCGACCGGGACACGGTTCAGGTGGCGCACGAGAGCCTGGCCCGGGCCTGGCCGCGGCTCGCCGGCTGGCTGGAGGAGGATGTCGAGGGCCAGCGGATCCTGCGTCATCTGACCGCGACCGCCGATGCCTGGGACGGTCTCGGCCGGCCGGACAGCGAGCTCTACCGGGGGATCCGGCTGGACCGGGCAGTCGACTGGCGCCGCCGGTGCAATCCGGAACTCGCGCCGGTCGAGCGGAGCTTCCTCGACGCGGGGGTGGCGGCGCGCGACACCGCGCGACACGACGACGAGCGGCGCATCCGCCAACAGGTCCGGGTCCGCCGCCGCAATCGGCTGCTCGTCCTGGCCGCGGTGGTCCTGCTGGTCTCGGCCGCCGTGGCCGGCGTCCTCGCGGTCCGGCAGCAGGGTCAGCGGGAGGAGGCGGACCGTGCCGCGCTGGCGGCCCAGGCCCACCGGGTGGACGAGGTCGCGCGGGCCGCGCCCGAGGTGGATCGCGCGCTGCTGCTCGCGGTGGAGGCGAACCGGTTGGACGACTCGCCCGACACCCGGGCGGCGGTGGCCGGCCTGCTGTCCGATCATCAGACCCTGATCAGATCGGTGGTCACCGACGGTGCCGTGCCGGCACTCGCGGTCAGCCCCGACGGGTCGACCCTTCTCGTCGGCCAGGGCGAGGCCGGGATCACGATCCTGCGGACCGACACCCTCGATCGGACCGCCGCGCGCCCCGACGTGAACGGATGGTCGATGGACTACCGCGCCGACGGCGACCAGGTGCTGTTGACCGGCAAGGGGGCGACGGGGCTCGGAGAGTATTCGACCCAGATGAGCGCCTCGATCGCCGGACCCGACCTGGCCGCGCCCCGACACCTGCCGGCCAGCGGCATCCAGGGGAGGTGGGTGTACGCGAACGACATCGCCTACAGCGCCGATGGCCGGCGCTTCGCGGTCTACGCCGAGGGCGGCGACGGCGACGGCCCGGTCGATCCGGCCGAGCTGGTGTGGGACGCGGCCGCTCCCGACGGCCCGCCGCTGCGCGTCGGCTCCGTCGAGGCAATGGCCGTCAGCCTGAGCCCGGACGGCTCACTGCTCTACGTCCTCACCCAGGATCCGGGACTGGAGGTGATCGACGTGGCGACGACCGCCGTCGTCGCGTCCAGGAAGCTCCCGGCCGGCCTGGTACCGCTGCCCGAGCCCGACCAGAACGCTTCCGAGGTGGGTGAGGAACTGGCGGACACCCTGGAGATCAGTCCCGACGGAGGCACTCTCGCCGTCGCCGAGGGCAATGACGTGATGCTGCTGGATGCCGCGACGCTGACCCAACAGGCCCGGCTGCACGGACCGACGGGCCGGGTCCGAACGGTCCGGTTCTCGCACGACGGCCGGCTGCTCGCGGTGGGCGCCGACGACCACACCCTGGCCGTCTGGGACGTCGGCCTGGCCTCCGTCGTGCAGCAGCTGTCCGGCCACTCGGGCGCTGTCCTCGCCACCGCCTTCTCCCCGGACGACACCACCCTGTACTCGGGCGGTGCCGACCGTCGGCTGCTGGTGTGGGACCTGAACGGTCGACGCTCGCTGGGCGGTCGGATCGCCGAGGGCGACCGGCACGCCGGGCTGGCCGCCGCGGCGACGGCCTCGCCGGACGGCAGCGCGGTGGCATTCGCCGACTGGTCGGCGTCCGGGCCGGAACTCAGGCTGCTCGATCTGGCGACCGGTCGGTCGACCGCGGCGGCCGTCGATCGCATCGACCATCCCCTGCTGGCCTGGCGCGCGCCGGGCGACGAGGCGGTCCTCGTCGCCGACCACCGGGAGATCGGCGTGGTGGAGCGGGGTTCCGGACAATTCTCGGAACGGGTCGTGGTGGACGACGACGTGACCGCGTTGGCCGTCGGTCCGGACGATGCCTACGCGGTGGTCGGCAACGCTCGCGGAGACGTCGCCCGGCTTGATGCCGGCACGCTGCGGGCGGCCGGCCCGCCGGTGCCCCTCGGCTCGTCGGTCACCGCGCTCGCGACTCTGCCCGACGGGCGGGCGGCGGCGGTGCTCGGCGACGGCACCTACGCCGTCGTCGATCTCGCCAACGGTTCGGTGCGCGAGCGCGGTGACCTCGGTTTCCCGGCGCAGGTGGCGGCCGCCTCTCCGGACGGGTCCGTGCTGGCCGTCGGGGGGCCGCTGGGTGCGATCGGCCTGATCGACCCCGCCACGGGGCGGTGGATCGCCGCTCCGGGCTCGGTCGATCGGGAGAACGTGGTCGGGATGAGCTTCTCGGCCGACGGGGCGCTCCTGGTCAGCACGTCGGCCGACGGGACCGTGCGGCTGTGGGACGGCCGGACCCGGGAAGCGGTGGCCGCGCTGAGGCTGGCCGGCCAGCTGTCGGGCGCCGCGACGGTCGTCGCCGGGGGGACCGACGTGGAGGTGGCCACCCGCAGCGGTTCGGTCCATCGCCTCGACGCCCGGTTCTCGACCTGGATCGGCGTCGCCTGCTCGGTGGCCGGGCGGAACCTGACCGCCGACGAGTGGCGGGCCGTCTTCGCCGACCGGCCCTACCACACCACCTGCCCCGCCGGCTGACCGATGAGTGCGGCGTTCGGCGGCGGTCTATTGGTCGGACGGGGCCACGTGGCTAGCCTCGACCGCAGGCCGGGCCGCCGCGGTGGCGGCAGATGGGAGCGTCCGATGACCGGTGTACGAGTCCTGGTCGGCACCCGCAAGGGAGCGTTCGTGCTGACCGCCGACGGCGCCCGCCGCGACTGGGAGGTCAGCGGCCCGCACTTCGCCGGCTGGGAGATCTACCACGTCAACGGGTCCCCGGCCGACCCGAACCGGCTCTGGGCGTCCCAGACCAGCGGCTGGTTCGGGCAGGTGGTGCAGCGGTCCGACGACGGCGGTCGGACCTGGTCGCCGCAACCCGGGACCTTCACCTACGAAGGCGAGGTCGGCCCGCACCAGTACTACGACGGCACCCTGCGGCCCTGGGAGTTCACCCGCGTCTGGCACTTCGAACCGTCGCCGACCGACCCCGACACGGCCTACGCCGGCGTCGAGGACGCCGCCCTGTTCCGCACCACCGACGGCGGCGCGAGCTGGCAGGAGCTGCCGGCCCTGCGGCAGCATCGCACCGGCCCGGACTGGTCACCCGGAGCGGGCGGAATGTGCCTGCACACCATCATTCTGGATCCGCAACGGGCCGGCCGGATCTACGCCGCGATCTCCGCCGCCGGGGTGTTCCGCAGTGACGACGACGGGGTCAGTTGGCGGCCGATCAACCAGGGCCTGCATTCCGAGGGCATCCCGGACCAGCAGGCCGAGGTCGGCCACTGCGTGCACCACGTCGCCCTGCACCCGGACCGGCCGGAGGTGCTGTACATGCAGAAGCACTGGGACGTGATGCGCAGCGACGACGCCGGCGAGTCATGGACCGAGGTCAGCGGCAACCTGCCGACCGACTTCGGGTTCCCGATCGCGGTGCACGCGCACGAGCCGGAGACCGTGTACGTGCTGCCGATCACCAGCGACTCCAACCACGTGGTGATGGACGGCAAGCTGCGCGTCTACCGCAGCCGCACCGGCGGCCACGAATGGGAGCCGCTCACCGCCGGCCTGCCGCAGCAGAACTGCTACGTCAACGTGCTGCGCGACGCGATGGCCGTCGATTCGCTGGACGAGTGCGGACTGTACTTCGGCACCACCGGTGGGCAGGTGTACGCGTCGGCCGATTCCGGCGACAGCTGGGCGCCGATCGTCCGTGACCTGCCGGCGGTGCTGTCGGTGGAGGTGCAGACGCTGTCATGACGGGCCGCCCATGATCAGGATCGTGCTGCCGGCGCACCTGAAGGAACTGGCCCACGTGCACGGCGAGGTGTCGGTCGAGGTGACCGGGCCGGTCACCCAGCGCAGCGTGCTGGACGCCCTGGAGGCGCAGCTGCCGGTGTTGATCGGCCGGGTCCGCGACCACAACACCGGCAAGCGCCGTGGCTTCGTCCGCTACTACGCCTGCCAGGAAGACCTGTCGCACGAACCGGCCGACGACCCCCTGCCGGACGACGTCGCATCCGGGAAGGAGCCCTTCCTGATCGTCGGGTCCATGGCCGGCGGCTGACCCCCGCCGCCGCCCGTCCGCGCGGATCTGTCGGATCACGACGCTCGCGCGGATCAAATCGTTGACGGCTGTCCCACCGGTCACATTCGCTGCGGTTTCATCCGCGCCGTCGAAGTTGATCCGCGCGGGTGGGGGCCGGGCGGGCCGGGGGGCGGCGGGTCTGTGGGCGGGGTGGGGTCAGAGCAGGCGCGGCTGGTCGGCGGGTTCGGTGGGGCGGCCGGCGCCGGCGGCGGTGGCGGACTCGAGCAGGTGCCGGGCCCGGCGGCCCAGGTCGCCGAGGTCGACCCGGCCCGCCTCGGCCGCCCGGGCCAGGCGTTCGGCCAGCTCCAGGGCCTCCTCCAGGATCGCCGGGTCGGCCGCCCGCTCCTGACCCATGTCGCCCAGGATCGTGCGTTCGGTGCGGGAGGCGACGATCGGGCTGCCGATGCCGTCCACCCACACCTGGGTGCGCCGCCCGTCACCCCGGTCCTCGCCGCGGATCGGCTCCAGCGCGAAGATCTTGTCCGACCGCGCGTACTTGCCGAAGCCCAGGAACACCATGTGCGGGTCGGTCGCCATGCCCCACAGTATCGGCGTCACCGCGTTCGATCGGTTCACCCAGCGGAACCGGTTGGGCCGCGCCGTCGCGATCTCCGATGATCGAGTGCGTGACGGGTGGGACGGGCTGATGGGCGACACCCTGCTCAAGATCCTTCCGGTCATCCTCGGCTTCGTCGGCGGCTTCCTGCTCCGCCGGTTCGGGGTCGCCGAGCAACGGGACGGCGACTTCCTGTTCCGGCTGGTGTTCTACGTCTGCCTGCCGGCGCTGATGTTCACCTCGCTGTCCACGGTCCGGATCACCGCGGCGCTGGCGGTGTTCCCGCTGTCCTCGGCGTTGTTCACCGTGGCCGGCTTCGTCCTGGCGACGCTGGCCGCCCACCGGGTGCGGTGGTCGAGCCCGCAGGCTGCGGTGATGATCTCCGGCTGCATGATCGCCAACAGCGGCTTCGAGCTGCCGTTTATCCAGGCCCTCTACGGTGCCGATGGCATCGTCCGGATCGCCGCGTTCGACGCCATGAACACCGCGCTCACCTTCACCTGGGCCTACCTGATGGCGGTGCGCGGCAACCCGAATCGCCGCCGGGGCGGCGGCGCGCTGGCCGGCCGGCTGGCCCGCAGCCCGGCCCTGTGGGCGATCGCCCTTGGGGTGACGGTCAATCTGCTCGGGGTGCCGGTGCCCGCCCCGGTCCACGACTCGCTGGCCGTCTTCGGTCAGGCGACCGGGTTCATCATCCCGTTGGCGGTGGGCCTGCTGTTCCAGCCGTCGGCCGGGCAGTTGGGCAAGGCGGCGGTGATGATCGGCGTGCGGCTGATCGCCGGAATGGTCGTCGCGATCGGCCTGATCCTGGCCTTCGACCTGCAGGGTCTGGACCGGACGATCATGCTGCTGCTGGGCGTCGCGCCGATCGGCTTCTCCACGGTGACGTTCGCGTCGCTGGAGAAGCTGGACGAGCAACTGGCCGTCACCGCGTTGTCGTTGTCGCTGTCGTTGAGCCTGGTGCTGTCGATGGTCGTCACGGTGCTGTGAGGAGGGCGCGCCGATAGGTGAGGTGGGTGACGTCGGACGCGGCCACCACGTCGGCGATCTCGAATCCCGTCGACCGGTCAACGTCGTCGAACAGCCGCACCCCGCCGCCCAGGAGCACCGGCGGCACGGACAGCGTGAATTCGTCGACCAGGCCGGCGTTCAGGAACTGCCGCACGGTGTCGGCGCCGCCGGCGATCCGCACATCCTTGTCCGGGCCGGCCGCCGCCCTGGCCAGGTCCAGCGCGCGCCGCGGCCCATCGGTGACGAACGTGAAGGTGGTGCCCGGCCGCACCCACGGCTCCCGCGGCCGGCTGGTGAGCACGAACACCGGATGGTGGAACGGGGCCTCCTCCGGCCAGAACCGCTCGCCGCCGTCGAACATCCGCCGCCCCATCACGCTGGCCCCGGTGCGCTCGAAGGTGCGATCCACGAAATCGTTGTCGGGCCCGGTCAGCCCGCCCTCGCCGAGCCGCAACCGCTCCCGGAACGCGCGCTGCGGGAAGATCCACGCCTGCAGCCGCCCCCACAGGTCGGCCCAGTCGCGGTAACCGGGATCGTCGGCGTGCTCCAGGGTCATCCCGTGGGGCGCGATGAATCCGTCCACGGACACGCTCAGGCCGAAGAAGACCGTCCTCATGAGTGCGCCAACTCGCGGAGGAGGGCGTCGCACAGGTCACGGCAACCGCGCTCGCGGTCGGCCGGTTGGGCGGCCGCCGGCACCGGCCCGTCGAGATAGGTGCCCTGCTCGGTGAAGGTGAAGTCCGTGCCGGCCCCGGCCGGGGTGAACTCGATCGTGGTCAGCGAGACCGACATCAGCGCACCCCCGATGGTCATCGAGTAGGCGAAGACCAGCCGCCGGTCGTCGGCGATGTCGTAGTAGGTGGTCTCGTTGACGATGAGATCGCCACCTTGCCATCGGAACCGGGAGATCTCCCGGCCGCCGACGGCGAAATCGGCGGTGTACTCCTCGACGTCCCAGCCCTCGCCCTCGACGAACCAGCGTCGCTTGATCGCCGGGTCGCGAAAGGCATTGAACACCTTGGCCACCGGGTGCGGGTAGGTCCTTTCGATGGTGAACGTGCTGTGCACGACGCCGGTCATGGCTCCTCCTGGTCGAGTTCGTCGGCATCAGCACTGCCGGCCGGATCACTGCTGAAATCACTTCTTGCTGAATCACTTCTTGCGGAATCGCTGCCGTCCAGGACCGAGCCGAGCCGGTCCAGCCGCCGGTCCCAGTCCGGCCGCCGCCGGTCGAGCCAGCCGGCGGCCGCGGCCAGCCCGGCCGGGTCGATCCGGCAGGTGCGAACCCGGCCCACCTTCTCGGTGCGCACCAGCCCGCACCGCTCCAGCACCTGCAGGTGCTGGACCACCGCGGCAAGGGTGATCGTCATCGGCCGGGCCAGTTCGCTGACCGATGTCGGACCGCGGTCGAGGCGTTCGAGGATGCGGCGACGGGTGGGGTCGCCGAGCGCATCGAACACCTGATCCGGATCAGGTTGCTCAAGCATTGACTTAAGTATCCAGGGCGGAAGGCGAATGGTCAAGTGGGAGCTTGAGTATTGAGCGGCCGCGTTTGCGCCGCCGCCCGCGCGCTCGCAGAGTGGGGCCATGACTGCTGCCTCGTTGACCGTGGCCGCCCAGCCGGCCGTCGTGCAGCGGCTGGCGGAGGAGGCCGAAGCCTGGCTCCAACCGGTCGACTACCAGGCCGGCGACCGGCCGCCGAGCGGCACCGTCGACATGTGGGTGCCCGAGTACCCCGCCTCGCTCGGCCGCCGGGCGTGGGCCGCCGGTCTGGCCGCGCTGCCGGGCCTGCGGCTGGTGCAACTCCTCTCGGCCGGGGTCGACCCGTGGCCGGCCCTGCTGGCCGACGGTGGACGAGACGTCGTGCTGTGCAACGGCCGCGGCATCCACGGCGCGAGCACCGCCGAGCTGGCCGTGGCCACCACGCTGGCGATGGTCCGGGAGCTGCCGCGCTACGTGCGGCAGCAGGACGAGCACCGGTGGCGGGGCGATTCGGCCCGGAGCGTCGCCGGCGCCCGGATCCTGGTGCTCGGGGCCGGGGACATCGGCCACCGGGTGGCCGCCGTGCTCCGGCAGCTGGACGCCCGGGTCACCCTGGTCGCTCGCACGGCCCGCGGCGGTGTCGCCGCCCTGGACCGGCTGCCCGAGCTGCTGCCGGCGCAGCAGATCGTCGTCGTCGCGGTGCCGAGCACGCCCGAGACCGAAGGGATGGTCGGCCGGCAGTTCCTGGCCGCGCTGCCGGACGGCGCCCTGGTGGTCAACGTCGCCCGGGGCAAGGTCGTCGACACCCAGGCCCTGCTCGCCGAGCTGACCGCCGGGCGACTGTCCGCCGCGCTCGATGTCGTCGACCCGGAGCCGCTGTCCCCCGACCACCCGCTGTGGTCGGCGCCGAATCTGCTGATCACTCCGCACATCGGCGGCGGCGCCGAGGGGTGGCTGGAACGGGGATGTGCGCTGGTCCTGGACCAGGCGCGCCGGCTGCACGAGGGCACCGACCTGCGCAACCAGGTCGTGCACGGGTATTGACCGACGGCCTTGCCCCGAAGCGGCCGGTCAAAAGTGGTGCTCGTCACAGTTTCCAGGGGATCCCGGACCGGTCGACGAAGTTCCGGCTTCCGAGACCGGCCCGGACGCGCCGCCGGTATCCGCGTGAGCGGATGGCAAATCGTCCGGCGATCCGCCCCGGCGCGATGGTGATCGGGCGGCAGTGTGGCCGGTCGGGCCGGGGATCGCGCGCCGGATCGGAGCGTCGACGGGCAACCGGTGCCCGGCCGTGACCGCATACGTCACAAAGGGTGGCTACTATCCGCGCTCGTGACCAAATCGAGTCGTCCCGCGATCGTGCCGTCCGACCTCGACGATGTCGAGCGCTTCACCCAGGAGTTCGTCAAGCGCCTCCAGTTCGGTCAGGGCGTCGCCCTGGCCCGGGCCACCCGCAACGATCTGTACTACGCCCTGGCCCGCACCGTCCGGCAGCAGCTGATGGCCCGCTGGCTGGAGACGGTGCAGAAGCAGATGCAGGCCAAGGCCAAGGTGGTCGTGTACCTGTCCGCCGAGTACCTGCTCGGCCGGCAGTTGGACAACGCGCTGCTGGCGTCCGGGCTGACCGACACCGCCGAGCAGGCGATCCGCGATCTGGGCCTGGACATGCAGAAGATCCGGGACACCGAGGTGGAGCCCGGGCTCGGCAACGGCGGCCTCGGCCGGCTGGCGGCGTGCTTCATCGACTCGCTCGCGACCCTGCGGATCCCGGCCATCGGCTACGGCATCCGGTACGAGTACGGCATCTTCCGGCAGACGTTCGAGGACGGGCACCAGGTCGAACAGCCCGACTCGTGGCTCACCCTGGGCTCGCCGTGGGAGTTCCCCCACCCGGAGATGGGGGTGAAGGTCCGGTTCGCCGGGCACACCGAGAAGTACCTGGGCGAGGACGGCCGCGAACGCACCCGGTGGAACAACGACTGGGAGGTGATCGGGGTCCCCTACAACTACATGGTCCCCGGCTACCGCACGGGGAACGTGAACACGCTGCGGCTGTGGAGCGCCCGGGCCACCCAGGCCTTCGACCTGAACGTGTTCAACAACGGCGACTACCTGCAGGCGATCCGCGCGCAGGCGTTCGCCGAGAACATCAGCAAGGTGCTCTACCCCGAGGACTCCACCCCGCAGGGCAAGGAACTGCGCCTGCAACAGCAGTACTTCTTCGTCGCCTGCTCCCTGCGGGACATCCTGGACAACGTCATGCCCCCCGGCTTCGACGTCCGCAAGCTGCCCGAACGGGTGGTCTTCCAGCTCAACGACACCCACCCGGTCATCGCCATCCCCGAGTTGATGCGGATCCTGGTCGACGAGAAGAACCTCGAATGGGACGAGGCGCTGGACATCTGCCGCCAGTGCTTCGCCTACACCTGCCACACCCTGCTGCCGGAGGCCCTGGAGGTCTGGCCGGTCGAGTTGCTCGGCCGGCTGCTGCCCCGGCACCTGGAGATCATCTTCCGGATCAACGACGACTTCCTGGCCGAGCTGCGGGCGGCGTACCCGGACGACGAGCTGCGCATCCGCAGCATGTCGATCATCCAGGAGCATCCGGAGCGGGCCGTGCGGATGGCGTTCCTGGCCACGGTCGTCGGCGCCAAGGTCAACGGGGTGGCCGAGCTGCACAGCCAGCTGCTGCGGGACAAGGTGCTCAGCGACTTCTCCGCCTACTGGCCGGACAAGTTCACCAACGTGACCAACGGGGTCACCCCGCGCCGGTTCATCGGCCTGGCCAACCCCGAGCTGACCGAACTGATCACCGACACCATCGGCGACGGCTGGCTGCGCGACCTGGACCGGCTGCGGGAGCTGGAGGAACACGCGGCCGATCCGGCGTTCCTGGACGCGTTCGCCGCGATCAAGGCGAGCAACCGCAAACGGCTGGCCGGCCTGCTGGAACGCCGGGACGGCATCGTGCTGCCGCAGGACGCCATGTACGACGTGATGGTCAAGCGGCTGCACGAGTACAAGCGGCAGACCCTCAAGCTGCTGCACGTGGTCACCCTGTACCAGCGGCTGCAGGAGGACCCCGACCTGGACATCGTGCCGCGGGTGTTCCTGTTCGGCGCCAAGGCGGCGCCCGGGTACTGGATCGCCAAGCAGACGATCGCGCTGATCAACGCCGTCGGCCGGGTGATCGACGACGACCCGATCGTGGCCGGCCGGCTCAAGGTCGCGTTCCCGGCCAACTACAACGTCACCCTGGCCGAGACCCTGATCCCGGCGGCCGACCTGTCCGAGCAGATCTCGCTGGCCGGCAAGGAGGCGTCCGGCACCGGCAACATGAAGCTGGCGCTGAACGGGGCGTTGACCATCGGCACCCTGGACGGCGCCAACGTGGAGATCCTGGAGGCGGTCGGCGAGCAGAACTTCTTCCTGTTCGGCATGACGGAGCCGCAGGTGTACGCGCTCCAGGAGTCCGGGTACCAGCCGCGGGAGTACTTCCAGACCAACCCGTCCCTGCGCAAGGCGCTCGGCGCCATCGCCTCCGGGGCGTTCTCCGACGGCAACCGGGAGACGTTCGCGCCGATCGTCGACTCGCTGCTGCACGAGGACCGGTTCCTGGCCCTGGCCGACTACCAGAGCTACATCGAGGCCCAGGACCGGGTCGACCTGGCCTACCAGGATCAGCGGGCGTGGAACCGCAGCGCGGTGCTGAACGTGGCCCGGTGCGGGTTCTTCTCCAGCGACCGGTCCATCCAGGACTACCTGGACCGGATCTGGAACGCCGCGCCGGTGGACGCCGGCTGACCCTCCGACCTGGGGATTCGGCACGCCTCGGGGGTCGTTGCGTCATCGTGGGCAAGGTCCCAGATTCGCGACGACGACCCGTCATCACCCGATCGATGGATAGCCTCGGCGTCATGGTTCGCACACGCGTGTACTCGATCCGGTCGCTGGGCGCCGCCGCCGTCGTGACGCTGCTGGCCGTCGTGGCGGCCGGCTGCGGCTCGTCGTCGTCGGACGGATCGTCCCCGGCGTCGTCGACCGGTGCGGCCCCGGTGACGGTGGCCGGCAGTGTCGTCAGCACGGCCGGCTCGTCCAACGAGGCGCAGATCGTCGTGCCCGACGCGGTCGCCGCGGAGTGGGCGGCGCTGGGGGGCGACAACGGGGTCGAGTGGGTGGCGGTGGCCGGCGACGGGACGACGACCACCGAACCGGCGGCCGTCGCCGGGGCGGACGCCACGGCGGCGCTGACCAAGCAGCTGAATGCCTTCCAGGCGCAGGCGCCCGGGCGCGACGCGCTGGCCGGGCTGGACGCCGTGGCCTCCCCGGCCGGCTCGCCGGTATGGGTCTTCTCGCCGCTGCTGGACACCCGGGGCGCCCTGGACATGAACCAGCTGGCCTTCGACCAGTCGCCGCCCGACGTGGTGAATGCTGTCACCGCGGCCGGCGAGTTGCCCGACCTGACCGGCCGTCAGGTCAACTTCGTGGTGACGCCGGTGGCCGGCGAGCAGAATGCCCTGTCCGACGTGCAGGTCGGCTACCAGCACGCGATCTGGGAGGGTGTGGCGACCGCCGCCGGAGCGGAGAAGGTGACGTTCTACGACGGCACCGGCACCGGGGCCGGGACCGGCACCGTCCCGGTGGTGGCCACCCCGGACCCGACCGACAAGATCAGCTCCGAGGGCTCGGGCCCCACCCGGACCTGCACCCTGCCGACGCCCGCCTTGTTCCTGCCCAACGAGGCGACGCTGATCGACAAGTCCGCCACGCTGACCGCGCTCGGCGAGTGCGTGGGCTCCGTCGACCCGACCACCAAGATCACCGTGCAGGGCCACACCGCGGCCGTGGGCGGCGGCGATCCGCAGGGGGCGGTCGACCTGTCCACCCAGCGGGCGACCGAGGTGGCGGCCCTGCTGCAGGAGATCGGGGTGCCGGCCGAGAACATCACCTCGGTCGTCGGACTGGGCGATTCGGCTCCGCTGGTCCAGCCGGCGAGCGACCCGGGAAATCGCGCGGTCGTCGTCACATTCACCTCGACCGGCTGACTCGCCGAATCCGCCGGCGTTCATCGGGAATTGACCGCGAAATCAGGTGCATTCGGCGGCATGGTTGTGATCGGCCGTTCGCGACGGCGTCGATCGGAGTACCGACCGAGACCCGAGCACCTCGGACGGCCGTAGGAACTCGAACCGACGGGGGGCCGTATGTCACTGCGCGCCGTCCATGCCGGCCGGCGTTCGGCTGAACGGATGAAAGTGTGCGACGCGGCGGCCCGGACGGGCGACCGCGCGACATCCGGCTGCATATCATCGGCGCCGGCCCTCGGGGCCGTCGCTGCAAACGATGCACCACGGTCCCAATGGAGGGAAGGAAACGTGTCGATGATTTGGCCGGTCGCCCGTGTCACCGCCGATTGCTCGTTCCACCGACCGGTGGCGATGCCCTTCGCAACGCCCCAGCCGGGCGGAGGCGTCCGTCGACCGACCCGATCGGCCTGATGGGATACCCCGCGGCGGGCACCGGCGGCCGCGGTCGTGGCGACGTCGAACCTGCTCCTGCCGGCTCGCCGGCTCGGGGGTCGGGCGCCCGCACGGCCGAACTCCCGCGGCCGCGCCCGGCCGACCCGACCCGGACCAGCACCGCGGGTCGTCGTGCGACCGGCTCGGTGAACTCCCCGCGGCCGCCGGGTCGACCGACCGGCCGACGTTTCCCGCTCCGGTTGACCGTCGCCCTGCTGCTCACGGTGGGCGCGGTGGTGCTGCTCGGCGCCACCGACGACACCTCCGAGCCCAGCCCGTCGGCCGGCGCGGACTGCGCGTCCCGCGCCCCGGTGGCCGACCTGAGTCCGGTGCAGTCCCGTAACGCCCGGATCATCACCGGGGTGGCCATCCAGCGAGATCTGGGCCAGGAGGCGGCCGCGATCGCGGTCGCCGCCGCGCTGGCCGAGACCGGCCTGATCAACTTCGCCAACGACGGCACCTCCGAGCTGTACGCCTCGGAGATCAACCGCCCGCTCAGCGACGTGGAGCGGGCGGTGGCCCGGCGATCACTGGACTACCCGCACGACGAGGTCGGCAACAACCTGGATTCGATCGGGCTGTTCCAGCAGCGGCCGACCACCGGCTGGGGGGCGCCGGAGAGACTGATCGACCCGGCCTCCGCGGCCGGGCTGTTCTACGACCGGCTGCTGAAGATTCCGGACTGGCAATCCGGGGTGCCCTGGCAGACCGCCCAGCAGGTGCAGAGCTCGCCGTCCGCCGACGGCGGCATCTACGAACAGTCCTACGAGCGGGCGGTGACCGTGGTGCAGGCCCTGTGGTCGCAGCCGCCCTGCACGTGACGAAGCGGCGCACCGGGGCCGGTGCGCCGCTTCGCGGAAATGTCGGTCAGCGGGCCTGCTGACGGCGGGCCCAGGCCTGGACCAGCGGGGTCAGGTCGCTGACCGGGTGCCCGAGCCGCCGGTTGCGGCGGCGGGTGTCGGCGTCGGTCCAGCTGATCAGTCCGAGCTCGACGGCGACCTCGTCGGTGAGTTCGCTGCGGGTCGGTCGCCATCCCTCGCAGAAGCCGTGGGCCAGGCGCAGTTCGTAGCTGCGGCGGCGGGCCGGCGGCAGCAGCCGAAGCACCGACTCGTACCGGTCGGTGATGCGCCCGGTCGAGGTGATCGTCCCGGTCGACACGACGACCCTCAGGCCTTCACGAGCGACTTGTTCGGCAGCACGGCCCGGCCGAACACCGAACTCAGCACGCCGGCCAGGCACAGGTACCAGGCCATCGCGCCGGCCAGCAGACCAACCCAGCCACCGGCCCGGGTCAGCTCGGTGACGCCGTTCAGCGCCCCGAACCCCAGCAGGAAGAACGCGACGACGACGACGGCGAACAGGGCCGCCAGCACCGCGGTGGTCCGCAGGGACCCGACGAACATCAGGACGGTGAAGACGCCCCAGCAGATCAGGAACCAGCCGGCCGCCTTGCCGTGCAGTTCGGCCGGGATGTTGGGCGCGTAGAACGTCACGTAGGCCCAGAACGAGAGCCAGAACGCGCCGTACGACGAGAACACCGTCGCGCCGAACACGTTGCCCTTCTTGAACTCCCACATGCCGGCCAGGAGTTGCGCGACCCCACCGTAGGCGAGCGCGACGCCGAGGACGACAGGTTCGGCGGCCAGCGGCATCAGGCCGGAGTTGGCCAGGCTGAGCAGGAACGTGGTGAGGGCGAAGGCGGCCAACCCGAGCGGCGCCGGATCGGCAATCAGCTGGACCTGGGCCGAAGCCATCTCCCGGGCCTGGGCGACCCGCCCGGCGGTGGGATCCGACAGGTCGGGAACCAGGTCGGCTTCGGTGCGGTCGACGGTGGCGGTCATGACGGGAACTCCTCTGCTCCGAGGGATGGTTGGGCCGTGCGGTGCTGGGTGGTGCGGTGCGGTGCGGTGGCGCTTGCGGTGCCGGGCCGTGCGGTGCGGTGCGGTGCGGTGCTGGGCGGTGCGGTTGCGGTGCGGCCGGCGCGGGGTGCGCCGACTTCCGCGCGGATCAACTACGGCCGCGCGGCTGAAACTGCATCGGATGTGACGGGTGTGACGCGAGTCGACGATTTCGTCCGCGCGACGTCGGAGGGGCGGCAGCGGCCCGCGACGCCGGACGGGCCCGCCGGACGGGCCCGCCGGGCCGGCTCAGCCGACGGGCCGGCGGGGACGCCGTTGCCGGCTCAGTGCGACGCGAGCACCGGGGAGGCCGAGTCGGTGGCCCGCAGCTCGTTCTTGCGGATCTTCCCGGTCGCCGTGCGGGGCAGCACGTCGACGAAGATCACCTCGTCCGGCACCTTGTACTTGGCGATGAGACCCTTGACGTGGTCGAGGATCTCGTTCGAGGTGACGTCGACCCCGGGCTTGGTGACGACGAAGGCCCGGGGCCGCTCGCCCCACTTCACGCTGGGCATCCCGATCACCGCGGCCTCGGCGACCGCCGGGTGGGACAGCACGGCGTTCTCCACCTCGATGGTGGAGATGTTCTCCCCGCCGGAGATGATGATGTCCTTGGCCCGGTCCTTGAGTTCGATGTAGCCGTCCGGATGCATGACGCCCAGGTCGCCGCTGTGGAACCAGCCACCCCGGAACGCCTCCTCGGTGGCCGCGTCGTCCTTGAAGTAACCGGCCATGACGTTGTTGCCGCGGAGCACGATCTCGCCGATGGTCCGGCCGTCCGGCGTGACGTCGACCATGTCGTCGTCGACGACCCGGGCGGACTCGGCCTGCAGCATGCCGACCCCCTGCCGGGACAGCTTCGTCGCCCGCTCGGCCGGCGGCAGCTCGTCCCACTCGCGCTTGTACTCGCAGATGGTGAACGGCCCGTACACCTCGGTCAGCCCGTACACGTGCACCACGGTGACGCCCAGGCGGTCGAGCTGCTCGATGATCGTCGGCGACGGCGGCGCGCCGGCGGTGGTGATGCGCATCGGCCGGTTCAGGATGTGCGCCTGGGGTGCCCCGGCGATCGTGCTGCAGACGGTCGGCGCGCCGCACAGGTTGGTGACGCCGAGATCGTCGACGGCCGACCAGATCGCGTCCGCGCGGACGGCCCGCAGGGCCACGTGGGTGGCGCCGGCGCCGGTCACCGCCCACGGCGTGCACCAGCCGTTGCAGTGGAACATCGGCAGCGTCCACAGGTACACCGAGTCGCTGGTGAACTGGTTGTGGAAGATCTCGCCGAAGCTGTTCAGGTACGCCCCCCGATGGGTGTACATGACGCCCTTGGGCTTGCCGGTGGTGCCCGAGGTGTAGTTGATGGTGATGACGGTCCGCTCGTCCTCGACCGTCCACGGCAGCGGCTCGCCGTCCGCACCCGCGGCCAGGAAGGAGTCGAACGACTCCTGCCCGAACTCCACCCCGCTGGAGGCGCGACCGAACTCGGCGTCGGCGATCTCGACGACACCGGCCAGCGCCGGGGCCGCCTCGAAGGAGTTGCCCACGGTGGCCACCAGCTCGGCGTCGACGAACAGCAGCTTCGCCTCGGAATGATTGAGGATGTAGTCGATCTCGGCCTTGGCCAGCCGGGAGTTCAAGGCCACCAGCACCCCGCCGGCCAGCGGCACCGCGAAGTGCGCGATGAGCATCTCGGGCACGTTCGGGGACAGGAACACGACCCGGTCGCCCGGCTCGATCCGGGTCCGCAACGCCCGAGCGAAACGCTGGGCGGTGTCGGCGAAATCGGCGTAGGTGTAGCGACGCTCGCCGTAGACGATGGCGTCCTTGGTCGGGTAGACCTCGGCCGAGCGCTGCAGGAAGCGCAGCGGGGTGAGCGGGGAATCGTTGGCGACCGGGACGGCCGGCTGGGTGATCATCTCGGGACTCCTTCGTCGGGGGTGATCGGGAACTGCGCGGATGAAGTGGTTGACGTGCGTCACTCGCGTCACATTCGGTGCGAGTTGATCCGCGCGGCCGTAGTTGATCCGCGCGGGCAGGGGAGGGGCGGGGGCGGGGGGTGTGCGGAGGGCGGGTCAGGCGAAGGCGCTGACGCCGGTCAGGTCGCGGCCGATGAGCAGGGCCTGGATGCTCTCGGTGCCTTCATAGGTGTGCAGCGACTCGATGTCGGCCATGTGCCGGATGACGTGGTTCTCCAGCAGGATCCCGTTGCCGCCCAGCATGTCCCGGGCCATGGCGGCCAGCTCGCGGGCGCCGCGGGTGTTGTTGTACTTGGCCAGCGCGGCCTGGGTCGGGGTCAGGGTGCCCGCCTGGTCCAGGTTGGCCAGGTGCCGGCAGGTCAGCTGCATGGTGGTCAGGGTGGCCAGCATCCGGGTCAGCCGCTCCTGCACCAGCTGGAAGGCGGCCAGGTTCTTGCCGAACTGCACGCGCTGCTTGGCGTACGTCAGCGATGCCTCGAAGACCGCGGTCGCGTGACCCAGCGCGGCCCAGGCCACGCCGAGCCGGGTGGCCAGCAGCACCTTGGCCGCCGACTTGAAGCTCTCGGTGCCCGGCAGGACGGCGTCCAACGGGACCCGCACATCGGTCAGCGTGATGTGCGCCTGGTGGATCGCCCGCAGCGACGCCTTCCCGCGGATGGTCTCCCCCCGGTAGCCGGGGGTGTCCTGCTCCACGAGGAAGCCGCGGACCTTGCCCTCCTCGGTGCGCGCCCACACCACGGTGACGTCGCCGACGGAACCGTTGCCGATCCACTTCTTCTCGCCGTTGAGCACCCAGTGCTCGCCGTCCCGCACCGCCGTGGTCTCCAGCGCCACCGAGTCCGACCCGTGCAGCGGTTCGGTCAACGCGAAAGCGCCCAGCTTCTCGCCGCGGGCCAACGGGACCAGCCAGCGGGCCTTCTGCTCGTCGCTGCCGAAGTAGGCGATGGACCGCAGGGCCAGCCCACCCTGCACGGCGATGACCGTGCCCATCGACCCGTCGCCGCGGGAGATCTCCATGTTGACCAGGCCGGCGGCCAGCGGGGACATCGGGCTCAGGCCCGGTCCCACGACGCCGTCGGTGAGCAGGTCCAGCTCGCCCAGCCGCTGCGCGAGGTGAATCGGGTACTCGGCCTTGTCCCAGGCCTCGTTGACCTCGTCCAGGGTGTCGTCGGCGAAGGTGCGGGCCCGCTTCCAGAATAGCTTGTCCGCCTCGGGGACGTCGGCGAAGACGGCGTAGTAGTCGGTGTCCAGTGCGGTGCTGACGTCGATCTCGGGCATGGAATCCATCCTCATCCTTGAGTGACCGGCTCGGTCGGGCGATGAGGTATATCCTGTCTGACACTCAGTCCCATGACAATGGTATTGAGTGCC
>JBDHZW010000043.1:0-25695 GCA_039812105.1 Nakamurella sp.
CGCCGGCGGCGTCTCCGCGGACACGGCCGCCAGCCGGGCCACGGTCTCCCGGAACCCGGCCAGCTCGTCCCGGCACGACTCGCACCCCTCGATGTGCTCCTCGACCGCGGCGAGTTCGTCCGGGGGCAGCGCGCCCAGGGCCAGCGCGCCGGTGTCCAGGTGCAGGTCCGGCGACGTCATGAGGTCACCCCCAGGCAGTCGCGCAGCCGGATCAGGCCGTCCCGCAGCCGGGTCTTGATCGTCGGCAGCGGGGCGGTCAGCAGCTCGGCCACCTCGCGGTAGGTGTACCCGCTGAAGTAGGCCAGGGTGATCGACTCGCGCTGCAGGTCGGTGAGAGTGCCCAGGCACCGTTGCACCGCGCGGCGTTCGAAGCCGGCCTCGACCGCCTCGACGACGGTGTCCACGTCCCGCTCGGTGGAGGCCTGCGCCACCCTGACCTCGCGGTCGGTGGCGGCCTGCGCGGACCGCACCCGGTCGACCGCCCGCGCGTGGGTCATCGTCAGGATCCAGGACGTCGCCGACCCCCGGGTCCGGTCGAACCGGCTGGCCCGTCGCCAGATCTCCAGGAACACCTCCTGGGCGACCTCCTCGGCGTGGCTGGGGTCCCGGACGATCCGCCGGGCCAGCCCGAACACCCGGGCCGAGAACGTGTCGTAGAGCTGCTCGAAGGCGTCCTGGTGACCGAGGGCGGTCCGCCGCAGCAGTTCCTCGGGGGTCGTCTCCGGATCGGGCGCCGCGGACAGCGGCCGGTCGCGGCGCGCACGGGGTGGATCGTGATCAGGCATGGTGGTTTCCTCGCACCGGGGCGGTCACTGCTCGCCCGGTGATTCGAGGGTCGGGCGTCCGCGGATGGCCCGACCGGGGTCGGTCCGCCGAGCGCATCGGACGATCGTAGCCGCGCAGGTTCTTACGGCCTGATGACGCCGGGTGGATTTCTCAGGCCGCGGGCGGACGATGGTCACGTGGCCGTGTCCAACGAACTCCCGCCCGGTCCGTCCGCGACCCGCGACGACACCGACCGGCCGAGCTGGCGACCGAGCTGGGCGCTGTCCGGCGTGGTGGGGGTGGTCGCCCTCGGGCTGACGTTCGCCGTCGCCGAGCTGCTGGCCGCGCTCGGCCAGCTGCTCGGCTGGCTCGATCCGGCGTCGTCGCCGCTGTCCTCGCTGGGCCAGACGTTCATCGTGCTGACCCCGGAGTGGCTCAAGGAATTCGCCGTCGGCACCTTCGGGTCGAACGACAAGACCGCGCTGATGGTCGGCATGGGCCTGACCCTGCTGGTCGTCGGGGTGGTGATCGGTCTGGTGGCGCGGGACCGGCCGCGGGTCGCGGCCGGCATCGCGGTGGCCCTGGCCGTCGTGGCCGCCGCCGCGATCCTGACCCGGAGCACCTCGTCGGTGGCCGACCTGGTGCCGCTGGTGATCGGCACCCTGGCCGGCGTCACCTTCCTGGTCAACGCGTTCCGGCGACCCGGCGCGACCCCGGGGCGGGGCGGCCCGACCCGGCGGGACTTCCTGCGGTTCGGCGGGTTCGGGGCGCTGGCCGCGGTGGCCGCCGGCGCGGTCGCCCGGTGGATGCCCAGCACCGCGGAGGTCACCGCCAGCCGTGGCGCGGTCGCCCTGCCGGACGCGACGGCCGACGCGGCCACCGCCGCCAACACGCTGGACGACGTCCCCGGGATCAGCCCGTTCGTCACGCCCAACACCGACTTCTACCGGATCGACACGGCATTCGTGGTGCCCCGGATGACCACCGATCAGTGGCAATTGCGGGTGCACGGCCTGGTCGACAAGGAGATCACCCTGTCCTGGGCCGACCTGCTGGCCATGCCGGCGATCGAGCACCTGGTGACCCTGACCTGCGTATCCAACCCGGTCGGCGGGCCGTACATCGGCAACGCGCGGTGGCAGGGCGTCCGGATCGCCGACGTGCTGGCCATGGCCGGCCCGCAGGCCGGAGCCGACTGCGTGTACTCGACCAGCGTGGACGGGTTCACCGTGACCACACCGCTGGACGCGCTCACCGACGGCCGGGACGCCGTGTTCGCCTACGCGATGAACGGCGAGCCGCTGCCGGTGGAGCACGGCTTCCCGGTGCGGATGGTGGTGCCCGGCCTGTACGGGTTCGTGTCGGCCACCAAGTGGGTGGTGGACCTGGAGCTCACCACGTTCGCCGACGCGACGGCCTACTGGACCTCCCGCGGCTGGTCGGCCAAGGCCCCGATCAAGACGTCGTCCCGGATCGACGTGCCCCGGGACGGCACCTCGGTGTCCAAGGGCAAGGTCGCGATCGCCGGCGTGGCGTGGGCGCAGCACCGCGGGATCACCGGCGTGCAGGTGCAGATCGACGATCTGCCGTGGGCGGACGCGACGCTGTCCGGCGACGTCGGCCCGGACACCTGGCGGCAGTGGGTCTACTACTGGGACGGCGCCACCTCCGGCCAGCACACCGCCCGCTGCCGCGCCATCGACGCCACCGGTGCGGTGCAGACCGACGCCGTGCAGGACGTCATCCCCGACGGGGCGACCGGCCTGGACGAGCGGCAGTTCATGGTCACCGCCTGAACTGCCCACGCCCCAGTTTGCAGTTGATCATGCAGGACACGCCCTTATGCCGGACGGATAAGGGCGTGTCCTGCATGATCAACTGCGGTGGGGCGCCGCGATCGCCGGCAGCCGGCCGCCGTGGGTGCGTTCCAGCACGGTGGTCAGGTCGGCCCGCAGCGACTCCACCGCGGACCTGCCGATCATCTCGGCCCAGCCCGACTCCAGGTCGGCGTAGATCTCCTCCACCGCGTCCAGCAGCCGCCGCCCCCGGTCGGTGAGCACGACCCGTTTGGCCCGGTCGTCGTCGGGGTCGGGGGCGCGGGCGACGTAGCCGGCGTTCTGCATCCCGTCGACCAGCTTCGACGCGGCCTGCTTGGACACGCCGAGCAGCGCGGCGACGTCGGCGCCACGAAGGCCGCCGTCGCCGCCGTCCCGGGCGGCCAGCAGCACGAAGCCGTAGTTGACCCGGATGTCGGGCCACCCCCGTTCGGCGAGCCGCTCGTGCAGGCCGTCGATCAGCGCGCGGTAGCCGACGGCGAACAGCCGGGCCAGCGGGACGGTCCGGCTGCCGGTCGCCGGGTCGGTCACCGGGCCCAGGGCGGGGTGAACGGCTCGCCCCCGTCCAGCTGCGCCTGCCCGCCGACCGGCAGGACGCAGATCGCCCGGAGCGGCTCGTCGCCGGCGGCGGTCAGCTCGAAGGGCACGCCGGCCGGCACCACGATCGCGTCGCCGACACCGGCCTGGGCCGGCCGCCCGTCGATCCGGGCGGCGGCTCGACCGGCCAGCACCACGAACACCTCCTCCCGGGTGAGCCGGTGCGGCGCGGCCGGCGCACCCGGCTGGACCTCGACCTGCCAGACGCTGGTCTCGGTGGAGCCCCGGCTGGGTCCGGCCAGGGCGGTGAACCGGGCGGTGCCGATGTCGTGGGTCGGGCCGGGCGGAGCGGAGATGACGGGCATCGCGACCTCCAATGGTCAATGTGGTTGACTTCATTCTGCCCATGTCGGACGACATTAGTCAACCGGGTTGACCTTCACCCCTACGATGGCATCGGTCGGAAACATTCGGCGTGTAGCGTCGGGCAGATTGCCGAGGTCGCTCGCGGGTCCGACGCGGCGGCCGGAATCACCCCGGGTGGAGGGCGTCGTGTGCGGGCTGAGCGGTGAGTTCCGGTTCGACGGACGGCCACCCGATCTGGAGGGCCTGGCCCGCATCTCCGCCGTGATGGAGCCGCGCGGTCCGGACGGGCACGGGATGTGGCACGACGGGCCGGTCGCGCTGGCGCACCGGCGGCTGAAGATCATCGACCTGTCCGAGGCCGGTTCCCAGCCGATGGTCGACGACGAGCTGCGGCTGGTTACCGTCTTCAACGGCTGCATCTACAACTACCAGGACCTGCGGGCCGAACTGCAGGGTGCCGGCTACCGCTTCTTCTCCACCTCGGACACCGAGGTGATCGGCAAGGCCTACCACCGATGGGGCATCGGCTGCGTCGACCACTTCATGGGCATGTTCGCGTTCGCCATCCTCGAACGCGACTCCGGCCGGCTGATCCTGGGTCGGGACCGGCTGGGCATCAAGCCGCTGTACCTGGCCCGGACGGACGAGCGGCTGCGGTTCGCGTCCTCCCTGCCGGCGCTGCTGGCCGGCGGCGACGTCGACACCTCGATCGACCCGGTCGCGCTGAACTTCTACATGAGCTTCCACGCGGTGGTTCCGCCGCCGTACACGATCATCAACGGGGTGCGGAAGCTGCCGCCGGCCACGGTGCGGGTGGTCGAGCCGGACGGCACCAGCACCGACCGGCAGTACTGGTCACCCCCCCACGAGCGCCCGGAGCGGTACGCCGGGCTGAGCGAGAACGACTGGCAGGAACTCGTTCTGGACACCCTGCAGACCGCGGTGCAGCGGCGGATGGTGGCCGACGTGCCGGTCGGCGTGCTGCTGTCCGGCGGGATCGACTCGTCCGTCATCGTCGCGCTGCTGGCCAGGGCGGGACAGCATGGGCTGCAGACCTTCTCGATCGGCTTCGAACGGGTCGGCGACCGGGAGGGCGACGAGTTCGAGTTCTCCGACATCGTCGCCAAGGAGTTCGACACCCACCACCATCGGCTGATGATGCCGTCCAGCACCGTGCTCGACGGCCTGGACGGCGCCGTCGGCGCGATGGCCGAGCCGATGGTCAGCCACGACTGCATCGCCTTCTACCTGCTCTCCCAGGCGGTCTCGCAGCACCTGACCGTGGTGCAGTCCGGGCAGGGCGCCGACGAACTGCTGGCCGGCTACGACTGGTACCCGCCGCTCGCGGACGTCCCGCCGGAGCGGGCGCTGGAGGTGTACAGCGGCCGGTTCTTCGACCGGGACAAGGCCACCATGGCCACGATCCTGCAGCCGCGGTGGACGATTCCGGACGACGCCCCCCGGGACTTCGTGCGCGCACACCTGGACCGGCCGGGTGCCGACACCGCCCTGGACCGGGTGCTGCGGCTGGACTCGCAGATCATGCTGGTCGACGACCCGGTCAAGCGGGTCGACAACATGACGATGGCCTGGGGTCTGGAGGCGCGCACCCCGTTCCTGGACCACGAGTTCGCCGAGCTGGCCGCAGCCGTACCCCCTGATCTGAAGCTGGCCCAGGGCGGCAAGGGGGTGCTGAAGGAGGCGTCGCGCAAGGTGCTGCCGGCGGCCATCATCGACCGGAAGAAGGGGCACTTCCCGGTCCCGGCGATCATCAACCTGGAGGGCCAGTACCTGGAGCGGGTCCGGGACGCGCTGACCGCTCCGGTGGCCAAGGAACGCGGCCTGTTCAACCCCGACTACGTCGACATGCTGCTGGCCGACCCGAACAGCTACCGGACCCCGCTCGGTTCGAACCAGCTGTGGCAGCTGGGCCTGCTCGAGATGTGGTTGCAGCGGCACGGAGTCGGCTGACCGGTGCTGGACCAGGCAGCGCGGCCGGGGCTGCCCGCGGATCTGCGCGGGACGATCGAGGGCATCGCCGGCGTCGTCGGCTCGTGGTGCCCGAGCATCTCCCCGGACGGCCGGCAGATCGCCTACGTCACCGACCGTTCCGGCCTGCCCCGGCTGGAGGTCGCCCATCTCGACCTGGCCGGTCGATGCGCCGATGTGACACCCCGCCAGGTGTCGCTACCGGACCAGGAGGTGATCTCGGTCGCCTGGTCCCCGGACGGGCAATGGCTGACCTACCTGGTCTCGCCCGCGGGATTCATCCGGGCCCAGTTGCACGCGATCCGGCCGGACGGCACCGACCACCGGGCCCTGGCGGGAATGCCCGACCGTGAAACGGTCTTCGCCGGATCCTGGACGGGACTGCCGCACACCTATGCGTTCTCGCTGGCCGACGGCGTAGGGCCGGACGCCGACGTGTGGGTCGTCGACGTCGAGTCGGGCGCCGCCCGCCGGGTGGCGACCGGCGGATTCCTGCTGGTCACCGGGGTATCCCCGGACGGCCGCCGGCTGGTCGCCCGGCGGGGTCCGCGCGGTTTCCGGCACCTGGTGCTGGCCGACCTGCCGACCGGGCCCGACGCGCCGCTGCCGTCGCCCCGCCGCCTGCTGGCCGCCGACTTCCCCGCCGGCGCCGACCAGGCCGAGGACGGCCGGTTCTCCGCCGACGGCCGCACGGTGTACCTGCGGGTCGGCGCCGGCCGGGAGCATCCGGCGTTGGCCGCGGTGCGGCTCGACGACGACGGAAACCCGGGCCACCTGCGGATCATCGCCGAGCGGGACGATGCCGACCTGGACGCCTACGCCGTACTCGACCATGACACCCGGGTCATGCTGGTGTGGAACATGTCCGGCCACAGTGCCATCGAGATACGGGACCTGCGGACCGGGTCCGGGTACCGGGTGGACATCGGCCGCCGGGTGATGCCCGGCTGGTCGGTGCTGCCGGACGGCCGCTCCGGCATCCTGGAGCTCAGCGAGCCGGTCGCCCCGCGCAGCCTGTTCCACGTGGATCTGGTCGACCATCCCGACGACGCCCCGCCGGCCGCCCGCCGGATCAGTGGCCTGCCGGTCCCGCGGCTGCCGGATCAGCGGCTCTGCGTGCCCGAACGCCGCCGGTACCCCGCCCACGACGGGGTGCCGCTGCACGGGCTGCTCTACCGGCCGGCCGGCGAACCACCCTTCCGCACCGTCATCCTGCTGCACGGCGGCCCGGAAGCCGAGGAACGTCCCGCGTTCTCGATCCTGGTGCAGTCCCTGGTCGCGGCGGGATTCCTGGTGTTCGCCCCGAACGTGCGCGGATCCACCGGCTACGGTGCGAGTTTCGAGGTGCTCGACGACCTGGACCGGCGGGAGTCGTCGTTCCCGGACGTGCGGGACACAGTGCGGTACCTGATCGATCAGGGCCTGGCCGCGCCCGGGCGGATCGGCGTGCACGGCTGGTCCTACGGCGGCTACCTGGCGATGATCGCGCTGACCCGGTTCCCGAAGCTGTTCGTGTCCGGGTCCAGTCACGCCGGCATGTCGGACCTGCGAACGTTCTTCCGGTACACCGAGCCGTGGATGGCCGCGGCGTCGATCACCGAGTACGGCGACCCGATCGCGGACGCGGCGCTGCTGGCCGACCTGTCGCCGCTGATTCGTTTCGACCGGATGCGGGTACCCACCCTCTTCGTGCACGGCGAACACGACACCAACGTGCCGGTAGTCGAATCGGTGCAGGCCGCCCGCGCCCTGCAGGCAGCGGACGTGCCCACCGAGCTGATGTTGCTGCCCGGCGAGGGGCACACCATCGTCGGCCGGGAGGGCCGGATCGCGTCGACCGAGGCGATCGTGGCCTGGCACCTGAGGTGGACCGGCGGATGACCGAGGCATGCCGAGCGAATCATCGACACCATGCGGGCAATCCGCGAGGGACGAGCGGAGTGCACGGATGAGCGACCTGCTGGCCGGCTACGAGCCGGGGCCGCTGGACGAGGCGGTCGCCGACGACGGGACGGTCCGGCCCGGGTACGCCGCCATCGTCGCTTCGTTGACCGGCGGTGGGCTCGGCGGGTTGCGGGCCGCGGCCGCGGATCTGGACCGGCGCCGGGTCGCGGAAGGGATCTCGTTCATCGCCGAGATCGACGGCACGCCGACCGAGCAGCCGTTCCCGCTCGATCCCGTCCCCCGGGTGATCGGCCTGGAGGACTGGACCGCGATCTGCGCCGGGCTGGCCCAGCGCGCCCGCGCCCTCAATGCCTTCCTCGACGACGTCTACGGCGACCTGCGGATCGTCGCGGCCGGCGTGATCCCGGAGTCGGTCGTCCGCGACTGCCCCGGCTTCCTACCCGGCGCCGCCGATCTCGCCCCGGGCCACCGGCCCCGGGCCACCGTGCTCGGGTTCGACCTGCTGCACGCGCCGACCGGCGACTGGGTGGTGCTGGAGGACAACCTGCGGGTGCCGTCCGGCCTGGCCTACGCCGTGGCGAACCGGCGCACCGCGGCCGCGTCGCTGCCCGCCCTGCATCCGTGGCCCGGCCTGCGGTCGCCGGAGACCGTCGGCCGCGACCTGCTGCACGCGCTGCGGCAGGCGGCGCCGCCGCGCTGCCCCCGCGAGGTCCCGCTGGTCGCCCTGCTGTCGGACGGGCCGGGGAACTCGGCCTGGTACGAGCACCGGCTGCTGGCCGACCTGATGGACGTCCCCGTCGTCACCCCGGCCGACCTGTCCTTCGACGGCGGCGTGAGCGTGATCGTGGACGGCGCGACGATGCCGGTGGACGTGCTGTACCGGCGCCTGGGTGACGACGAGTTGATCGCCGGCGAGCCGGTGGACGCCGCCGTGAACGAACGGCTGGTCGCGGCCTGCCGGGCCGGGGTGGTGTCGGTGGCCAACGCTCCCGGCAACGGCGTCGGCGACGACAAGGCGATCTACGCGTTCGTGCACCCGATGATCCGGTTCTACCTGGGCGAGGAGCCGATGATCGGCGACGTCGGCACCTGGGTGCTGGCCCACCCCGGCCAGTACGAGGGAGTGCGGGACCGGCTCGCCGAGCTGGTGGTCAAGCCGGTCGACGGGTCCGGCGGGTCGGGCGTGATGATCGGGCCGGATCTGACCGAGGCGGAGGCCGCGGCGATGGTCGCGCAGGTCGAGGATGCGCCGCACCGGTTCATCGCGCAGGACGTCATCCGGTTCTCCTGCCACCCCACCCTCACCCCGGCCGGCCTGCGACCCCGGCACGTGGACCTGCGGGTGTTCGCCCTGGCCGGCCGGGACGGGTCGGTGGTCATCCCGGACGCCGCGCTGAGCCGGGTGGCGCTGGAGTCCGAGGGACTGCTGGTCAACTCGTCGCAGGGCGGCGGCTCCAAGGACACCTGGCTCATCGACCCCTGACCCCGCCCCGGACCCGCCGCCGACCCGCCCGGGACCGCCCCCGGCCGCGCTGGACCGCCCCGACCCGCCCCCGACCCGCAGTTGATCATGGCCTGGTGGCCCTTTTGCGCGCCGGATAAGGGCCACTAGCCCCTGATCAACTCGTGAGTGGGGGCGGGAGGTGCTGCCGTGTCAGCCGGTCACCGGCAGCGCGGTCGCCTGGAAGTACACCAACCGCGGGCCGGCGTCGGTGTCCCGCCAGACCGCGGCGGCCCGGCTCCGGTACGGCTCGGGCACGCCGGAACGCACCAGCTCGGCCCGCATCTCGTGCTGGACGATCACCGCGTCGCCGGCCGGGATCAGCACGTGCTCGGCCGTGCGAACCCAGGTGTAGGCCAGCGCCCCCGAGGAGATCGAGGCCAGGTAGCTGTCCTTCGTGTCGCTGACCCCGGTGGAGTGCACGTACCGGCAGTCGTCCGCGATCAGCTCCCCCAGCGTGGCCAGGTCACCGGCCATCATCGCCGCGGTACGCCGCTCGTCCGCGGCCCGCACCTGCGCCTCGTCGATCACGACGTCCTCCGAACCCGTGTCCAGCTGCTGTTGATCATGGCCTGGTGGCCCTTCTGACCGCCCGATAAGGGCCACCAGCCCATGATCAACAGCGAGCGGGGGACGGCGCCCGCCGAGGGTCAGTTGGCGCCCCAGATGTCCTCAAGGTAGCGCTGCTCGCGGCGCAGGCCGGTGAGCCAGTCGTCGGCGGCCGCGCCGGACAGGCCCAGCTTGTCCGCGGCGATCTGGGTCAGCGCGGCCCGCACACCGGGGGCGAGGGTGCGTGCGTTCCCGCAGACGTAGACGACCGCCCCGCCCTCGATCAGCGGCCAGATCTCGTCGGCGTGGGCCAGCATCTCGTGCTGGGCGTACCGCCGCTCCTGCCCGGGTTCCCGCGAGAACGCCGTGTACGCCGTCACCCTCGCCGAGTCGGCGAACTCCGCCAATTCATCGACATAGAGCCGATCGTGCGCGGTGCGGCAGCCGAAGAACAGCAGCGACGGCGCCACGGCCCCACCGGCCGCCTGTGCGGCTCGCTCCTGCAGGAACCCGCGGAAGGGCGCGAGGCCCGTTCCCGCGCCGACCATGATCATCGGCACGGCCGGGTCGGCCGGGCGGAACGGGATCGTCGGCTCCCGCTTGAACACGAACACCGTGCTCCCCGGCTCCATCGACGCCAGATAGGTCGAACACACCCCGTCGAACTCCCCCACCCCGGACCGGGCCGGCGACGTCAGCACCCCCTCGGTCACCGCGACGGCGTCCGGACTGGCCGTCGGCGACGACGAGATCGAGTAGTACCGCGGGGCCAGCGCCGGCAGCAGATCCAGGAAGACCGGGAACGGCAGGGTGCAGGCCGGATACCGGTCGAGCAGGTCCAGCACCGACAGGTTCGGCTCCCGCACCTGCGTCCGGTACCGCTCGTCGTCGGTGGTCAGCACCTGCAGGGCGGCCCGCTGTTCGGCGTCGTCGGTGTACTCGGCGAGCACCTCGATGTCGGCGCGGGTGGCGGTCGCCTGCAGTTCCACGCAGGTGCCGAGCACGCCGAGCAGCGGCGACGGCTCGTCGACCGGCAGGTGGGTGTGGGTGCCGCTGTTCGCGGTGATCGTCACGTACGTGCCCATGTCCAGGCCGAAACGTCGCATCACGCGGCGGATCTGGGTCTGGCTGTTGCGGGGCAGCACGCCCAGGTGGTCGCCGGCCCGGTAGGTCATGCCCGGCGGCAACGCGACCTCGACGTGCCGGGTGGACCGCACCCCGGCCGCGCCGGTGGCGGTCAGCTCGACATTGCGGGTGACCAGGGTGGGCGTCGCCTCGTAGGAAACGATGACCGGGTTGGTCAGCTGCCGGTTCACGGTGGAGATGGTCAGCCGCGGCCCGCCGGCCGTCGCCTGCACCTCCCGCTCCGACAGGCCCAGCGCCGCAACGACATCCGCCCATAGGTCGGCGTGCCAGGCCCGGTACTGCCCGTCGAAGTCGGCCTGCGCGTCACCGGCGCCGCGGGGGTGGATCCGGGTGCCGCCCAGCCGTTCCAACTCGGCGTCCAGCAGCGTCGGCACGGCCTGGTAGGTGGCCGCCCAGTCGGTGTCGCCACAGCCGAACACTGTGTACTTCACCCCCGCGTAGGCGCCGTCCGGCACCGCGTGACCGCGCAGCTTGTCCACGAAGGCGGTCGCGTTCTCCGGCGGCTCGCCGTTGTAGGAGGCACTGACCACGAGCACCGCACCCTCGGCCGGCAGGTCGGGACCGTGATCGTCCAGGGCCGCCACCGTCACCGCGTACCCGCGGTCGCCGCCCTCCCGGCCGAGCCGGTTGGCGATGCCCTCGGCGGTGCCGAGGTTGGAGCCGAACAACACCAGCAGCGGGGTGCCGTGCGCGGCCGCCACCACCGCGGCCTCGTCGGCCGACTCGACCGTATCCGGGACCGCGACCTGCTCCCGGCGAACCCCGGCGAAGCCCTCCCGCGGACGCAGCCGGATCCACATGTCCTCCGGTTTGACCGTCAGCGTCGCCCGGGTGTGCAGCTGGTAATTGCGGTGGTCGATGATGTCGAACCGCTGCAGCAGCATGCCCAGCACGAGAGTGGCCTCCTGCAGCGCGAACTGGCGGCCGATACAGGCGCGCAGGCCGGTGCCGAACGGCCGGTAGGCCAGCGGCGGGACGTCCTTGAATCGCTCCGGATCGAAATGGTGCGGGTTGAACTCCTCGGCGTCCTCCCCCCACACACTCCGGTCGCGGTGCAGCATGGGCAGCAGCACCGAGATCCCGACGTCCTTGGGAGTCAGGTACTTCCCGCCGATCACCGTGTCCTCGCGGGCGGCCCGGGTGAACATCGGGGCCGTCGGCCACAGCCGCAGCGACTCGTCCAGGATCTGCCGCACGTAGGTGAGCTTGTGCACCTGCTCGTAGGTCGGTTCGGCCGTGTCGCCGAGCACCTGGTCGATCTGTACCCGCGCCTCGTCGATGTACTGCGGGCTCTTCATCAGGTAGTTGATGGCGAACGACAGTAGGCCGCTGGTGGTCTCGTGCCCGGCTACCAGGAACGTCATGCACTGGGCGATGATGTTGTCGTCGGGAAGGCCCTCGCCGCTGGACTTGTCGACGCCGGTGAGCATCCGGCCGAGCAGGTCGGTGTTGTCGGCGGCGTCGCCCTGCCGGCGCCGGTCCTCGATCAGTCCCTTCACCAGGTTGATCTGGAATTCGCTGTCCTCGTGGGCCTGCCGCCGGGCCTGCACCCGCAGCTTGCGCTGGATCGGCAGCTCCTTGGCCTCCTTCTGCGCCTCCAGCAGGTTGCGCACCATGGCGGCGACGAACGGGTGCGGGGTGTCCCGGTACAGCGAGTTGAACCGGTAGCCAAAGCCGCACAGCGCGATCGTGTCCAGGGTCAGCGCCGTCATGTCGGCGGGCACGTTCACCTCGTCGTCGGGGTTCAGCCGCGACCACTTGTCCATCAGCTGGCCGGCGATGTCCACCATCCGCGGCAGGTAGCCGCGCATGCTGGACTGGCTGAACGGCGCCATCAGGATGTTGTGCGCCCGCCGCCAGAGCGGGTCGCTGGTCTCGGACAGGAACAGGCCCGGGGTGCCGGTGCCGCGGGCGGCAATCAGGCCGGGGCCGAGCTGCTTGTCGAATCGCTCGTCGTCGCAGATGTCGGGCATCAGGTCGGCGCCGGACACGACGATCCGGGTGGTGCCGGGCACAACCAGTTTGTAGATCGGACCGAACTCCCGGGCCCAGTCCATCAGCGTGTCGATCGGGTGTGGGTTGTTCAGGTCCAGCAGGTTGCCCAGGACGGGCACCCCGTGCGGGCCGGGCAGCTGGTCGACGGTGATGGGGGCGGGCATTGATCCTCCGCGCGGCACGAGGTTCTGACCGCCGGGGTCGGTTCTCGGTGGGCGAGACTGCGGCGCACCGCCCAGACGGGCGAAAAACACCCTACGACGGATGGGCCGTCCGGGCGAGGGGGCGGCCGCACCGGTCAGCGCAGGGTGACGGGCCGGTCCCGGTCAGCCGACCAGACCGCCGGCCAGGGTGCCCAGCAGGTAGGTGACGCCCATCGCCAGCAGCCCGCCGGCCACGTTGCGCAGCACCGCCCGCAGCACCGGCGCGGAGCCGAGGCGGGCGCTGACCGAGCCGGTGACGGCCAGCGCGATCGCGACGGCGACCACGGTGACCCAGGCGGCCGGCGCGACCACCACCCCCAGCAGCGGGATCGCCGCGCCGACGACGAAGGCCAGGAAGCTGGCGCCGGCCGCGTGCCAGGGATTGGTCAGCTCGTCCGGGTCCAGCCCGAGTTCGGCCTCCGCGTGCGCCCGCAGCGCGTCCTTGGCGGTGAGCTGCTGCGCCACCTCGCGGGCCAGGGCGGGCTCGATGCCCTTGGCCTCGTACAGGCCGGCGAGTTCCTCCAGTTCCTCGTCCGGGGTCTCGGCCAGCTCCCGGCGCTCCCGGTCCAGCACGGCCTTCTCGGTGTCCCGTTGGGTGGACACCGAGACGTACTCGCCGGCCGCCATGGACATGGCGCCGGCCATCATGCCGACCAGCCCGGACAGGATGATCGACCCCCGGCTGTCGGTGGCACCGGCGACGCCGAGCACGATCGCCGCGGTCGACACGATCCCGTCGTTCGCGCCGAGAACCCCGGCCCGCAGCCAGTTCAGCCGGCTCGCCAACCCCCGGTCGTGTGGCTCGTCGTGCGCCGGGCGCGCCTGCTCGGTCTCGCTCATACCATCCAGTCTGACCCTCTGACCTGCGCTTTTCCAGCAAGCCTAGGCTGCCCTCAGCCCCACCCGCCCGCGCGGATCAACTACGCCGGCGCGGATGAACCCACACGAAATGTGACTGATGTGACGGGTGTCAATCAGTTCATCCGCGCGCCGCGGGGCCCGCCCGAGCACCGAGCACGCCCGAGCACCAAGCACCCGAGAACCGAGCGCGCGCCGGCGGTCAGGCGGTGGGCGGCGACGGATCGGGTCCGGTCGGATGCGGCCCCGTCGGGTCCGGGTGCACCGGGCCAGGCACCGGGAACGGCGAGCCGGGGTTGGGATCGCCCGGGACGGGATCCACCGGTTGCGGCTCCGGGGTGGGCGGTTCGAGCGGCACCGGTGGCCGGTCGGGCCGGGCCGGCGACGGGTCGGTCGGCACCGGCGGGCCCTGCGGATCGGTCGGGCCGGGGCCCGGGAACGGGTCGGGCTGCGGCGGGCCGGCCGGCCCGGTGGGGTCGGGGATCGTCATGAGGCTTCCTCCTTCGCTGTCGGTCGGCGCTTCGCGGCGCGTGACCCGTGTGTGCCCGATTCGGGCGGCCGGCACACGCCGCGGTTTCGCGGCCGACCTCGCGGGTACCCACAGGGCGCGGGCAAACGTGACCGCCCGCCGACCACGAAGGGGGGTGCGGTGATGAGCACACCCGGCAGGTACGACCCCGCCCAGCCGAACGCGGTGCCGTACACCGGCGCAGGCGACCCGACGCCACCGGGCGGACTGCCGCCGACCGGAGTCGCCGTGCCCGATCAGTACGCGGCGCGCGATCAATACGCGGCGCCCGATCAGTACACCGAACCCGTGGGCCAGCTTCGTCCCGAGCCCGTCGACGCCGCCGCGGCCAACACGACAGCCCAGCCGGCCGGCACCGCCGCGCAGCCGACCGGAACACCGGCCCGCAAGCACTCCCGCGCGGGCGCCGCCTGGGTGGCGCTGGTCGTCGCCGCCATCGTGATGATCTTCCTGCTGATCTTCATCGTGCAGAACTCCGATCCGGTGGACGTCCGCTACTTCGGGTTCGCCGGCACCCTGTCGCTCGGCGTGGCGATGCTGTTCGCCGCGATCGCCGGAGCGCTGACCGCCGCCCTGCTCGGCACCGTCCGCATCCTTCAGTTGCGCGCCCGGGCCCGCCGGGCCGCGGTCAAGTGATCCACGAGAGGACACCGTCATGACCCAGCCGAACACCACCGACCCGGCCGCCGACGAGGATTCGAGCCAGGCCCAGGAGGCGCTGCAGTCCGACGAGGGCGTCGGCGCCACCACCATCGCGGAGCCGGACACCTTTGAGCCGGAAGAGCCGACGGACTGACGCGCACCGAGTCGCGGGTCGCCGGCCTGACGGCCCTGCTGCGGGCCGCTCACATCGGGCCGGCGGTGGCCGTCACCGTCCTGGCCGGTGCGCTCGCCGTTGCCACCGGGACGTCGACCGGCCGCACCGCCTTGATCGTCGTCACCGTGCTGACCGGGCAGTTGACCATCGGCTGGTCCAACGACCTGATCGACCGGGGCCGGGACCGGGCGGTCGGCCGCCTCGACAAGCCGCTGGCCACCGGCGAACTGGCCGCCTGGACGGTGCAGGTCGTCTGCGCCGCAACGGTCGCCGCCACCGTCGTGCTGTCGCTGCTGTGCGGGGTCGTCGCCGGGCTGGTGCACCTGGGCTGCGTCGCCGCCGGCTGGGCGTACAACCTCGGCCTGAAATCGACCGTCTGGTCGTGGGTGCCGTACGCGATCGCGTTCGGCGGGTTGACCGTCTTCGTCGCGCTGGCCGGCCCGGGGGTCCCGCCGCCGCCGTGGATCCCGCTGGTCGGGGCGCTGCTCGGGGTCGGAGCGCACCTGGTCAACGCCCTTCCCGACTTTGCCGACGACGAGGCCACCGGGGTCCGCGGCCTGCCGCACCGCCTGGGCGCCCGGCCCACCCGGGTGGCCGCGGTGACGGTGCTGGCGGCGGCATCACTGATCGTGGTGATCGCCAGTGGTCAGGTCGCGCTGCCCGTCCGGCTCGGCGCCCTGCTGCTGGTGGCGGCGCTCGCCGTGGTGGCCCTGATCGGCCGGGGACGAGCGCCGTTCTGGGCGGCGGTGGCGATCGCCGTCGTCGACGCCGCCCTGCTGGTGGCGGCCGGATGACCCGCACATCGAATCAGGAGGCGGCGCCGTGACGCGCATCCTGGCCGTCCGCGGCGTCCTGCCCCCGCACCGGTACCGCCAGGCCGAGATCACCGATGCGTTTGCCGGGGCGGTGGCCGGCCACGGGCCGAACGAGCGGGTGCTGCGCAGCCTGCACGGCAATTGCGGCGTGCGCGGGCGCCACCTGGCGCTGCCGTTGCCCGAGTACGCGCGACTGGCGGATTTCGACGAGGCCAACGCCCGGTTCCTGGAGCACGCGGTCACGCTGGGCGCCCGCGCGGTCGAGGACGCGCTCAAGGCGGCCGATCTGACCCCCAGCGACGTCGACCTGGTGATCTCCACGACGGTCACCGGGTTGGCGGTGCCCTCCCTGGACGCCCGCATCGCCGCGGTGGTCGGGCTGCGGCCGGACGTGCGGCGGGTGCCGCTGTTCGGCCTGGGCTGTGTGGCCGGCGCCGCCGGCATCGCGCGGCTGCACGACTACCTGCTCGGCCACCCCGAGCACGTCGCCGTCCTGGTCGCCGTCGAGTTGTGCTCGCTGACGGTCCAGCGCGACGACGTCTCGATGCCGAATCTGGTGGCCAGCGGGCTGTTCGGCGACGGCGCGGCGGCGGTGGTGGCTGCCGGCCGGCGGCGGGACCCGACCCCGGAGCGACGAACCGTGCAGGTGCTGGACAGCCGCAGCCGGTTGTACCCCGATTCGGAACGGACGATGGGCTTCGACATCGGCGCCTCCGGGCTGCGCATCGTGCTCGACGCCCGGGTTCCGGAGATCGTCGGCCGGTACATCCGCGGCGACGTCGACGAGTTTCTCGCCGACCACGGCCTGTCCCGCGCCGACATCGGCTTCTGGGTCTGCCATCCCGGCGGCCCGAAGGTCATCGACGCGGTTCGTGATGCCCTCGGCGTCACCGACCACGAGGTGGCGCTGACCCGGGCTTCGCTGTCCCGGATCGGCAACCTGTCGTCGGCGTCGGTGCTGCACGTGCTCGCCGACACCCTGGGCGAACGTCCGCCTGATCGCGGCGCTTTCGGGGTGCTGCTGGCCATGGGACCCGGCTTCTGCTCGGAGCTGGTGCTGCTCCGGGCGATCGGCGGTTCGCCGACATGACGTCGCTGACGGCGTTCGTCGTGCTGGTCGGCCTGGTCGCCCTGGAACGTGTGGCCGAACTGGTGGTCTCGACCCGCAACGCGGCGTGGAGCCTCGCCCGCGGCGGCGTGGAGACCGGCCGCGGCCACTATCCGGTCATGGTCGTCCTGCACGCCGGTTTCCTGATCGCGATGCTGGTGGAGGCGGTGGTGCGGCGGCCGGTCGTGCCTGCCTGGCTCGCCTGGTCGATGCTCGCCCTGGTGGTCGCCGCCCAAGGCCTGCGGTGGTGGTGCATCGCCACGCTCGGGCGGCGGTGGACCACGCGGGTCATCGTGCTACCAGGCCGGCCGCCGGTGCGGTCCGGACCGTACCGGTGGCTGACCCATCCGAACTACCTCGCGGTCGTGGTCGAGGGTGTCGCGCTGCCGCTGGTGCACGCGTGTTGGATGACCGCCGCGGCCTTCACCCTGGCCAACGCGGCCCTGCTGACCGTCCGCATCCGGGCCGAGAACGCCGCGCTGGCCACCCTTCCCCGGGTTCGGCTGCCGTCCCGGGGGTGAGCCGGCGATGCGCGATCTGATGGTGGCCGGCGGCGGCCCGATCGGGCTGGCCACCGCGCTGCTCGCCGCCCGCGCCGGACTCGATGTGCTGGTCCGCGAACCGCGCGACGGCGTGATCGACAAGGCCTGCGGGGAGGGCCTGATGCCCGGCGCAGTGGCCGCGCTGGGCGAGCTGGGAGTGTCCCCGGCGGGTCATCCGCTCGCCGGGATCCGTTACCTCGACCGTACTGTCGTGGCCGAAGCGCCGTTCCGGCACGGCCCGGGACGCGGGGTACGACGCACCGTGCTGCACGCCGCGCTGCTGGACGCCGTGCGCCGGGCGGGGGTGCCGGTCACGGGTCCGGCGGTGCGCACGGTCCTGGACCGCGGCGACCGGGTGCTGGTGGACGGCGAGCCGGTCCGGTACCTGGTGGCGGCCGACGGTCTTCATTCGCCCGTCCGCCGGCTGGTCGGGCTGGACGGGCCGGGGCGGCGGGCCGACGACCGCCGCTTCGGGCTGCGCCGGCACGCGGCGATGGCACCGTGGACCGACTTCGTCGAGGTGCACTGGTCGGCCGTCGGTGAGGCCTACGTGACCCCGGTGTCGGACGGGCAGGTGGGCGTCGCGGTGCTGACGTCCGTGCGGGCCGGATTCGATGAGTTGATCGGGGCGTTCCCGGCGCTGGCCGACCGGCTCGCCGGACACGAGCTGACCCGGGTCCGCGGGGCCGGGCCGTTGCGGCAGCGGACCCGCGGACGGATGCGGGGACGGGTTCTGCTGGTCGGCGATGCCGCCGGGTACGTCGACGCGCTGACCGGGGAGGGCCTGACCCTCGGTCTCGGGCAGGCCGGGCGGCGGTCGATGCGATCGCGACCGGGGATCCGGGCCGGTACGCCGCTCGGGCTCGCCGGTTGAGTCGCCGGCACACGGCGCTCACCGCGGGCCTGCTGGGGGCTACCCGGGTGCCGGCGATTCGAGGCCGGGTGGTTCCGGCGGCGCGGCGGTTCCCCCGGGTCTTCGGTGCCGTCGTCGACCAGCTCGCCCGGCCCGGGTGATCGGCGATGCTGGCACGATCGACGTCGATCTGTCACGAGTGCCGACACCGAGTGGAGGGCCAATGCCCAGGACGATCGCGACCGCCCGCACCGTCGAACGAGCCGAGGTGCTCGACTTCGCCCGGACCCGCCATCATCAGGTGTTGATGACGACCCGCAAGGACGGCTCGGTCCAGGCGTCACCGGTGACGGCCGGCGTCGATCCGCAGGGTCGGGTGGTGATCGCCAGCTACCCCGAGCGGGCCAAGGCCCGCAACGCCCGCCGCACCGGCGCCGCGTCCGTCCTCGTGCTGTCCGACGATTTCAACGGCGCCTGGGCGCAGATCGACGGGACCGCGGAGGTCCTCGACATCCCCGAGGCGATCGAGCCGTTGGTCGAATACTTCCGCTGCATCTCCGGCGAGCACTCGAACTGGGACGAGTACCGGCAGGCGATGGTGGTTCAGGGCAAGTGCCTGATCCGGATCACGCCCACCCGCTGGTCACCCGTCGCGACCGGCGGGTTCCCGCCCCGGCTGGCCGAGCACTGATCTGCCCTGCGGCCGGCAAAACGAAAGGACGGCGGGGTTGCCCGCCGTCCTTCGTGGTCAGCGTCGGTAGCCGACCTGGTTCTTGCGCTTGTTGCTGATGGCCGCGACGGCCCAGATGGCGCCGCCGATGACGGCCACCCAGAACAGCAGGCCGATGGTCTTGCCGATCAGCCACAGCACCAGGCTGATGCCGATCCAGATCACCACGACCGCGCCCACGATCTTCAAGAACTTGTCCATCGAAACTCCTCCACTGCTGCCGGCCGTTCCCGGTCCTGTTCCCGCTGCACCTACCACTGTCCGCTCCCGGACACCGGACCGCCTCAGGTGGCAACCCTGATTCTCGGGTCGGGGTAATCACTGGGTGAACGCGCCGCGGACGGTGATCGTTCCTGCGTACCGGCCGGGCGGCGGCATCAGGCCACGGACGGGTCAGGCCACGGCCAGGAAGCGTCCACGGTGGAAGGCCAGGGAGTCGACGGCGCCGTTGACGTGCAGCCCGACCACCTCGCCGACGTACATCAGGTGGTCGCCGGCCCGGATGCGCTGCCGGACCCGGCATTCGAGCTGGGCGGCGGCCCCGTCGATCAGCGGGACGCCGTCGACGCCGGTGCGATGGGGGACGTCGTCGAACGCACCCGGCCCGCCGGGACGGTCGGCCCGGGCGAAGAACCGGCCCAGCGACTCCTGGTCGGCGCCCAGAATGCTGACGCCGAAATGGGTGGAGCGGCGCAGCAGGTCGGCGCCGCGACCGGCGCGACGCAGGCAGACCATGATCATCGCCGGGTCCAGCGACAGCGAGGTGAACGAGTTGACCGTGACGCCGTGCGGCCCGGTCCGGTCGCGGACGGTGACCACGGTCACGCCGGTGACGAACCGCCCCATCACCGACCGGAACTCGGCGGCGCCGACCGTCCCGCCGGTCGGCGCGACACGCTCCGGGCACGTCATCCCGAGGCCCTCCCACCCGCGCGGACGAAGTCGTCGACTCCCGTCCCACCCGTCACATCGGCGGCACTTTCATCCGCGCCGGCGCAGTTGATCCGCGCGGGTGGGGCGGCGGCCAGGAGGAGGGCGGCGGCCTTCTCGGCGATCGCGGAGACGGGGGCGTGGGTGTTGCCGCGGGTGATGGTCGGCATGACGGACGCGTCGGCCACCCGCAGTCCCTCGACCCCGTGCACGGCCAGGGTGGCGTCGACCACCGCGTCGGGATCGGACGCCGGGCCCATCCGGCAGGTGCCGACCGGATGGAACATGGTGTCCACGGCCGACCGGACGAACCGCTCGATGGCGTCGTCCGGGGCGGACGCCAACGGGTGGGCACCCCGGGCGGCCCCGGCCAGCGGCGCCGTCGCCCCGATCCGCAGGGCCAACCTCACCCCCCGGACCAGCGTGGCCAGGTCGGCGGGGTCGGTCAGGTAGTTCGGGTCGATGACCGGACGGGCCAGCGGGTCCGCCGACCGCAGCGCGATCCGGCCGCGGCTGCCGGGCTGCAGCAGGATCGCGCCGATCGAGTAGCCGTGCTCGGTCGGCTCGACCACCCGCTCGTCGCGGACGCCGTCGAGCAGCACCGGCGCGAACACCAGCTGCAGATCCGGCGCGGCCAGGCCGGGCCGGCTGCGGACGAACGCGCCGGCCTGCCCGATGTTGGAGGCCAGCGGGCCGCGCCGCTGCCGCAGGTACTCGACGACCCGGGCCGGCCGCCGCCCGTCGATCAGGCTGGTCGGCTCGACCGAGCGCCAGCAGAGCGGCACCATCAGATGATCCTGCAGGTTTCGGCCCACCCCCGGCAGGTCGGCCCGCACCCCGATGCCCAGCCCCCGCAGCTCGGCCGCATCGCCGATGCCGGCGGACATCAGCAGGGCCGGCGTGTTGATCGCGCCGCCGGTCAGCACCACCTGCGCCGCCCGGGCGTGCTCGACGTGCCCGTGCCGCACCCACCGCACGCCCACCACCCGGGACCCGCAGAACACCAGGCCGCTCACCCGGGCGCCGGGCAGCACGGTCAGGTTGGCCGGCGCCGGACGCAGGTAGGCGTCGGCGGCGCTGACCCGTCGACCCCGCCGCTGGGCGACCTGATGCCGGCCCACCCCCTCCTGAACGGCGCCGTTGAATCCGTCGTTGCGGGCGAGCCCGGCACGCTCGGCGGCGACCAGGAAATCGGACGTCCGCGGAGCGAGCCAGCGGTCTTCGGCGTTCGGCCCGCCGGGCCCCCAGAGCCGCTCCTCGACGGCCCGGAAGTGCGGCAGCAGATCGGCCTGCGCCCAGCCGGGGTTGCCGGCCGCCGCCCACCCGTCGAAATCGGCCGGATTCCCGCGGACATACACCATGTCGTTGATCGCCGAGCTGCCGCCGAGCATCCGGCCCCGTGGCCAGAACAACCGGCGGCCGGCCAGTTCGCGCTGCGGCTCGGTCCGGTAGGCCCAGTCCACCCGCGACCGGAACAGCCGTGAGTACAGCGCCGGCACCATCGATTCCGGGCGCCGCCGGCCGCCGCCGGCCTCCAGCAGCAGCACCGAGACGGACGGATCCGCGGCCAGCCGGGCGGCCACCGCGCAGCCGGCCGACCCGGCCCCGACCACGACGACGTCGAACCCCTGCGGTCTCACCGGACCGCCTCCGTCCGCGTCGGTGTCGCCGACGGGCGGGCGAATTCGCGCCCGACCCGGCCGAACCGATCCAGCACC
Organism: Nakamurella sp.; assembly: GCA_039812105.1. Taxonomy (GTDB): domain Bacteria; phylum Actinomycetota; class Actinomycetes; order Mycobacteriales; family Nakamurellaceae; genus Nakamurella. The sequence continues at coordinate 21,692 of JBDHZW010000043.1, forward strand.
CGGTCCCGGTGATCCAGGCCGGCCAGGTAGGCCAGCAGACCCCAGTCCCGCGGCGGACCGCCGGGCAGGCCGACGACCCGCTCCCGGTACCAGGTGACATCGTCGTCGGCCCGGCCGCCGGTGATCCGCTGCGCGATCTCGAACCCGCCCTGCACCGACAGCGGGATGCCGTGTCCGCACCAGCCGCCGCTGAACCAGACGCCCGGCGCGGACGGCAGCCGGCCCAGCCGCGGCAGCCGGTCGAGCATCGAGCCGATCCGGCCCGACCACCGATCGGACACGCGAACGTCGACCAGCTCCGGGAAGATCGTCTTCAGCTCGGTTTCGATGCGGTCCCAGGCGGTCTCGCTGCCGACGGGCACGCCGCCGACGCCCGGCGGCAGGGTCACCCGGCCGCCGCCCATGATGATCCGCCGGTCCGGGGTGAGCCGGTAGAAGTTGAAGAACGTCCGGCAGTCGACCACGGAATCCCGGTCCCGCCAACCGATCCGGGTCAGCTGCCGGCCGGTCAGCGGCTCCGTGCGGATGACGTGGCCGGTGATCGGCACCACCCCGGCGGACGGCAGACCTTCCGGCTGCACGCCGTCGGTGGCCATCACCACGTGCCGGGCCCGGACGATCCCGGCCGGGCATCGCAGCTGGACGGGCACCCCGGGGCGGACCGCCAGCACCGGGCTGCGTTCGTGGATCGTCACCCCCATCGCGACCAGCCGGTCGGCCAGCGACCGGCACAGCTTCACCGGGTCGAGGGTGGCTGCCAGCGGATGCCGCAGGGCCGACAGGTACGGACGGCCGCCGAACCGGTCGGCCAGGTCGGTGGCCGGCAGGTACGGGATGTCGAAGCCGAGGTCGGCGAACGAGCGGTGCTGCGCGCGCAACGCCCGGTCCTGCCGGGCGGACACCGCGCAGACCAGTTGACCGTTGAGCTCCAGGTCGCAATCCAGGCGCTCCCGGTCGATCAGCTCGACGGTGCGGGCGACCGCGGTGACCGATCCGGCGAAGGTGGCCGCCGCGACCCGGTCGCCGTACCGGCGGCGCAGCAGGGTGATCGGGCCGCCGACGCCGGGCGCGACGATGCCGGTGCTGGCGCCGGTGGCACCGGAACCGACCCGGTTCGCCTCCAGCAGCACGATCGCGGCGTCCGGATCGCGACGGCGCAGGTGGTAGGCGGCGGCCAGGCCGGCCAACCCACCGCCGACCACGACGTAGTCGACCCGGACGTCGCCGGCCAGCGGGGGGCGCGGGGCGGGCACCGGTCCGGTCCACCAGGGGGACGGCCGGTAGCCGGTGGGGACGGAGGCGATGGTCATGACGGGATCCTTCGGTCAGATGACGTGGGTGAGCCGCAGCAGGCGCCAGACGGGACCGACACCGGGCCGTCCGTGAAAGGCGAGGTAGTCCGGCTCGATGACGTGCGGCCGCCACTTGAGCTTGTAGGCGACCTGATCGGCCGCGGGGTAGAGCTTCTCCCCGTGCCGGGCGAGCAGGCCGACGACCCGGTCGACCGCCGAGGACGCCTCGGGCAGCCGGTGCGCGCCGTCCAGGCCGACGAACGGGGTGAAGCCGAAGTGCAGCCAGCCGGAGCCGCCGGTCTCCCGCCGGAGCCGGTCGATGGTCTCGGCCAGGATCAGCTCCATGACGCCGGGCGGCGCGTCGGGGCGGCGCCGGGTGAGGTCGTGCAACCAGCCCGGCCGGGAGCCGAACACCGGCGAGAAGCTGACGTAGCCGACCACCCGCCCGTCCAGCTCGGCGACCATCAGCCGGCGGTGCCGGTCGGCCGGACCCGACCGCTCGCCGATCAGGAACGCCAGCTCGTGGGACCCCTTGGTGGCCAGCCACTGCCGGTCCAGGTCCGCCAGCTGCGCGGACAGCGCCGGGGATGCGGGACGGTCCACCCCGACCTCGACGACCCGGACCCCGGCCCGCCGGGCCCGGGAGATCTTGTTCCGCAGCTGGACGAAGTGCTTGCCGGCCAACGACTGCCGTTCCAGGTCGAGCGCGTAGGAGCTGCCCAGCTGGTTGATCCGGTACCCGTGCCGGCGGAAGGTGTCCACGTCGGCGGGGGTGAGCTGAACCGCCATCGCCCGCTGCCCGGCGGCCCCGGTGTCGGCGAGGAACGCCGCCAGCAGGCGATCCCGATCGCCCGCCGGAGCAACCACCCCGCCGAACTGCACCCGCACCCGGCCCGCCCCCCGGTAGGCGACGAACCCGTCCACGTCCGGGATCTCGAAGTACTCGGTGCCGGCGTTGACCGCCAGGAACGCGGAGTGGTTGTCGGCGTGCGCGGCCAGTTGCGCCACCCGCCGGTCGACATCCGCGGGAACGGAGCCGTCAGTGGGCGGCCGGTTCGGCGAGCGGCCGATCAATGACAGTTCCGTCGATGACTGGGACATCGGGCGCCGACCCCCCTTCGGTGACGGCTCCGCGTTGGGCCGCCCGGTAGGCGGCGGCGAATTCCGCGTAGAGCGGGTGCGTCTTGGGTTCGAACGACACCCCGAACGGTTTGAGCATGTTGCCGAACAACGCCCGGTCGCCCATCAGGTGGATCGGCAGGGCCAGCAACGCCCATTCCGGACCGACGAACAGGCACCACAGGCCGGCCAGCGCGGCCGCGGTGCCCAGATGGTGGGCGATGTTGTAGGAGACGTAGAGGGCCCTGGGCACGTCGCCGTGCCGCTTGATCCAGACGAACAGCCCCGGCAGGTAGCCGATGACGTCGATGACGGCGAACATGCCGATGAAGACCGGCCAGCGGATCTCGCCGATGTGCATGATCGCCAGCGCCACGCTGACCACCAGCGCGATCAGGTACTCCAGCCGCAGTAGCCGGTGGGTGGTCGGCGTCATGAAGAAGTTCTTGTGGTCCATGGTGTTTCCTCCTCGGCGGGTGGCTAGGCGGTGAACCGGCCGCCGCGCAGCGACCGGTCCAGGGCGTCGCTGACCGGCCCGACGGCCGGCGGGTGCATGGCCAGCGCCCGGGAGGCGGCCAGCAGGTAGGCGATGTCGGGGGCGGAGACGAACGCGATCCCACCGGCCAGCGCGGCCGCGGCCATCGAGACCCGGGCCACCGCGTTCTCCACGCCGTAGCGGACGTACAGGGAGCGGGTGAGCAGCCGCTCCACCTCCTCGTCGTCCCGCGCCGGGAGGCACCGGGCGACCGCCTCGACCGCGGCCATCGCCGTTTCCAGGTCGGCGGCCAGCGCCACCCGGTCGCCCGGGGTGCCGCGGCCGGCCGACAGCACCCGTTCGACCAGGGCCGACGCCACTCCGATGTACGAGGCGGCGACCAGCAGTTCGAACCACAGGAAGCCGCGGCCCTGGATCGGGTCGGTCATGGTGGCGTCGGCCGGGTAGAAGGCCATCAGATCGGGGACGAACACGTCGGTCAGCACGACCTCGTCGCTCTCCGCTCCGGCCAGCGCGAAGCTCTCCCAGAACGGCCGGCGAGTCAGGCCCGGGTCGGACGCCGGGATGAGCACGATGGCCAGCCTTTCCGGACCCCCGTCGGCATCGACCACCGCCACGCTGGCCGACATCAGGTCCATCGACCAGGTCAGGCTGCACGGCTTCTTGCTGCCGTTGACCAGCAGGCCGCCGTCCACCCGCCGGGCGGTGACCCGGGGAGCCAGGATGTTGGTGCTCGGGTTGCCCTCGGCGAAGGCCGAACTCAGGTACAGATGCTGCTCGGCGATCGCCTGCAGCACGGCCCACTCGAAACCGGTGCCCAGGGTGGACAGTTCGGCCAGCGAGGCGACGGAGAAGTGATGCATGGTGGTGGCCACGGCCAGGGACGGCGAGCGCGCCCCGATCGCCCGCTGCACCCGCACCGCGGTGAGCGGGTCGACCCCCGGCCCGCCGTGCTCGGCCGGCACCAGCAGGCCGCAGCCGCCCGCGTCGCGATACAGTTTGAGCGCCTTGCTGTCCCGGGTTTCCCAGGCCATGAGCGGCTCGGCGGCCAGCGTGGCGTCCAGGCCCGGCAGCAAACCTTCCAGCGCTTCCCGTTC
>JBDHZW010000044.1:0-25421 GCA_039812105.1 Nakamurella sp.
CCGCGGGTCGTCGGCGGGCGCGTCGGGCAGCACGTTCTCGGCGATCGTGCCGGACAGGATGGCGGCGTGGTGCGGCGGCGCGAGTACCCGCGGGCCGGTCGGTCCGGTCCCGCCCCCGACCTCGCCGATCCGGTCCGGCCCGGCCACCGCCTCGCCGGCGAGGCGCATCGTGCCCCGGGCGGGCGGGATCCGGCGGGCCAGCACGTCGACCAGCTCGGTGGCCGCGCCGGTGTCGTCGGGGCAGACCGCCACCACCGTGCCCGGCGGCACCGTCAGATCGATCGGACCGAACGACGCGCCGCACAGTCCCCGCAGCTCCAGCCCGGCGCCCGATCCCGGATCACCGACCGGGTCGGTCAGCCGGTCCCACACCGTCGGCGTCGCCCGCACCTGCGCCACCCGCGTCGCGGAGGCGCGGGCGGTGGCCAGTTCCGCGCCGACGAACGCCAACCCGGACATCGGCCACTGGACGAACTGCGCCAGCCCCAGCACCGCGACAAGTTCGCCGACGGAGATGTGGCCGGCCGCCGCCTGCATCCCGGCGAAGGCGGCCAAGGCGGCCAGGAAGATCGCCGACAGCGCCGAGCTGACCCCGATGTAGGCGCCGACCATGTCGGCCGCGCGCCGGGCGTGCCGCCAGGACTGCTCGTTGGCGGCGTCGAAGCGGCGGACCGCGGCGCGCTCGGCCCCCAGACCCTTGAGCGTGCGCAGGCCGGTGAACAGGTCCCCGGCCACCGCGCCCGCATGCGCGATCGAGGACTGCTCGGCCTCGCTGCGCCGTTCCAGCGGGCCGGCCACCAGGTGCATGCCGACCAGCAGCAGGGGAGTGGCCACGAGCACCGCGACGCCCAGCGGGACGGAGATCACCAGCAGCGAGACGGCGACCGTGGCCACCGCGGCGGCCCGGGCGCAGGCGCCGCCGAGCACCCACACCACCCGGACGGTGCGGTCCACGTCGCCGCCGGCGATCGTGACCAGCTCGCCCGGCCGGCGGGTACGGGCCATGCCCCGCGGGTCGAGCACCCGATGTACCAGGGCGTGCCGCAGGTCGAAGCCGGCCGACTCGGCCACCCGGGCACCGGCGAGACGGCCGAACCGCCAGGAGAGTGCGAGCACGCAGAACAACCCGGCCAACCCGGCCAACCCGGCGGCCAGGGCGGTGACGTCACCGGGTTCGATGGCCCGGTCGATGACGACGCCGATGACGACCGGCACCAGCGCCTCGCACACCTGGTGCAGCACCAGACCGGCGACGGTCGCGAGGAGTAACGGCCAGCGGCGGCGCAGCGGGGCCCAGCTGGTGGCGCTGCGGACGGGGTGTTCATCGGGCACCGGTCGAGCTTAGGATTGCCTCAGCTCATGCACGATTCGACAATCGGACAGGTGATGTCTTCAACCGGACAGGTCCAGGCCGCGATCTACACCTACGAGTTCGCCACCGTGCAGGCCCGGGAGTGGTCGGACCACGAGCACGGCTGGCACGAACTGCTGTGGGGCACCCGGGGCGCGCTCACCGCGGAGACCGGCGACGGGTTCTTCGCCGTGGCCGCGCAGCAGGGCCTGTGGATCCCGGCCCGGGTGGTCCACCGGGTGACGGCGGCCTCCGGCACCACGTTCTTCTGCAGCTACCTGCGACCCGACCTGGGCGAGCGGCCGGCCCGCACCACGACCGTGGACGTCTCGCCGTTGCTGGCCGAACTGCTCGCCGAACTGCACCGCGACGTGTTCGACCCGGCGGTTCGCGACCACGCCGAACGGTTGGTGCCCGCCCTGCTGGCGCCGGCCGCGCATCCCAGCCTCGACCTCCCGCTGCCGCTCGACGACCGCGCGCGGCGGGTCGCCCAGGCCCTGCTGGCCGACCCGGCGGATCCGCGGAGCCTGGCCGACTGGGGACGGTTCACCGGGTCGAGCGAACGCAACCTCAGCCGGATCTTCCGCGCCGAGACGGGTCGCTCGTTCGCCGATTGGCGCACCGACGCCCGGATGCGGACGGCCGTCGAGATGCTCGTCGCCGGCCTGCCGGTCGGATCGGTCGGCCGGCGGGTCGGGTACAGCAATCCGAGCGCCTTCGTGCATGCCTTCCGGCTGCGCTTCGGCCGGACCCCCGGTGCGTTCAACGCCACCGGCGGTGACGTCGAACCGGAGCTGCTCGCCCGTTCGGGATGATCATCGGGCGATTCTGTCTGGTCCGCGACATCGACTGGCCCGTGCGCGACAGTGCGGGGCTCCATACTGGGCACGCCTGTTAGCCAAGCCTGTGCTAACTCGCTCACCCGATCAGTGAGGAACTCGCATGCGCCTGCGACGCCGATTCGGTCTTGCCCTCGGCCTCTGCTCCGCCCTTGCCGTCTCCGCCTGTGCCGGCAACGGCAGCGGATCCACCGCGGCGACCGAAGCCACGCCGGCCGCGGCCACCGCGCCGGCCACCACCACCATCGACACCACGTTCGGCACCGTGGCGGCGCCGACCGAGCCGTCCGCCGCGATGGGCTTCTACACCACCGATCTGGACATCCTGATCACCCTTGGTTACCAGCTGGCCAAGGAACAGCCGATCCGGGACGACTACTCCCAGTTCCCGACGTTCTTCCCGAAGGAACCGCTGGCGGGCATCACCGGTTTCCACAACTATCCGGAGTTCAACTTCGAGAAGGTGTTGTCGGTCGGACCGGACTTCATCCTCAACGGCCTGGGCTACGAGGACGGCCTGCACCAGCGCCTGTCCGACATCGCGCCCACGTACACCTACAACGCGTTCGAGGAGAACGCGGACTGGCGGGACAGTTTCCGGCAGTTGTCGACGGACCTGGGCCGGACCGAGCAGTACCAGGCCTGGACGGACGCCTATCAGGCCCGCGTCGACGAGATCCGTGGCAAGTTGGCGGCCGCCGGCAGCAAGCCGGTCGTCGCCGACGTCTCCTACTGGGACGGCCAGGTGAACGTCGGCTGCTACGGGGTGCCGTGCCTGGTGTTCGACGATCTCGGCCTGGAGATCACCCCGCTGGCCGACAGCGACGGGGACGGCCGCGGCGACTCGACCGGCCGGAAGTTCACCCTGGAGCAGCTGGGCGAGCTGTCCGGCGTCGACGTCATGTTCACCCAGGGCTCGCCGGCCGAGGACGGCAGCATCACCGGGACCGTCGCCGACGAACCGACATTGGCCGCGAACAGCATCTGGCAGGGTCTGCCCGCCGTCCAGGCCGGCGCGCTCCACCCCTACGACTACGAGATGATCTACGGCTCGCCCAGCGGGCAGATGGCCTTCCTGGACGTCGTCGAGCAGGCGTTGCTCGGATGATCAATCGCATCCACCGCATCGTCGTGCATCGCGTCCGGCGGCTCACCCCGGGGATGGTGCGGATCGAGTTCTCCGGTGACCTGGACGGTTTCGAATCCACCGGGGTCGGCGACGAGTACGTCCGGCTGTTCCTGCCCGGGCCCGGGCAGTCCGCGCCGACCATGCCCATCGCCACCGACGACGGGTACTGGACGTTTCCCGACGACGCCGAGCCGTCGCCGGTGCGGTGCTACACGATTCGCACGTGGGACGCCGAGACGCGCCGTCTCGTCATCGATTTCGTGGTCCACGAGGGCGGAATCGCGGCGGCCTGGGCGCTGCGTGCGGCACCCGGTGACGTGCTGGCGATCAACACCCCGCGTGGGCTGTACGAACCCCCGGACGCGATCACTTGGCGGCTCCTGGTGGCCGACGCTACCGGGCTGCCGGCGGCCCTGCGGCTGGTCGAGCAGACGCCGCCCGGCGTGCGGACGCGCGCGGTCATCGAGGTGGCCACGCCGGACGACCGGCAGCCGATCGACCTGCCGCCGGATGCCGACCTGCAATGGGTGTACGGCGGCAACGGGCACGGCCCGAGCCGGCTGGATCAGATCGTCCGCGGCACCGACCTTCCGGACGGCCCCGGTTACGTCTGGGTGGCCGGCGAGGCGCGGGCGACCCGGATGGCGCGCAAGTACCTGCGGCACGAGCGTGGTCTGCCGGGCACCGCCTACAAGGTCGTCGGCTACTGGACCGCGGCGGCCGAGGCCTGGCGGCGCAAGTACGAGGAACTGCCCGAGTCGACCCGGTCGGCGCTGGCGGCGATGTGGGACGACGCGACCCGGGACGCCGAGGAGATCGAGGACGAGTACGAAGACGCGTTGGAGCGACTGGGCCTGTGACCGCCGCTGCCAGCGCCGCGCCGTCCGTGCGGCCGCTGCGGGCACGCCGGCTGGCGGCCGTGCTGCTCGGGGTCGGGGCGCTGGTGATCGCCGTTGCGCTGAGCCTGGGGCTGGGCTCCAAGGGGTTGTCCATCGGTGAGGTGATCGACGGTCTGGGCGGGTCCGGCGGCGAGGCCGGGTCGATCATGCGCGAGCAGCGGGTCCCCCGCACCGTGGCGGGAATCGTCGTCGGCGCGGCGCTGGCCGTCGCCGGTGCGCTGATCCAGGCGTTCAGCCGCAACCCGCTGGCCGACCCGGGGATTCTCGGGGTGAACTCCGGCGCCGCCTTCGCGATCGTCGTCGGGGTCGCGTTCTTCGGGCAGACCACCGCGTCCGGGTACATCTGGTTCTCCTTCGCCGGCGCCATCGCGGCCACCGTGCTGGTGGTGCTGATCGGCGCGTCGGGCCGGCGCGGCCCGGACCCGTTGCGGTTGACGCTGGCCGGGGTGGCGGTCGGCGCGGTGCTGTCCGGCTTCACCTCCGCGATCAGCCTGTTGCTGCCCAGCGTGTTCGACCGGCTGCGGTACTGGGGCGCCGGCACCCTGGCCGGCCGGGACCTGGACCTGATCACGTTCATCGTGCCGTTCGTCGTGGTGGGCCTGGTGCTGGCGGTGCTGGTGGCTCGCCCGCTCAATGCGGTCGCGCTCGGCGACGACGTCGCCGCCACGCTGGGGGCCCGGACGACGCTGGCCCGGGTGGGGTCGATCGTGGCCGTCACCCTGCTGTGCGGGGCGGCGACCGCGCTGGCCGGACCCATCGCGTTCGTCGGGCTGATGGTGCCGCACGCGGTCCGCTGGTTCGTCGGGCCGGACCAGCGGTGGATCGTGGCCGTGTCGATGCTGGCCGGGCCGGTGCTGCTGCTGGTCGCGGACGTGCTCGGCCGGCTGGTGCTGCCCAGCGGTGAGCTGCCGGCAGGGATCGTCACCGCGTTCGTCGGGGCGCCGGTGCTGATCGTGCTGGTCCGGCGGCGCAAGGTGAGCGGGCTGTGACCGCGGGGCCGCCCACGACGTTTCCGCGGAAACGTGAACGATATATCGTTGCCGACGGCGACGGGCGGGCCCCCGAGCCGCCCCGGCCGGCGGTCGACCCCGGCTACCGGGTGCTGCCGGTGCGGCTCGCCGGCGGTCGGGTCTCGCGCCGGATCGGGCTGCGGGCCCTGCTGGTGACCGCGTCCCTGGTGACGGTGGCCCTGATCATCGGCGTGGTCAGCCTGGCCACCGGCGACTTCGCGGTGCCGATCCCGCAGGTGCTGCTCGCGATCGCCGGCGACGCGTCGCCGCGGTACGAGCTGGTGGTCATGGACTGGCGGATGCCGCGGGTGCTGCTGGCCCTGATGCTGGGCGCCGCACTGGGCGCGGCGGGCACGATCTTCCAGTCGCTGACCCGCAATCCGCTGGGCAGCCCGGACATCCTCGGTCTGGACGTCGGCGCCTACACCGGTGCGCTGCTGGTGATCATCGCCGGCACCACCGCGGCCGGTCCGGTCGCCGCCGCCGCACTGGCCGGCGGCCTGGCAACCGCGCTGGTGGTGTATCTGCTGGCCTACAAGCGCGGCTTCCAGGGTTTCCGGCTGATCATCGTCGGCATCGCGGTGTCGGCGATGCTCGCCTCGCTGGACACCTACCTGATCCTGTCGGCGGACCTGTACTTCGCCATCACCGCGGCGGCCTGGGGGGCCGGCTCGCTGAACGGCGTGGGGTGGGGGCAGGTGTTGCCGTCGGCCGGCGTGCTGCTCGTCCTGTGGATCGCGCTGGTGCCGCTGTCCCGCCCGCTGCACGCCGCCGGGCTCGGGGACGACGCCGCCCGGGCGCTCGGGGTGCGGCTGAACGCCTCGCGGCTGGCGTTGGTGCTGGTCGGGGTGGCGCTCACGGCGACCGCGACGGCCGTCGCCGGGCCGATCGCGTTCGTCGCGCTGGCCGCCCCGCAGGTGGCCCGGCGGCTCACCGGGTCGGCCGGTGTGACGCTGTCCGGCGCCGCCGCTATGGGCGCCGTGCTGCTGGCCGCCAGCGACTTCGTCGCCCAGCACGCCTTCGCGCCGACCCAGCTGCCGGTGGGTCTGGTGACCGTCTGCCTCGGAGGGATGTACCTGGTATGGCTGCTCGTCCGTCAGGCCCGGCGGTGACCGAACCGGCCGCCCCGCCGGCCCCGATCGCGCCCGCCGCCGTTCTCGACGCCGTCGTCGGCGATGGGCCGACGCTGGCGGCGACCGGCGTCACCCTGGCCTACGACGACCGGGTGGTGGTCTGGGACCTCGACCTGGACATCCCGGCCGACTCGTTCACCGTCATCGTCGGACCCAACGCGTGCGGCAAGTCGACGCTGCTCCGCGCGCTCGCCCGGCTGCTCGTGCCGGGCGCCGGCGCGGTGCTGCTGGACGGCGCCGACATCGCCTCGCTCCGTTCCAAGGAGATCGCCAAGCGGCTCGGGCTGCTGCCGCAGTCGTCGACCGCGCCGGACGGGATCACCGTCGCCGACCTGGTCGCCCGCGGCCGGTACCCGCATCAGGGCCTGTTCCGGCAGTGGACGGCCGCCGACCAGCGGGCCGTCGTCGAGGCGCTGGAGTCGACCAACACCCTGGGCATCTCCGACCGGCTGGTCGACGAGCTGTCCGGCGGCCAACGCCAGCGGGTGTGGGTGGCGATGGTGCTGGCCCAGCAGACACCGACCATGCTGCTGGACGAGCCCACCACCTTCCTGGACATCGCCCACCAGTACGAGCTGCTGGAGATGCTGGGCCGGCTGCACCGGTCCGGCCGCACGCTGGTGGCCGTGCTGCACGACCTGAACCAGGCCTGCCGCTACGCCTCCCGGCTGGTGGTGATGAAGGACGGTCGGGTCGTCGCCACCGGCGCGCCGAACGACATCGTCGACGCCGACCTGATCGAGGAGGTGTTCGGTATCCGCTGCGTCGTCATCCCCGACCCGGTCAGCGGGTCGCCGCTGGTGGTGCCGCAGCCCTGAGCGGCGGGCCGGCGCAGTGCGTACCGCTATCCGCCCAGCCGGCGGTGGGCGCGCACGGCCAGCGGTGCGAACACCGCGGTGATCAGCACCGGCCAGCCGACCGCCAGCAGCGTCGCGTGCCCGGTGACCCAGCTCGGGTCCGCCCAGGTCGGGTTGCCGAACAGCTCGCGGGTGGCGGTCGCGGTGGCCGACAACGGATTCCACGACGCCAATGTTCCGAGCCAGCCGGGCATGGTGGCCGGGTCCACGAAGACGTTGGCCAGCATGCTGACCGGCCAGACCAGGATCTGCACCGCGGCAACGGTTTCCGCGCCGGGCGCGACGAGCCCGATGAAGATCCCGACCCAGAGCAGGGCGAACCGCAGCAGGAGCAACAGCCCGAACGCGGTCAGGGCCGCGACGATCCCCTCCTGCCACCGCCAGCCGAGCGCCAGGCCGGTGGCCGCCAGCGCGGCCAGACCCAGCACGCTGTAGAGCATGTCGGCCAGGCACCGGCCGAGCACCACCGCGGCGGGGTGGATCGGCAGGGAGCGGAACCGGTCGGTGACCCCGCGGCCGGCGTCGGTGTGCACCGCGGTCATCGTCGTCTCCAGACCGAAAAGCATGGTCATCGCGAAGATGCCGGGCATCAGGAAGGAGTAGTAGTCCCCATCCGGGCCGGCGATCGCGCCGCCGAACAGCGCGCCGAACATCAGCGTGACCAGCACCGGGAACAGCAGGCCGACGACGAAACCGACCGGTTGGGCGCGCCAGTGCCAGAACTGCCGGCGGGTGACGGTCCAGGCGTCGCCCGTCATCGACTCGCCGCCGGGCTCGTGGTCCGTGCGAAGCGGGGTGGTCGTCATCGGGTCACCTCCGTGGTCGAACCCGCGATCGAATCGGCGGCCGGCCCGGTCAGCTTGAGGAACGCCTCGTCCAGGGTGGGCCGGCGGACCGTCAGGTCGAGCGGTTCGAGGCCGGCGTCGGCCAGCGCGGCGGACACGGCGATCAGCGCGCGGGTCCGGTCGGCGACCGGGACGGCAATGCCGTCGTCGCGGTCCACCGGTTCGCCGATCCGGGCGCAGATCTCCCGCAGCCGTGGCCGGTCGTCCGGATCGGCCGGCGTGATCACCAGCCAGTCGCCGCCCACCAGGGCCTTCAGGTCGTCCGGGGTGCCCTCGGCGGCGACCCGACCGTCGGCGAGCAGGGTGATCCGCCGGGCCAGCGCGTCGGCCTCCTCCAGGTACTGGGTGGTGAGCAGCACCGTCGTGCCGGCCCGGACGAGGTCCTCGATGGCCGACCAGACGTCTCGGCGCGCCTGCGGGTCCAGCCCGGTGGTCGGTTCGTCGACGAACAGCACGACCGGGTCGACCACCAGGGCGGCGGCCAGGTCGAGCCGTCGGCGCATGCCGCCGGAGTAGCCGGCCACCTTCCGGTCGGCCGCGTCGGTCAGGCCGAACCGGATCAGCAGCTCGCCCGCTCGATCCGCGGGTCGGGCGAGGTGGTTGAGCCGGCCCAGCAGCAGCAGGTTCTGCCGGCCGGTGAGCACATCGTCGACCGCGGCGTGCTGGCCGACCAGCCCGATCCGCCGGCGCACGTCCCGACCCCGGTTGCGCACGTCGAACCCGGCCACCCGGGCGCTGCCCCGGTCGGCCCGGAGCAGGGTGGTCAGGATGCGGATGGCGGTTGTCTTACCGGCGCCGTTCGGCCCGAGCAGAGCGTGCACGGCCCCGCGCTCGACCCGCAGGTCGATGCCGTTCAACCCCACCCCCTCCGGCGTGCCCGGGTAGTGCTTGCGCAGGTCGCGCACCTCGATCGCGGGTTCGGCGGCAGTCATTCGGCCTCCTCGTGTGAGCAGTAGCGTACAGTGTACCGTACGATGTACGGAACAGCCGGGCAGCGGTCCGACGGGCCGGCGTCGGCCCTCGCCGACGCCGATCGACGGCCGAAAGCGGCCGATCGGTGAAGGGCGGGCCGGGGCGGGGAAGGACAATGGCGCGATGCCCGAGAGGAAGGCTCCCGCCGACGACCCGGTCAAGACGCTGGCCCTGCTCTGGGGGCCGCAGGACCGGGCCGGCCGGTCCGGCCTGACCGTGCGGGCGGTCGTGCAGGCCGCCGTCGAGCTGGCCGACGCCGGCGGCATCGACGCGGTGTCGATGCGGGCCGTCGCCGAGCGGCTGGGCGCCGGCACCATGTCGCTGTACACGCACGTGCCCGGCAAGCCGGCCCTGGTCGAGCTGATGATCGACACCGTCAACGGCGAGCTGTATGCCGACCTGGACGAACCGGCGCGGCAGGGCGACTGGCGGACCGGTGTGCGATTCGTCGCCCGGCGGAACTGGGACCTGCACCTGCGGCACCCGTGGTTGTTACAGATCCCGCAGGGCCGTCCGGTGCTCGGGCCGAACATCAGCAACAAGTACGAGGCCGAGTTGCGTCCGTTGGACGGGATCGGCCTGTCCGATGCGGCGATGGACGCCGTGCTCACCATGGTGCTGGTGCACGTGCAGGGCCTGGCCCGCTGGCACGCCGCGCTCACCGCCGACCGGGACGCCGCCGGCGAGGACGACGAGCAATGGTGGACGTCGATCGAGCCGGCCCTGGCGGCGGTGATGGACGCGGCGGCCTATCCGGTCGCCGGCCGGGTGGGACGGGCGGTGGGGGAGCAATTGCACAGCGTGGGTGACCCGGCCGCGGTGCTCGACTTCGGTCTCGACCGGATCCTGGACGGGGTCTCCGGCATCCTGGAGCGCTGACCCGTGGCACCCTGTTCGCCATGACGACGATCGCCATCCTGGGTGCGGGCAAGATCGGTGAGGCCATGCTGGCCGGGCTCATCGCGGCGGGCCGCACGCCCGATTCGTTGATGTTCACCGAGCGCTACCCGGATCGGGTCGCCGAGTTGACCCAGCGGTACGGCGTGCGCGGGGTGGAGACCGACGAGGCGGCCAAGCTGGCCGACGTGCTGATCGTCGCGGTCAAGCCGCAGGACATCGACCCGCTGCTGCAGTCGCTGGCCGGCACGATCACCCCCGGCACACTCGTCGTCTCGCTGTGCGCCGGGCTGCCGACCGCCCTGTACGAACGGCACCTGCCGGCCGGCACCCCGGTGGTCCGGGTCATGCCGAACACGCCGATGCTGGTCGGCGAGGCGATGAGCGCCATCTCCGCCGGCTCGCACGCAGATCCCGGGCACCTGCAATTGGTCGAGGACCTGCTGTCCACCGTCGGCAAGGTGGTCCGGGTGCCGGAGGCGCAGCAGGACGCGGTCACGGCGCTGTCCGGCTCCGGCCCCGCCTACTTCTTCTTCCTCGTCGAGGCGATGATCGACGCCGGGATCCTGCTCGGCCTGCCCCGGGCGGTCTCCACCGAGTTGATCATCCAGTCGGCCGTGGGTGCGGCCACGATGCTGCGGGACTCCGGCGAGCACCCGGTGACCCTGCGGGAGGCGGTCACCTCGCCGGGCGGGACCACCATCGCGGCCATCCGCGAGCTGGAGAACCACCGGGTCCGGGCCGCGCTGCTCACCGCGATCGAGGCCGCGGCGATCCGGTCGGCCGAACTGGGCAAGGCGCACGAAACCGGCTGACGATCTCGCACGGAGCCGCACACATCGCCACCTGACCGCACGAAAAGCGCCACGACCAGCGGATTTTACCGACCTCACCGAGACTGACGGCGATCGTGAGGTTTTCGGGTTGATCGAATTGTTGTGCGCCGTCCGGTCGCGCCGGTGAACGAGCCGGAGTAGGTTGCGTTCGAGAGGACTTTCGGCCCTGTCACGCCCTTGCGCGTGCGTGGTGAGGTCCGGTGGTCCCCTGCCCTTTCGGGGTCCGCCGCCGCCGAGGAGTCGTTCATGCCATACCTGTCCGCCAGCCGCCCGACGTCCGATCGGGGCCGGTGATGAGCACCGTCCGGCCCACCGGCCCGACCGCCGGGCAGGTCCAGATGACCGGTCAGGGACGCAATCTCGCGCTTGCCACGTGGACGTTCGCGATCAACTTCTGGGCCTGGAACCTGATCGCGCCGCTGTCCACCCCGTACGCGACCGCGATGCACCTGTCCAGCACGCAGACCGCGCTGCTGGTGGCCACCCCCATCCTGGTCGGGTCGGTCGGCCGGATCCCGATCGGCGCATTGACCGATCGGTACGGCGGTCGGACCATGTTCATGGTCGTGTCGGTCGTCTCCATCGTCCCGGTGCTGCTGGTGGCGTTCGCCGGCTCGATCGACTCGTACGTGCTGCTGTTGACCTTCGGCTTCTTCCTGGGCATCGCCGGCACCGCGTTCGCGGTCGGCATCCCGTTCGTCAACGCCTGGTACCCGCCGGCCCGCCGTGGCTTCGCCACCGGTGTTTTCGGCGCGGGCATGGGCGGCACCGCGCTGTCCGCCTTCTTCACCCCGCGATTCGTGACCTGGTTCGGGTACCTTGCGGCACACGTGATCATCGCGGTCGCGCTGGCCGCAACTGCGGTGCTGGTGATGGTGGCGATGAAGGACTCGCCGAGCTGGAAGCCCAACACCGCGCCGGTGATCCCGAAGTTGAAGGCGGCCGGAAAGCTGGCCATCACCTGGCAGATGGCGTTCCTCTACGCCGTGTGTTTCGGCGGCTTCGTCGCCTTCAGCACCTACCTGCCGACGTACCTCAAGACGATCTACGACTTCTCTGCCACCGACGCGGGCGCCCGGACGGCCGGTTTCGCGTTGGCCGCGGTGATCGCCCGGCCGATCGGCGGCATCCTGTCCGACCGGGTCGGCCCCAAGACGATCGTGCTGATCTCGCTGATCGGCTCCGGGGTGATGGCGGCCGTCGAGATCCTGCAGCCCGCACCGGAACTGCCGGCCGGTGCCTCGTTCGTCACCCTCGCCTTCTTCCTGGGCATCGGCACCGGCGGCGTATTCGCCTGGGTGGCCCGGTCCGCACCACCGGAGAAGGTCGGCACGGTGACCGGAATCGTCGGCGCCGCCGGCGGTCTCGGTGGCTACTTCCCACCCCTGGTGATGGGTGCCACCTACGATTCGGCCGACAACGACTACACCGTCGGCCTGCTGCTGCTGGTGGCCACCTGCGCGGTGGCGGCGATCTACACGGCGTGGCGGCTGCACGTGCGGGCGGCGTCGTGACGGCCGGGTTGGACGGCCCAGTCGCCGATCTGTTGCTGCGCAGCGGCCGGTTCTTCGGCAAGGGCGACGTCTCACCGGACCTGCGCACGATCAGCAAGACGGGCGGCCGGGAGGGCGACGTCTTCTACCGCGACCGGTGGAGCCACGACAAGGTGGTCCGCTCGACCCACGGGGTGAACTGCACCGGCTCCTGCTCGTGGAAGGTGTACGTCAAGGACGGCATCATCACCTGGGAGACGCAGGAGACCGATTACCCCAGTGTCGGTCCCGACCGACCCGAGTACGAACCGCGCGGTTGCCCACGGGGCGCCGCGTTCTCCTGGTACACGTATTCGCCGACCCGGGTGCGCTACCCGTACGCCCGCGGCGTGCTCGTCGAGATGTTCCGGGAGGCCCGCCGCCGGCTGGGCGACCCGGTGCTGGCCTGGGCGGACATCCAGGACGACCCGGAGCGTCGCCGCCGCTACCAGCGGGCCCGCGGCAAGGGTGGGCTGATCCGGGTGAGCTGGGACGAGGCCAGCGAGATGATCGCCGCCGCCCACGTGCACACCATCATGCGGTACGGGCCGGACCGGATCGCCGGCTTCTCGCCCATCCCGGCGATGTCCATGGTCTCGCACGCCGCCGGCTCCCGGTTCGTGGAACTGATGGGCGGGGCGATGACCTCGTTCTACGACTGGTACGCCGATCTGCCGGTGGCCTCGCCGCAGGTGTTCGGCGACCAGACCGACGTGCCCGAGTCCGGGGACTGGTGGGACGCCTCGTATCTCATGCTCTGGGGCTCCAACGTGCCGGTCACCCGCACCCCGGACGCGCACTGGATGGCCGAGGTCCGTTACCGCGGAACCAAGGTCGTGACGGTGAGCCCGGACTACGCCGACAACACCAAGTTCGCCGACGAGTGGATGTCCTGCGCGGCCGGCACCGACGGTGCGCTGGGCATGGCCATGGGCCACGTCATCCTGCGCGAGTGCCTGGTCGACAAGCGGACCCCGTTCTTCGTCGACTACATCCAGCGCTACACAGACCTGCCGTTCCTGGTCGCCCTGGAGGAGCGGGAGGGCGCGTACGTCCCCGGCAAGAACCTGACCGCCGCCGACCTGGGCGACGAGTCCGAGGGCGCGGCGTTCAAGACGGTCCTGGTGGACGGCCGCACCGACTCGGTGGTGACGCCGAACGGGTCGCTCGGCTTCCGGTACACCGACTCGGGCGTGGGAAAGTGGAACCTGGACCTGGGCGACATCACCCCGCAGCTGACGGTGCTGACCGACCAGGGTGAATCGGTCGAGGTACTGCTCACCCGGTTCGACACTCCGGACGGCCATGCCGAGGTGCTGCGCCGCGGGGTGCCGGTCAGGCGGGTGGGGGACCGGCTGTGCTGCACCGTATTCGACCTGATGCTGGCCCAGTACGGTGTGCACCGGCCGGGCCTGCCGGGGACCTGGCCGGCCGGCTACGACGACGCGAGCGAGCCGTACACGCCGGCCTGGCAGGAGCCGATCACCGGGGTGTCCGCGGCCCAGGCGATCCGCATTGCCCGCGAGTTCGCGCAGAACGCCCGGGATTCCGGCGGCCGGTCCATGATCATCATGGGCGCGGGCATCTGCCAGTGGTTCCACGGCGACGCCACCTACCGGGCGATCCTGGCCCTGCTGATCCTGACCGGCTCGATGGGCCGCAACGGCGGCGGCTGGGCGCACTACGTCGGGCAGGAGAAGTGCCGGCCGATCACCGGCTGGGCGACGATGGCGATGGCCACCGACTGGGTGCGCCCGCCGCGGCAGATGATCGGCACCGGCTACTGGTACGCGCACACCGACCAGTGGCGCTACGACGGCTATCGGGCCGACGCGCTGGCCTCCCCGCTCGGGCGGGGCCGGTTCGCCGGGATGCACACGATGGACGTGCTGGCCGCGTCCGTGGCGATGGGCTGGATGCCGTTCTTCCCGCAATTCGACCGGAACAGCACCGAACTGGCCGACGAGGCCGACGCCGCCGGGGTGCCGGTGCCGCAGTACGTGGCCCGGCAGCTGGCGTCCGGAAGCCTGAAGCTGGCCGTCACCGACCCGGACGACCCCGCCAACTGGCCGCGGGTGCTGACCGCCTGGCGGGCGAACCTGCTCGGCTCGTCCAGCAAGGGCAACGAGTACTTCCTGCGGCACCTGCTGGGCACCACGTCGAACCTGCGGGCCGAACCGACCCCTGAGCACCTGCGGCCCCGCGACGTGACGTGGGCGGACGAGACGCCCGAGGGCAAGCTGGATCTGATGCTGTCCCTGGACTTCCGGATGACGTCCACCACGCTGCTGTCCGACGTGGTGCTGCCGGCGGCCACCTGGTACGAGAAGGCCGACCTGTCGTCCACCGACATGCACCCGTACGTGCACGCGTTCAGCCCGGCCATCGACCCGCCGTGGGAGACCCGGTCCGACTTCGACACGTTCCACACGATCGCCCGGGTGTTCGGCCGGCTGGCGGCCAAGCACCTCGGGGTCATGCGGGACGTGGTGATGAGCCCGCTGCAGCACGACACCCCCGGCGAGACCGCCTACCCGCACGGCACCCAGTCCGACTGGCGGGCCACCGGCGAGACGCCGGTGCCCGGCCGGACGATGGGCCAGATCGCCGTCGTCACCCGCGACTACCCGGCGCTGGCCGAGCAGTGGGAGTCGTTGGGCCCGTTGGTCGACACGCTGGGCGTTACCACCAAGGCGGTCACCGTCATCCCCGACCGGGAGGTGGCCGACCTGGCCGGCCGGCACGGCGTGATGGACCACGGCGCCGCCGCGGGTCGGCCGGCCATCGACACCGCGGTCAAGATGGCGAACACCATCCTGGCGCTGGCCGGCACGTCCAACGGACGGCTGGCCGTCGAGGGGTTCAAACAGCTGGAACGGCGCACCGGACAGCGGCTGGTGCACCTGGCCGAGGGAGCCGAGGAGAAGCGGATCAGCTACGACGACACCGTGGCCCGGCCGGTGCCGGTGATCACCAGCCCGGAATGGTCGGGCAGCGAGACCGGCGGCCGCCGGTACGCGCCGTTCACCGTCAACGTCGAGCAGCTCAAACCCTGGCACACCCTGACCGGGCGGATGCACTTCTACGTCGACCACGACTGGATGGAGGAGCTGGGCGAGCAGCTGCCGGTGTTCCGACCACCGCTGGACATCCACGGCCTGTTCGGCGAGCCCGGGATCGGTTCCACCACCGAGGGTCTGGGGCTGTGCGTGCGGTACCTGACGCCGCACTCCAAGTGGTCCATCCACTCGGAGTACCAGGACAACCTGTTCATGCTGTCGCTGTCCCGCGGCGGCCCGACCATGTGGATCAGCGGCGCCGACGCGGCCAAGATCGGCGTCGCCGACAACGACTGGGTGGAGGCGGTCAACCGCAACGGGGTGATGGTGTTACGGGCCATCGTGTCCCACCGGATGCCCGAGGGTGTGGTGTACGTGCACCACGCGCAGGAGCGGACGATCGACATGCCGCTGTCCGAGACCACCGGCAACCGCGGCGGCATCCACAACTCGCTGACCCGGCTGCTGGTCAAGCCGACCCACCTGGCCGGCGGGTACGCCCAGATGTCCTTCGCGTTCAACTATCTCGGGCCGACCGGGAACCAGCGGGACGAGGTCACGCTGGTCCGCCGGCGCTCGCAGGAGGTGCAGTACTGATGCGTGTGATGGCGCAGCTGGCCATGGTGATGAACCTGGACAAGTGCATCGGTTGCCACACCTGCTCGGTCACCTGCAAGCAGGCGTGGACCAACCGGTCCGGGGTCGAGTACGTGTGGTTCAACAACGTGGAGACCCGCCCCGGGCAGGGCTATCCGCGGACCTACGAGAACCAGGAGCGGTGGGAGGGTGGCTGGGTCCGCGATTCCCGCGGCCGGCTGCGGCTGCGGGCCGGCGGCCGGTTTCGCAAGCTGATGAGCATCTTCGCCAACCCGAAGATGCCGTCGATCGAGGACTACTACGAACCCTGGACCTACGACTACGAGAACCTGACCACCGCCCCGCTGGGCGAACACATGCCCGTCGCGCCGCCGCGGAGCCTGATCTCCGGCGAGCCGATGAAGGTCTCCTGGTCGGCCAACTGGGACGACAACCTCGGCGGCTCACCGGAGATCCTCGCCGGTGACCCGGTTCTCGCCCAGGTCAACGAGAAGATCAAGCTGGAGCTGGAGCAGGCGTTCATGTTCTACCTGCCCCGGATCTGCGAGCACTGCCTCAATCCGTCGTGCGTCGCCTCCTGCCCCTCCGGCGCGATGTACAAGCGGGCCGAGGACGGCATCGTTCTGGTCGACCAGGACAAGTGCCGCGGTTGGCGGATGTGCGTGTCCGGCTGCCCGTACAAGAAGGTGTACTTCAACCACCGCACCGGCAAGGCCGAGAAGTGCACGTTCTGCTACCCGCGGATCGAGGTCGGCCTGCCGACGGTGTGTTCGGAGACCTGCGTCGGCCGGCTGCGCTACCTCGGCCTGCTGCTGTACGACGCGGACGCCGTGCTGGCCGCGGCGTCCACCGAGAACGAGCACGACCTGTACCGGGCGCAGTTGGATCTGCTGCTGGACCCCTCCGACCCGGCCGTCGCGGCCGCCGCCAAGGAGAACGGCATCACCGACGAGTGGCTGGAGGCGGCCCGGCGCTCGCCGGTCTACGCGCTGATCAAGCAGTACCGGGTGGCGCTGCCGCTGCACCCGGAATACCGCACCATGCCGATGGTCTGGTACGTGCCGCCGCTGTCGCCGGTGGTCGACGCGATCAGCCGGGAGGCGCACGACGGGGAGGACGTCGACAACCTGTTCGGCGCCATCTCCGCGCTGCGCATCCCCGTGCAGTACCTGGCCGGGCTGTTCACCGCCGGCGACACCGAGCCGGTCGACCGGGTGCTGCGCACCCTGGCCGCGATGCGCTCGTACATGCGCGACCACAACCTCGGCCGGGACGCCGACCCGTCCATCCCGGCGTCGGTGGGCATGACCGAGGAGTCCATGTACGAGATGTACCGGTTGCTGGCGATCGCGAAATACGAGCAGCGGTACGTCATCCCGACCGCCTATGCGGCCCAGGGACACCGGCTGGAGGAATCGGTGACGGACTGCGCGCTGGACTTCGACGGCGGCCCGGGCATGTACGAGTCCGGCCCGTTCGGCGAGGCCAGCGGCGCCCCGGTGCCGGTCGCGGTTGAGACGTTCCAGGCGCTGCGGGAGCGGCAGACCACCGAGGAACTCGGGGTCCGCGGGGGCCACGGATCCCGGGTGAACCTGCTGAACTGGGACGGCAAGGGCACCCCGGAGACCATGTTCACCCCGCGGCCGGGCTCGCCCCGCGCGAACGGGGGCGGGGCATGAGGTCCGGGTGTGCCGGGGCCGGGGCGGGCCGGTCGCGTCGGGCCGCCGGGCTGATCATCCCGGCACGACCCGCCCGATACGCCCGAAATGCGCGGTTCTGCGCCGCCGGTCGCCCTGGTGCGCTGATCCAAGTCTCAAATCGGTGCCCGAAATGCCCGATACTGCGGGACTTGGATCAGCGCAGGGCCGCCGTGGCAGCAGGTGTCGGCTCGGTGGTGGGGGAGGGGCAGGGATGAGGCTTCGTCGCCCGAAGGGGGAGCGGGCCGCCGACCGGCGGGTGGTCTGGCAGGCCGCGTCACTGCTGCTGGCCTACCCGGACGAATCCTTCGCCCAGCGGCTGGAGCTGGTCGGGGCGGCGGCCGACGCCCTGCCGCCGGCAGCCCGAGATCCGCTGCGCCGCTGCGTCGATGCGCTCGCCGCGCTCGACCCGGTCCGGGCCGCGATCGCCTACGTGGACACGTTCGACTGGCGGCGCCGGCGCACCCTGTTCCTGACCTATTACACCGCCGGTGACACCCGGGGGAGGGGCATGGCCCTGCTGGAGTTCGCGCAGGCGTACCGGGCGGCCGGCGTGACGCCGCCGGCCGGCGAGCTGCCCGACCACCTGGCCGTGGTGCTGGAGTTCGCCGCGACCGTCGACGAGGACGCGGGGTTCGCGCTGCTGGCCGCCCACCGGACGCCGATCGACCTGCTGCACGACGGGCTGCGGAAGCTGGACTCGCCGTACGCCTGGGCGGTCGAGGCGGTGGCGGCGACGTTGCCCGCACCGACCGAGAGCGACCGGCTCGCCGCGCGGCGGCTGGCCATGCAGGGGCCGCCCGCGGAGGCGGTCGGGCTTGACCCGTACCCGATGCCGGGGGCGCCCCCGGCGGCGCGGTCCGGTCCGGTCGACCTGCCGCTCGTCCCGAACCCGAGAATTCCCGCCGGAAAGGCAATGTGATGATCACCAGTGCGGTTTTCTGGTCGGTCGTGCCGTACGTGACGATCGCCATCCTGGTGGTCGGCCTGTGGTGGCGCTACCGCTACGACAAGTTCGGCTGGACCACCCGGTCGTCCCAGCTGTACGAGAGCCGGCTGCTGCGTATCGGCAGCCCGCTGTTCCACTTCGGCATCCTGGTGGTGATCGTCGGGCACGTCATCGGGTTGGTCATCCCCGAGTCGTGGACGCACGCGCTGGGCCTGAGCGAGACCGCCTATCACGTGCAGGCGGTGCTGCTGGGCACGATCGCCGGGATCTGCACGCTGGCCGGGGTGATCATCCTGATCTACCGGCGGCGGACCAAGGGGCCGGTGTTCATGGCCACCACCCGCAACGACAAGTTGATGTACCTGGTGCTGGTGCTGGCGATCCTGGCCGGGCTGGCCACCACGATGGTCGGCTCCGGGATCGTGGGCGAGCCGTACAACTACCGGGAAACCGTGTCGGTCTGGTTCCGGTCGATCTTCGTGTTCCAGCCCGACGGGGCGGCGATGGCGGAGGCCCCGGCCAGCTATCAGTTGCACGCAATCATCGGCATGATCCTTTTCGCGATCTGGCCGTTCACCCGCCTGGTGCACGTGTTCAGCGCGCCGATCGGGTACCTGTTCCGGCCGTACATCGTCTACCGGTCCCGGGACGCGGGCAAGCCGGGAGACCCGGTGGGCTCCCGACCCAAGCGGCGGGGGTGGTGAAACATGTGCAGCTACTGCGGGTGCCGCAACATCCCGATGATCGCCAAGTTGACGAAGGAGCACGAGGACGTCGCGGCCTGCGCCTACCAGCTGACCGCCGCCCACCGGGACGGTGACGTCGACGCCGCCCGGGCGGCCGCGCAGGAGTTGGCCGGCAAGCTGCACCCGCATACTCGGCGGGAGGAGAACGGCGTCTTCGCCGAGCTGAAGAAGGACGACCTGTTCACCGAGCACATCGAGGAGCTGTGCGCCGAGCACGCCGAACTGGACCGGCACATCGACGCGATCGTCGCCGGTGACCTGTCGTACGTGCCGAACCTGGTGCTGCTGCTCAAGAGTCACATCGACCGCGAGGAGAACGGCCTGTTCCCGTCCGCCCTGGCGTACCTGTCGGACGACCAGTGGGAGACGATCCACTCACCGACCCTGATGCAGGACTGACCATTCGGTCGTCCAATCGACACGGTTCGGCCGTCCAGAAAATGGGCCGAGGCGCCGTGACCCCACTAGATGATCGATTCCAAGTGTGACTGGTGTGACTGGTGTTGATGACGTGACATAACGGCGAGGGTGTCCAGAATCGGCGTGGCAACCCAAACGTCGAGCAGGAGGCCCGCGTGGACGCCGATCTGGACACCCTCGTGACTGCACTGTACGTGCAAGTCGATGACCTGTTGAAGGCCAACCCCGACCGAGTTCCCTGGCGTCCACCGGTAGGCATAGCACCGCGCATCAGCGATGCCGAAATGGTGACTTTGGCTGTGGCGCAAGCCGTTCTCGGTTTCACCAGTGAAGCCCGCTGGCTGCGTTTCGGGCACCTGCACCTGTCGGGGCAGTTCCCGTACCTGCCCCGGCAGCCCGGGTACAACAAGCGGCTGCGCAAGCTGGTCAACACGCTGAGCTGGCTCATTCGAGCGTTGGGCACCCGCACCAACATGTTCGACGACGACGTGTGGATTGCCGACTCCACGCCGGTCGAATGCGGCCGGTCCCGGGAAACCGCCAAGCGCTCCGACCTGGTCGGCTTCGCCGAGTACGGGTACTGCGCCTCGCACAGCCGGTACTTCTGGGGGCTGCGACTACACATGCTGTGCACCCTGCAGGGGCTGCCGATCGCGGCCGCCGTCACCGGGGCCAAGGCCGACGAACGTCAAGTCCTGCTCGGCATGCTCGACGACGCGGACATGACCCACCAGATCCCCGGCACCACCCTGATCGTCCGAGTTCTGGCTCGAAAGCGCACCACTGAACCGTGTGCGTCGCCGCGGTCGCGCCGAGCCGTGCCCGGTGCGACCGATCGTTATCCGATCGCCCGCACCGTCAGGTTGTCCACCGACACGGTGACCGGAGCGTTGGTCGACGAGCTCGACAGGTAGGGCACCAGCCCGATTCCGCCGGCCGCCTGCAGCACCGCGGTGCTGTCAGTCCCGGTGACCTGCCAGGACGCCGGCT
Source organism: Nakamurella sp. (assembly GCA_039812105.1). Taxonomy (GTDB): domain Bacteria; phylum Actinomycetota; class Actinomycetes; order Mycobacteriales; family Nakamurellaceae; genus Nakamurella. Next base: position 20,759 of record JBDHZW010000044.1, read on the forward strand.
CGGTGCCGCCGACCTTCCACACCTTCCCGTTCAGGGTGGCGGTGCCCGTACCGGAGACCTGGAACCGTAGCCGAAGGGTGTCCCCGGCGTTGAAGGTCAGCCCTGAGATCGTCACCGCGTTGCCCACCGCGGTCTCGGCCCCGCCGACCACCTTGGTCAGCTGCGCGGATACCGCGCCCCCGGCGATCGCCCGCACCTTGAGCCGGTAGTCGTTGGTTCCTGTACGTCGTTCCGCCAGTGAGAAGTAGGTGCCGCCGCCGGTGGCCGCCTTGTCCAGCTTGACGTCAACGGTGCTGTCGACGTTCGCCTGGCTGATGGCGTTGAGCCACGCCGACGGACCCGAGCCGGCCGACGCGAGTTTGATGGTGCCGACTCCTCCACCGACCGAGAAGTTGGTGGTGGTGCCGGCGATTGTCCACGCGCCGCCCTGGTCGGCGCTGCCCCAGCCGGCGGCCACGGTGCGCCCGAACTCGTCGGATCCGAATACCGTCACGGGAGCGGCGGCGACCGTCACCGGGTTGGTGATCGTGCCGGTGGCGCCGGCATTGTCGGTCACCGTGAGCTTGACCTGGTAGGTCCCGGCGGCGCCGTAGGTGTGTGACGGCTTGTCTCCGGTTCCGGTCTGCCCGTCACCGAAATCCCAAGCGTAGGAGGCGATGCTGCCGTCCGGATCCTTCGAGGTCGACGCGTCGAAGGCGGCGGCCAGGTTCGTTACCGACGAGGTGAAGGCCGCGGTCGGCACCTGGTTCTGGCCCTTGGCCACGGTCACCGGTTTGGTGACGGAGGTGGTCGCACCCTGGTTGTCGGTGACGGTGAGCCTGGCCTGGTAGGTGTCCGCCGTGGCGTAGGTGTGCGACGGCTTGGCTCCGGTTCCGCTCTGCCCGTCGCCGAAGTCCCAGGCGTAAGCGGCGATGCTGCCGTCGGGGTCCGAGGAACCGGACCCATCGAAGGTGGCCGTGAGCGCGTTGACCGTCGAGGTGAAGGCGGCTACCGGGGCCTTGTTCGCCGGTGGCGGCGCGGTCACCGTCACCGGGCTGGTACTCGTACCCGTGGCGCCGGCGTTGTCGGTGACGGTGAGCTTGACCTGATAGGTGCCGGCCGAGCCGTACGTATGCGACGGCTTGGTCCCGGTGCCGCTCTGCCCGTCGCCGAAGTCCCAGGCGTAGGAGGCGATGGTGCCGTCAAGGTCCTTGGACGCCGATCCGTCGAACGTCACGGACAGGTTGGCCGGGGTCGCCGTGAATGCCGCCTCCGGTACCTGGTTGGGCGGCGGGGGAGCCGTCACCGTGACCGACCGGGTGGTGGTGGCGGTCGCGCCCCCGTTGTCGGTGACCGTCAGCGTCACGGTGTAGGTGCCGGCCGCGGCGTAGGTCCGCGACGCGATCAGGCCGCTGCCGGTGCTGCCGTCGCCGAAGTCCCAGGCGTAGGACGCGATTGTGCCGTCCGGATCCGAGGACCCGGTCGCGTCCACGGTGACCGCCAGGTTGGTCGGGGCGGCCGCGAACGAGGCCGTCGGCGCCTGGTTCGGCGGTGGGTTGGTGGTTGTCACCGGCTGGGTCAGCGTGGTGGCGGCGCCGGCGTCGTCGGTGACGGTCAGCTTGACCTGGAACGTCCCGGCGGTCGCGTAGGTGTGCTCGGCGGTCACGCCGGTGCCGGTGCTGCCGTCGCCGAAGTCCCAGGTGTAGCTGGCGATGGTGCCGTCGGCGTCGGCGGAGGTGCCAGCGTCGACCGTCAGCTTGAGGTTGGCCGCTGTGACCGTGAATGCCGCGGTCGGGGCGACGTTAGGCAGTTTGCCGCCGGCGGCCTTGAACTGGTCGGCGACCTGCTGGTCGGTCAGCGCGATCGGGTACACCGACACCTCATCGATGGAACCGTTGAAGTTGCGGCTGGTCGGCCGGTTGGTCCAACCATCCAGGTTGTCGCCGCCGATCTTCCAGTAGCCCGAGTAGCTCTGCGCACTGGTCACGGTTGCGTCCTGGCCGACCTTGACTCCGTCGACGTACAGGGTCATCCCACCCTGGCCGAGGCTGCCGACGATCTGGTGCCACTGGCCGTCGTTGTACGACTTCGACGTGCTCACGGTCTTCACCGCGCCCGGGTACACCCCGAAAAAGATCCTGCCCGAGTTGTCCATGTAGATGTGCCGGTCGTAGCTGCCGGACGTGCCGGTCTGCGAGTTGCCGAAGCCGATGATCTTGCCGCCCGACGTAGTCGTGGTCTTGACCCAGGCCTGCACGGTGAAGATGTTCGGGCCGGTCAGCGAGGTCGCCGTCGACATCCGGCCGTTGTCCGTGCCGTTGAACGACGCGGCGGCGTTCGGGTCGCCGCCGATGGCGCCGGCCGCCCCCCGGGTCACCCCGGAGCCTGCGGTGCCGTCGTTGGTACCGGCCCAGTCGTAGACGGTGCCGGACTGCTCGCCGAGCCGCCAGTACGCGTTGGCGCCCTGGCCGGCAACCAACTGCGCGTATGCGCCGGTCGCCGGGGAGTTCGCGGTCGCCGTGTAGGTGACCGGGTTGCCGACCGCGGCATTGCCGGCCGGATCGGTTGTCCGCAGCTGGTACTTGTACGTCGTGCCGGCGGTTAGCCCACTGTCCAGGAAGGTGACGGTCGGCCGGTTCCAGAAGGTGGAATCGGCGGTCAGCGTCTTGACCACCTTGCCGTCCCGCAGCAGCTCGTAAGTCAGCCGCGAGTCGTCCCGATCCCAGTTGGCGGTGACGGTCGCGCGGACCATGCCGCCGCCGACGTCGGTGATCGTCGGCACCAGGTTGCCGCCGGAGTAGATCGGCTTGGTGCCTGCGGAGATCGGGTGCACCGCGAACCGGACCAGCCCCTGCTGGGCGACGCCGTTCACGCTGGGGAACTCGCCGCCGAGCACCACGTACTGATCGTTGCCGGTGACCGTCCAGGCGGCCTGGCTCTGCCCGGTGTAGGTGCCGGCCGTCAGCTGCGGGAACCAGCTCAGGATCGACGGGCTGGGCGTGCCGACGAAGTTGTAGTATCCGTACGGATCCGCGTTGAGCGTGCCGGTGGTCTGCTTGGTGAAGGCCATGCCGCGCTGGAACGTCCAGGGGTCGGTCTGCGGGTGACCGCCCACGTTGCCGCAGTAGTGGGCGTGGCTGACCACGTACACCGCGTCGGTCGAATTGGCCGGCGCGTAGGTGCCGTAGCTGTCGCCGTGGCAATCCTCGACCCAGTTGATGCTGCCGTCGGCGGGGTTGGCCGAGTACACGCCCTCCAAGTTGCCGTTGGCCCCGTAGACGTAGCCGTTGGCGTATATCGACGTGCCGTCGGTCGAGAGGCCCAGAATGGCGGCCTGGCTGCCGTAATTGCGGATCAGGCCGTTGGCCTTCCAGGTCGCCGAGGCGCCGGTGGTGGCGTCGACCGCGCCGTTGCCGTAGGAGTTGGCGCCGGCCAGCTTGACGAAGGCACCGCCGACCACGACCTTGGACTGGTCGGGGGTCAGCACCAGCGCGTTGACCTTGGCGTCCGCGCCCGGGTTCCAGCCCAGCAGGTCGCCCTTGGTGTTGAAGGCCGCGAGCTTGGCCCGGGCCACCCCCCGGGCGTTGTTGAAGTCGCCGCCGATGTAGACGGTGGAGTTGGTGGCCGCCACGGAGTACACGTTGTAGTCGGCCGAGGCGAGGAAGCCGGTGATCAGATTGCCGGTCGCGGCGTCGAAGGCGGCGATCCGGCTTCGGGTGCCACCGTTGATCGTGGTGAAATCGCCGCCCACGTAGACGGTCTTGCCGTCCGGCGACGCGGTCACCGATCGGACCTGCCCGTTGAGGACGGGCGCGAAGCTTGTGTCCAGGGCACCCGTGGTGATGTCGTAGGCCAGCAGGTTGGACCGCGGGGTCTGGTTGGTGCCGGCCGCGGCCCCGGCCGGCCGGGCCTGGCTGAAGCTGCCGCCGGCGAACACCTTGTTCCCGACGACCACCTGCGACCACACCACGCCGTTGACCTGGACCGTTGGCAACGCCTCGGCCGTGACCATGCCGGTGCCGGACGTCTGCACTGGCGCCGGAGCGGCGGACGCAGTCGGCGCCACGACGACGTCGATCATGACGGCGGATACCGCCAGCGCCACCACCGTGACCAGTGAACCGACGGTGCGCGCGGACCTGCCGGCCCGCCCGTCCCGCCGCCGGACAACCTCAGTCGACGTCCGCATGCCGCGGCTCAACCCCCACATCGCCACTCCCCGTGCCGGACCAGCAGTCATCTGGCGTCAGCGGTCTGACTAACTGTCACCAGAACTTCACCCGAACGCCGTCGTCTGCCCCCAGTAACGCCCGTTCGGAGTAACAAACGGTAGCACGATCAAGAAGATTCTTACTATGAGCGATGGGCAGACAAGTCGGAGTTCCCCCGAATGGGACTCCGGATCTCGACGGAAGGGCCGGTGGACATTCGTCCAGTCACGCAGCGTGCTTGCTCGTTCCCCGACTCCGAGATGGATGTCGATCCGGTCATCAGGACGCGACTGTCCGTGAACCAAGGTCCGCGGCGATTCACCCGTTCGAGGGTGGACGTCGGTACGGCAGTGGCGTCAGCCGGCCATCCGGTACTCCGGCCCGGTCCAGCGGCGCCGCAGCCAGCGGTCGTGACTGGCCACGATCACGGTGCCCGGCGCCGCACCGAGCGCCTCCTCCAGCTCGGACGCCAG